>CAMHUC010000073.1 GCA_946188155.1 uncultured bacterium | reverse complement strand
AGGCCGCCATCTTTCAAGCGAGTCCCGAATCACGAGAGTGGTTCGGGACTCTTTTAGTATGTTAGATTCTTATTGAATAAGGCTTTGCTCTGATTTTTCTTCCTAAATATGTTTCGTCTTTGCATTTTTTTTTGTAC
The DNA here is from genome assembly GCA_946188155.1 of uncultured bacterium. GTDB lineage: Bacteria > Bacteroidota > Bacteroidia > Bacteroidales > Bacteroidaceae > Prevotella. Next base: position 18,509 of record CAMHUC010000073.1, on the reverse strand, counting down.
TTTTGCATCGTGATAGATTCTTAAAGCACTAAGTGATGGCAAGTATAATCAGAAGAGCAAGCAGGCAGATTGTTGCTGATGGCATAGATAAGATTTTGCAAGAGGCTGCTCCTCGTAGGGGGCAGGCCATTCTGTTTGGTTCACGTGCTCGTGGTGATGCGCGTCTTGACAGTGATTGGGACGTACTCATCCTGCTCGATAAGGATAGCATCACCGAGGCTGATATGGACGAGATTTCATATCCTATTCGCGCTTTTGGGTGGCAGATTGACGAGATTATCAATCCCATCATGTACACCACTAAAGAATGGAATGCCAAAAGTTTTACGCCTTTTTATAAAAATGTGATGAAGGAGGGCGTTGCATTATGAGTCTATCGGCAGAAGAACGCGGAGCTGTTGTGGAGTTCCGTATAGAAAAAGCCCTGCGTGCTTACGAACAGGCGAAAGGTGTAATGGGGCTGAAATATTGGGAGACTATAGCCAATCGCCTTTACTATGCAGCCTACAATGCCGTGTCGGCATTACTAATTGCTAATGGTGACACGGCACAAAGTCATAGCGGAGTTATTCATCTTTTTGGGCTGCATTTTATTAAGACGCGTATATTTCCACAAGAGGCAGGGCGCCTGTACCACAAATTGTTCACCATGCGCCAGACAGGTGATTATGATGACACTTATGGACTCGTAGAGGAAGACGTAATACCCTATGTTGAACCAACTGGAGAATTGATAGCAAAAACAATAGAGCTTGCCAAGCAATTGTTGGAAAAAAACAGTTATCCTTCAGACTGATTTGTTTTATCCTCTTGCCACTCTTGCCACTATGCCAAACGTTCTGATTTACAGGTGTTTAGCGCTTGCAACGGCAGTGGCAAGAGTGGCAAGAGAAATGGGGTTGTTGCCACTTCGTAACCAGCTGATAGTCAGCGCGTAACGCGCTTAGTGGCAACAGTGGCAACAAAAACCGTGAAAAATTTTCTCAGACGGGTGCTGCCTCGGCACTGCTGGCCAACCCTATGGTCAGTCCAGGGGCTGGACTGCCGGTAGTTCAAACAGTCCTGGCGAGTCCAGACGGTGGAACTGTCGGTAGGATAGGGTTGTTGGTAGCAGTGACTGATAGTTCGCGGTAGTGGCGGATTACTTTCCCAAATAGGTATCGCGGGATAGGGTATAATACATGACTGTAGCCGAAGAGAAGGAAAAACGAGTGCGATATTGAAAAAAATGTTGGTAATATGATTGCGGAATCGGGAAAAATTGCTATCTTTGCAGCGGCTTGGGAGAAATCCGAGCCGCAGATGCATTAGCTTTTATTTCGCACTTAACCGAAGAAGTCTGGAAAACTCGTTTTGGAATAAGTTCGATTTATGAAGCAGAAGGGAAAGACTGGATTACGGCCTTTTCTCTCAACAAGCGTAGCTATGCACACGCCTATGGCGTGGGGCATTCTTATTTGTTGAGAGGGGTTCCATTTTCCAGACTCGCCCCTAAGGTTAAGTGCATAAGAGTGGCCACGCCATTCTTTGTGCCTGTACCTCTGTGCGTCGCAGCCGCATAGTCGGCTCTGCTATTGACGTTATTCTATTAGTATTAATCAAAATTATTCCATTATGAAGAAACTATTATTAATGATGTGTGTGATGCTTATCCCGTTCAGGGGGTGGGCCTATGATTCGCAACCGTTTGTCATTTATGACAGTGGCACGCAAACTCTTACATTCGCCTATGGGGAACTGACAGCTGACAAACTCATGTCAGGGTATTATGGCCAGCATGTTTCCAGCAATGGTTGGGACTTGAATTCATGCAGTTTCTATCCACAGCAGATCGATTTCAGAAAGAGTGATGTGAGGAAAGTTGAGTTCTGGATGCAATGTTACAATGTTGCAATGACTGATCTTAGCGGATTCTTTGAAGGAATGTCTAATCTGGCGGAAATCGATGGACTTGAAAATCTAAATACCAGCATGGCCAATAATATGAGTAGGATGTTTGCAAATTGTATAAGTCTAACTAGCCTAGATCTAACTCCTGGTGTCTTTAACAGGTGCTTCAATACAAACAGTGCAACAGATTTGAGTGGTATGTTCTCAGGATGCAGCCAGCTTAGAACAATCTATTGCAATGACTCATGGGCAGGTGGGCATTCGGACGTTTTCACCGGCTGTGTAAACCTCGTAGGTGGAGACGGAACCGCTTACTCTGAAGAGAGGACTTCGTCTGCATACGCTCATCCGAATTCTGGAGGTTATTTCACTGGTGAAGCCACCCCAAGGTCCTATGCCCTCTTCAATCCCACGGCAGGCACGCTTACCTTTGAATATGGTGTATTAACAGATGACACCAGTGGCGATTACTTCGATCAGGGTATTACTATTCACTATGGCTGGGGCGCAGTGGGTGACGAAGAAGAAAGAAGCGCTATCAAAAAGGTTATATTTAGTGCTTCATGTAAAGATTACTATCCAACTGACTTATCGGCTCTGTTTTGGGAATTAACGGAATTAACAGATATTGAAGGTATTCAAAACATTAATACCAACAACGTCACAGATATGAGCTCTATGTTCTCCGGATGCACTAGCTTGACAACTATAGACCTTAGTCAATTCAACACTAACAGTGTCACTGATATGAGCTATATGTTCAACAATTGCAGCAGCCTTACCAGCCTTGACCTCAGCAACTTCAATACAGGAAATGTCACTAACATGTTTGGGATGTTTATGGCTTGCACTGCTCTTACCAGTGTTGATATCAGTCATTTTGACACCAGCAAGGTCACAGATATGAGCCAGATGTTTAGGTTCTGTGAAAGTCTCGAAAGTATAGACGTCAGTCATTTCAACACTAGTAATGTCACAGATATGAGTGGGATGTTTTATGTTTGTAGCAGCCTTACGGACTTGGATGTCAGCAACTTTAATACAAGCAACGTTAGTATGATGTATGAAATGTTTGCCGGTTGTAGTGGGTTAACCAGTCTTAATCTAAACAATTTTAACACAAGCCAGGTTACAAATATGGAGGGGCTTTTTTGGAGTTGTACGGGTATAACCAGTCTTGATTTGAGTAACTTCGATACAAGTAAAGTTACGGATATGAGTGTCATGTTTGCCTTATGCAACAATCTTGCAAGTCTCGACATCAGTAGCTTTGATACCGGTAATGTCACAAATATGAGCTTCATGTTCTACGAATGTAATGCTCTAAGCAATCTTGACCTTAGAAACTTCAATACTAGTGATGTTACTGATTTCCACACCATGTTCAGGGGATGCACTAGTCTGACCAGCCTCGATGTTAGCAACTTCGACACTAGCAATGCAACCGACTTACGTTTTATGTTTATTGGTTGTAGCAACCTCGAGACTATCTATTGCAACGACACCTGGGCTGAGGGGCATGAGAATATGTTCGAAGGTTGCGAAAGCATCAAGGGTGGACACGGTACAACCTATTCGGCTGAGAATATTTCTTCTGCTTACGCCCACCCCAATTCTGGCGGCTACTTCACTGCAAAGCGCACTACATTCACTACCGTGACAATCGGCACGAGCGTGCAGTACTGGTCGAGCTTCTATACCGACACCCGCAACGTGAGGGCCGACAACTCGACCACCGTCTATACCGCCACGCTGAGCAGCGACGGGAAGGAACTCACGCTGAACGAGATTGCCGACAAGATTATCCCCTGCGGCCAGGCCGTGCTGATGAAGTCGACGGAGAAGGAACCGATGTTCGTGACAGCCAGCAGCGAGGGAACGGGCGACTATTCCACCAACTCACTGCAGGGCACACAGGTGGACATCCCCACGAGCAGCATCGAGGGCACCGTATATACACTGGCTAACGAAAAGGGTGAGTTCGGCTACTTCAGATACACCGGAGCAACACTGAAGGGCGGCAAGGCCTTCCTCGTGGTGCCCGGCGGCGCACTGGCCCGCATCACCATCGCCGGACTGGGCGATGACGCCACGGGCATTGAGCGCATCGGCACCGACGAGAGCCAGGCCCCGTGCTACGACCTGCAGGGCCGTCGCGTCAGCCAGACGCAGAAGGGTGTCTACATCATCAACGGAAAGAAAGAGGTAAAATAACAGATCGAGAACAATATGGAAAAGAAGAAATACGTAGCTCCTGAGTCGGTGGCCGTAGAGGTGGTGCTGGATGGTGTCATCCTGACGGGCTCTGACATCAGCACATTCGAAATATACGACGAGACGACGGAAGAGCAGATCTGAGCAGCTCGCGCAATGAGCTGACTCTGGCTGTCAGCCAGTCATGACTATAAACTGCGTCGGCCCCTGTAGTGAAAGTAGGCATCACTACAGGGGTTGATTCTATTGGTTTTGTTTCCATATTTCTACCTTTTCCCTCGTTTTTCTTCAAAAAAGCACATAAAATGGTCAGGCGGTGACGGGTGCCGTGCGGCGGAATCGGGGCAAGGGATGGCTCGCAGTACAATAATTGCGCTGGTTTTCCGTTAATAAGGTAATATGCAGTGGACGGATAGGATAAGACAGGTGAAGATACTTCTCGTGATTGCAGCAGCTGTAATCGCGGTGGTGTCGCTGTTGGCATCCCACTACCTGGTGATGGACCTGCAGCAGGAGGAACGCCGCAAGATGGAGACCTGGGCCGAAGCCCTGAAGGCACTGAACAATGCTGATGAGAACACCGACCTGTCGCTGGTGCTGAACGTCATACAGAGCAACAACACGATTCCCGTGATTGTGATGGACGCAGAGGGCAACGTGACCGACTATCGCAATATAAAGATGAACGCGCGAACGGCTGCCGACTCAGCCGACTACGTGGCCCGCTATGCCCGCAGGATGTATGACGGCGGGAACTATATCAAGATTATGCTTGGCGACAGCACCGGCGACGCGGCAGCTCAGGATGAGTATCAGCTGGTGTGCTACGATGAGTCGACGCTGCTGAAGCGCCTCTCGCAGTATCCCTACTGGCAGCTGGGCATCGTGATGATCTTCGTGGTGGTGGCCATCATCGCACTGCTGGCCTCGAAGCGTGCCGAGCAGAACAAGGTGTGGGTAGGCCTGTCGAAGGAGACAGCCCATCAGCTGGGCACGCCCATATCGAGCCTGATGGCGTGGGTGGAGATACTGAAGGAGAACTATCCCGACGACGAGCTGATACCCGAGATGAACAAGGACGTGAAGCGCTTAGAGCTGATAGCCGAGCGCTTCTCGAAGATAGGCTCGCTGCCGGAGCCTGTGGATGCCTCGATGAATGAGGTGCTGAAGCATGTGGTGGACTATATGGACCGCCGGACGTCGAAGCGAGTCGAGATAGTGCGCCATCTGCCCGACCAGGAAGTGATTGTCAAGATGAACGCCTCGCTCTTTGAATGGGTGATAGAGAACCTGTGCAAGAATGCTGTGGACGCCATGGAGGGAAAGGGGCGTATCGACCTGACACTCCTGGAAGAGGATAACCGTGTGGCGATAGAGGTGGCCGACAACGGTAAGGGCATCCGTAAGAAAGATATCAAGAACGTGTTTACGCCGGGCTTCACCACCAAAAAGCGAGGCTGGGGGCTGGGGCTGTCGTTGGCACGCCGTATAGTGGAGGAGTATCACAAAGGCAAGATTTTCGTCAAGTCGTCGGAGGTGGGTAAGGGTACCACTTTCCGCATTGAGATGAACAGAACATGCTGAATGATTGCACAGATGCCCCCTGAAGTGTGTAAAAATGGCGGGCCTGAGCGCCTGATTTTCGGCTAAAAACATAAAAAAATGAAATTCGCTTGCCTTATATGGAAAATAATTCGTAACTTTGCAGCCCAAAAGTGTGATTATGTGTAGTTTAGAGCAGTTTAGAATAGATCTGAAGAGTCTTGCCGACGAGGATACAGCCTTGTCATACGATTTGGATGACGCGTTCTTTGCTGAGCTGGACGGCTCGGAATTGAGGCATGGGTCATTGCACGTGTCGGTGTCTATACGCAAGGCAACCGGCTTTTTCGAACTCTTGTTTCATACCGAGGGCACAGTGACCGTGGCCTGTGACCGCTGCCTGGACGATATGGAGCAGCCCATAGAGGCTGACAACCGTCTGACGGTCAAGCTCGGTGCGGCCTACTCTGAGGAAGATGATGTCATAACGGTGTCGGAGGACGAAGGAATACTCGACGTGTCGTGGCTCATCTATGAGTTTATTGTACTGGCAATACCCGTCAAGCATGTGCATGCACCCGGCAAGTGCAACCCTGCTATGAGTAAAGTTCTGGAAGAACTCTCAGCTGACCGAAGCAGCGACGAGGCGTCCGGCCAGTCGATCGACCCCCGATGGAGTGCGCTTTTAAAATTGAAGAATTGAATAGTAAATAGTAAATTTGTAAATAGTAAATAATTATGGCACATCCTAAAAGAAGACAATCAAGTACCCGTCAGGCCAAGCGTCGTACGCACGACAAGGCCGTAGCACCCACACTGGCAGTATGCCCCAACTGCGGCGCTTACTATGTATATCACACAGTATGCCCCACATGCGGTTACTATCGTGGCAAGGTAGCTGTCAAGATAGAAGAGGAAGCTGCTGAGTAATGAGCAATAAGATTAGTGCGGTAATCACCGGCGTTGGTGGCTATGTGCCCGACTATATCCTCACCAATGAGGAGCTGTCGCGGATGGTGGACACCAACGATGAGTGGATTATGACGCGTGTTGGCATCAAGGAGCGCCGCATCCTGACAGAAGAGGGCTTAGGCACATCCTATATGGCGCGAAAGGCGGCCAAGCAGCTGTTGCAGAAGACAGGTGTGGACCCGGACTCCATTGATGCGGTCATCGTTGCAACGTCAACTGCTGACTATAAGTTTCCGTCAACAGCCAGCATCGTGCTGGGCAAGCTCAAGATGAACAATGCCTTCGCATTCGATTTCTGGGGTGCCTGTTGCGGATTCCTCTATGCGCTCGATGTGGCCGCGTCGATGATTCAGAGTGGTCGTAGCAAGAAGATTATTGTAATCGGAGCCGACAAGATGTCGTCGGTGACCGACTATAAGGATCGCCAGACCTGCCCCCTCTTCGGCGACGGTGCTGCGGCAGTGCTGCTGGAGGGCAGCGAGGAGGAGAATATCGGACTGATAGACTCCTATCTCCGCGCTGATGGCAAGGGGCTTCCTTTCCTGCACGTAAAGGCAGGAGGCTCGGTGAGCCCCCCATCCCACTTCACGGTCGACCATCGGCTGCATTACCTCTACCAGGAGGGTCGCACGGTGTTCCGCTATGCAGTGACCAATATGAGCGACGACTGCGCCTTGATAGCAGAGCGTAACGGGCTGAACAAGGACAATATCCAGTGGGTAGTACCCCATCAGGCCAATATGCGCATTATCGAGGCTGTTGCCAAGCGTCTTGAATTGCCGATGGATCAGGTGATGGTGAACATCGAGCACTACGGCAATACGAGTGCCGCCACCATCCCTCTGGCCTTGTGGGACAATGAGTCGAAGCTGAGGAAGGGTGACAATATGATTCTGACGGCTTTCGGAGCCGGATTCGTTCATGGCGCATCCTATTATCGGTGGGCATACGATGGAGCTAAGTAACTTTAAGAAAACAATACGTAAAAACGCATCCTTCACAGTAAGAATGCGTTTTTTCCGTCTAAAAGGCAATTATGCATAAAGCAGGTTTCGTAAATATCGTTGGCAACCCTAATGTGGGAAAGTCTACACTGATGAATCAGCTCGTCGGTGAGCGTATTTCCATTGCCACGTTCAAGGCGCAGACGACGCGTCATCGCATCATGGGAATCGTCAACACGCCGGACATGCAGATCGTGTTCTCCGACACCCCCGGTGTGCTGAAGCCCAACTACAAGTTGCAGGAGTCGATGCTTGCGTTCTCAGAGTCGGCACTTCAGGATGCCGACGTGCTGCTCTATGTGACCGATGTGGTGGAGGACCCGGAGAAGAACCGCGACTTCCTCGACAAGGTGTCGCGGATGCAGGTGCCGGTACTGCTGCTGATCAACAAGATCGACACCCCCCTCACTCCCCCCGAAGGCGGAAAGCCGATGTCGCCTACGGAGGCACTGGGCGAGCTGGTGGAGCGGTGGCACACGCTGCTGCCCAATGCCGAGATTCTGCCCATCTCGGCCAAGAACAAGTTCGGCATCGACCTGCTGTTGAAGCGAATCCAGGAACTGCTGCCCGAGAGTCCTGCTTATTTCGACAAAGACCAGCTGACCGACAAGCCGGCGCGCTTCTTCGTCTCGGAAATCATCCGCGAGAAGATACTGCTCTATTATGACAAGGAGATACCATACAGCGTGGAGGTCAGCGTGGAGCGGTTCAAGGAGGATGACAGGCGGATACACATCAATGCCGTCATCTACGTGGAGCGCGACAGCCAGAAGGGCATCATCATCGGCCATCAGGGCGTGGCGCTGAAGAAAGTGTCCACCGAGGCGCGCAAGGCTCTCGAGAAGTTCTTTGGCAAGCCGATATTCCTGGAGATATTTGTAAAGGTAGATAAGGACTGGCGTAGCTCGGAGAGGGAGCTGAACCTGTTCGGGTATAATCCAGAGTAAAGTAAATGTAAATATGGGAAATCTAGTAGCGATTGTAGGAAGACCAAATGTGGGTAAGTCGACCCTGTTTAACAGGCTGACAAAATCCCGTCAGGCCATCGTCAGCGACGAGGCCGGCACCACCCGCGACCGTCAGTACGGCAAGTGTGAGTGGAACGGCCGTGAGTTCTCCGTCGTCGACACCGGCGGCTGGGTTGTCAATTCCGACGACATCTTCGAAGAGGAAATTCGCAAGCAGGTGATAATAGCTACAGAGGAGGCCGACCTGGTGCTCTTCCTCTGCGACATCAAGAATGGCGTGACCGACTGGGACATGGACGTGGCCCGCATCCTTCGGGGGCAGGGTGGCAAGGGAGCACGTGGGCGCGAGAATATGCCGCCCGTCATCCTGGTGGCCAACAAAGCTGACGACAATAAGAATCTCTATGACCAGTACGAGTTCTATAACCTGGGACTTGGCGACCCCTATTGCATCAGTGCAGCCACGGGCAGCGGTACCGGCGACCTGCTCGACAAGGTGCTTGAGGTGCTTCCCGACAAGGGTGCCGACGCACTGGAGGAGGGCATCCCCCGCTTCGCCGTCGTGGGCCGTCCGAATGCCGGCAAGTCGAGCCTCATTAACGCCTTCATCGGCGAAGACCGCAATATCGTGACGGAGATTGCCGGCACGACGCGCGACAGTATCTATACGCGTTACGACAAGTTCGGCTTCGACTTCTATCTGGTAGATACGGCCGGCATACGCCGTAAGAATAAAGTGACGGAGGATTTGGAGTTCTACAGCGTGATGCGCTCCATCCGTGCCATTGAGAATTCGGATGTGTGTATCTTGATGCTTGATGCCACGCGAGGCATCGAAGCGCAGGACATGAACATCTTCCAGCTGATTCAGAAGAACAACAAGAGCCTCGTCGTTGTGGTCAACAAGTGGGACTTGGTGGAGGACAAGTCGCAGATTGTCATTGACACTTTCGCGAACGCCATCCGCCAGCGCATGGCCCCGTTTGTTGACTTCCCCATCATCTTCGCCTCTGCCCTCACTAAGCAGCGCATCTTCAAGGTACTGGAGACGGCCAAGCAGGTGTATCTGAACCGGAAGGTGAGAATCGGCACCACCAAGCTCAACGAGGTGATGCTGCCGTTGATAGAGGCTTTCCCGCCTCCCTCAATCAAGGGTAAGTATATCAAGATTAAATATGTCTCACAGGTGCCCGACACGCAGATTCCCACCTTTGTGTTCTACGCCAACCTGCCCCAGTATGTGAAGGAGCCTTATAAGCGCTTCCTGGAGAATAAGATCAGGGAGAACTGGACGCTGACAGGGTCGCCCATCAACGTGTTTATACGTCAGAAGTGATGAGAAGCCTCCCTTTCGTCTTTTCTTTCATGCTGTTGCTGGCTGCCTGTTCCAGTCCTTCGCCTGAAGAGCTGGCATCGTTGGCGGCCAAGGGCTACTATGACCACCTGCTGGCGGGAGAGTACGCACTCTTCCTGGAGGGGAAAAATGGGGCCGACAGTCTGCCTGACGACTATCGGGAGCAGTTGCTCACGGCCTATAAGCAGTTTATGGCCACGCAGCAGAAGAATCATCACGGTATAAGGGATGTGCGCATCTCGAATGCCAAGACCGACACGCTACAGAAATATACAAACGTCTTTCTCGTGCTATGTTTCGGTGATTCCACCAATGAGGAGATTGTAGTGCCAATGGTGGAGCAGCGGGGAAAGTGGAGAATGAAATAAGAAAATTGTTTTTACAGGATATGAAAAGATTTCTTTTATCGGCAGGCCTGATGCTCGGCGTGGCTGCCACAACGGTAACAGCACAGGAATACCGGATCTTGAACGCCGAAAAGACCAGCTATAACCTCTTTAACCATCTGGACGCATCGTTGTCGGTCGGAACGACCGGTATCGGCATCGACGTGGCCACGCCAGTCACCAACTGGACCCAGCTGCGCGTTGGCTACTCGTTCATGCCTCGCTTCAACTACAACGTGCCTTTCGAGATTCAGGTGGGCGGCGAGAAGGAGAGTAAATATGATGCTCAGGGCAAGCGCGTGGAGACCAAGTTCGACCGGCTGGCCACCATGCTTGAGGATATGACGGGCTACGAGGTCGACGACGAAGTATGGATGACAGGACGCCCCACATATCACAACCTGAAAGTGCTCGTCGATGTGTTTCCCTTCCAGAGCGACAAGCGCTGGCACGTCACGGCGGGCTTCTTCTGGGGACCCTCGCGCATAGCCGATGCGGTCAACAAGACTGAGGAGATGCCTTCCCTGTTGGCTGTAGGCATATATAATAGGTTGTATGAGCGCACGATGGCCTCCTATGCCAAGGGCTTCCCCTACGACCCTATCATCTCCGTCGGCGGTTTTGAGATTGACGGCAAGGAGGAGGTGGAGGCCATGTACAAGCGGCTGAGCCAATACGGGCGGATGGGCATGCGTGTGGGCACTAAGAACGATGGCACGCCCTATGTGATGGAGCCAGGCACCGACGGCATGGTCAGGGCTGAGGTTCGCGTCAACTCCTTCAAGCCCTATATCGGCGTTGGATATGGCGGTCGCCTTGTCAAGGGTAGCGACCGTCTGCATATTGGCATCGACCTGGGAGCCATGTATTGGGGCAGGCCTTCCATCATCACCCACGACGGCACCGACCTGGTCAACGACATTCAGAAGGGTTCCATCGATGGGAAGCCTGGCGACTACGTGAAGCTGGTACGTTCGTTCCACTTTCTACCCGTCCTCGACGTCCGCCTGGTCTACAGCATCTTCTGAACAGCCAGCACAATAGCAAGCAAACAGGAGGCGAGCACTCGAATGGGGTGCTCGCCTCCTGTTTACACTTAGAGAATCCTGCGGTTATCTGACGATGACCTTCTTGCCACCCACGATATAGATGCCCTTCTGTAGACCCTCGGTGGTGTTGCCTACACGGACACCTTCGAGCGTGAATACTGCCTGGCTGGCGGCCGACTGGTCGCGGACAGCATCCTGGATGCCTGTGATGGCAACCTCATAGTCGGCGGGCGAGAGGATCTGGATGCCCTTCTCGGTGGCAGCAGCCTCGGAGGCGGGGATGGTGAAGTAGGCCTTGTTGGCAGGCAGGTACTTGCCCCTGTTGGTGATGACCAGCTGGTTGTCGGCAGCAGGTACGAGGGCGAGCTTGCCATCGACCGTGCCGAGGACGCGGATGGTGTTGGCATCGTAACTGACCACGTTCTTCAGCTGTGCGCCCAGTTTGGGCTCCTCGTTCTCCGTACCGTCGGCCTTCAGCTTGATGTAGCAGAAATAGTTGCCCGTAAGCTCATTGCCGGTGACCTTTGCCGATGCCTCGCTGTCCGTGATGGGGCTAATTTTGTTGTCCTGCGGGGCGTTTGAACTGCACTCGATGATGACGGGTGTGGCGGCAGGCACTTTATTGCCTATCTCTATCCATTCAGCAGCAGGCTCGGCGATGTTCAGGCTCTTGTGCTGGTCGATATAGTATGCCTTCATGCCGTCGGAGAGCTGGTAGGCGAAGCTTGTGTACAGGGTGGTGTAGTATTTCCCACCTACCGCGATTTCCGGCTTCACGCCAAGGTACTCATTGGTGTTGTCCACCTTGATCACATCCCAGTTGGCGTAGTCCAGGGCCAGGTTCCGTCGTGTCTTGCCGCTGATGATGCAGGCATTCATGTCTCTGTCGCTCAGGAATGACTCGTAGGTGTCGCTGAGATAGAGGGCTACGCCTTTGTATTCAGCAAAAAGGTAGATGTCATTGACAATTTGCAGCTTTTGGTCCTTCGTGAGCTTGTCGGTATTCATGCCTTGTGACTGGATGGATACCTGGATGGACTTCGTCTGGGAGTCGGATACGATTTCCTTGCCTGTGAGATAGAGGATGGAGCCAGGATCGCAGACAGGATCCTTGACAGTGCCGAGGGCATAGACCTGGATGTCGATAAAACTGGATGGCGTTGTCACGTCAACCTGTTTGTTGGTGTCGTCGACACGGTCGTTGACTATCGAGATGTAGCGCTGTGCCGCTCCCTTGTTTTTGATCCTGTAGAAGCCGTCGCCGCTGAACTGTGCAAGGGCGGGACTTGTCACGAGGGCAGTGATGGCTGCAAGTATTGCTTTCTTCATTTCTTGTCTGTTTAATTAAAAACCCAACCTAACGCCTTGAATAGACTAAGACGAAAGGTTGGGTATTTGTTGTTATAACTTGTAATTACTCTGCAATGCAGATGCTTACACGGTTAGAGTCGTTGTCGGTGAACGGCTGAACGCGAGAACCCTTGCTGTCGTAAGAGATGCGCGACTCAGCAATACCGTACTCCTTGATGAGCATCTTCACCACGGCATCGGCGCGGCCAGCGGCCAGACGGTCGTTGATCTTGTCGTTACCAGTACCGGCATCAGCATAACCAGTGACCATTACCTTTGCAGTGACGTGCTCGTTGAGGTAGTCGGCAATTTCCTTCACCTTCTGCTGCTCCTCGGGGCGGATGTTCGTCTTGTTGATCAGGAAGAACACATCGCGACGAAGTGGCTCAACCTTAGGAGCGGGAGCGGGAACCTCAACAATCTTCTCCACAACCTTCTCCACGTAGCGAATCTCGGGCTCGGGAGCAGGGATTACGCGTGTTGAGAACGTCTCACCCAGGGCAATCTTCACACCAGCGAGGGCGTTGAAGTACCAGTCCCAGTTGCCAGCCTTCTTAGAGTTGTAGCGGTCGCTCAGTGTGTTGGCGCTCACCTCGAGGCCGATGCTCACACGCTTGCTCACATTGAAGTCGGCGGTGATACCGCCCTGTCCCATGAACCTCACCTTTGTGCCGTCCCAGATATACTCCAGAGAGTTGACACCAACATTCTGGTTCATGGCAGCCTGCTGGTCGGCAGCCTTGCCATTGCTGAAGCCGATGTTGGCACCTACACCAAGGAACAGACCGAGGTTGAACACGCGGTTGGGGTTGTAGCCGCCGAGCGCGTTCGACAGATTGAGGGTCAGGTCAACAGCGGGAGCCACATACTTCCAGTCCCACTTGTACTTGGTGTCGTTAATCTTTGAGCCAGCTTTGCTCTGCCAGGCGTTCACATTGAGGCGTGCGCCCAGGATGGGGCTGAACTGACGGCCGATGGCAGCCTGTACATTGTACGAATTCAAATCGCCGAAGTCAACCTCTCCCAGAGTGTGCTGAATGCCCAGGGGCTGGATCTGCAGATACCAGTGAGGGTTGAAAACGTATTCAGTCTTGGGCTGCTGATCCTGTGCGGAAGCTGAGATGAATCCCAGAGCGAGCAGGCAAGACAATATTGTCTTCTTCATTTTCATATTCTCTATTGATTACTGAATTTCCAAAATGTTATTACTCACCCTGAATCTTGTATTCCAGAGTCCTTGTCAGACCGCTGTAGTCCATAGCGGTGTACACGAGGGTGTATATCTTGCCAGCCTCTATGGTGAAGGGGATGGTGTTGATCTTACCATCGATAATCTTACCCATGTTGCCAGTGTTGACAACCCCGTTAAGAGGCGTGCCGTTAAGGTCTGTTACCTCAGTCACAGCTACGTACTTCTTGAAGGCAGGAGCAATGACCTCACCAGTCCATGATGTGGGGTACAGCTTGATTTCACCAGCCTTGATGGTGTTGACGGAACCGCCGGCGTGCATGTGGCCAATCTGGTTCTCGCTCTCATACAGCAGAGTGGGCTGAACGGCATTGTTAACATTGTTAAGAATCTTACCAGCAACTTCCTTGTTGAACTTGTCAATCCACTTCCAAACCTTCTCACGGCTGCTCTCGCTGGGGCTGATAATGACGAGAATCCTGTTCTCCAGTCTCTCCAGAGCACTCAGGCTGCTGCCGTCGTACTCAGCAGAGGTGTTCAGGTCGAAGTCGTAGGTGAGGGGCTTCACAGCAATGGCTGCGATGTTGGCCTCAGAGAAGGTGTTGTTGTTGTTACCCCATGTTGCCTGCAGACGATAAGCCTGCATCTTGTTGCTGTAGAAGATGTTCATGATGGTCTGAGCCAGCTCAGCCAGGTTGTGCTTGTTGCGCTCCCTGAGGAAAGCCTTGATGTTGTCCTTCAGAGTCTGAACATCGTCAGTCTTGTATTTGAAGTCGATCTTCTCGATATCCTCGGCAGCAACGGTAGCCTCAGTAGCATAGAGACCGTTGGCGGCACGCGTTGTGAAGCTGAGAACCTTGTTGGAAGCAACGGCGTTAGACAGTGTGACAGGAGCCATTTCGCCTGCGGTGTTCACCAGCAGGAGGGGCTTGCCAGAGAAGTCAACGCTGCTGGGGTTGATGGTAGCATAGATGGTACCAGCATTGCCAGTCTTGTTCATAATCTTCTCACCAGCGTTGATGAGTGGCTGAGCACCCGAAGGCGTGGGGAAGTAGATGTCCTTCTTGGCATCGCCGTAGCAAGCAATCAGCAGATTGGTCTGCACGTCGAACGGAGTGATGAAGTCGAATAAGGGGTTCGATACCTGATCAACAGAGATGCTGGTAATCATGGTCTTGTAGATAGCATCTACCTGCGCCTGCAGAGCCTGGATACCTGCGTCAATCTCTGCAATCATAGATGCTAAAGCAGCTGATGTGACATAGTTAGAGAGGTCGAGGTCCTCGATTGCTTTCTCGAGCAGGGCAATCTTAGCCAGAATCTCAGTGTTGTCGGCACTTGCACCCTGAGAGGGCTTGCCAGTGTCTTCGCCGTTAATGAACCAGTTGCCATTATCACCGATAGTGATATTGAATTCAGGAGTTACACCATCGGCACCATCGAGGCCGGGAGCACCCTGTGAGGGCTTTCCTGTGTCGACACCGTCGATGAACCAGTTGCCATTGTCACCGATAGTGATTTCGGGAGTGTGGCCATCCTTACCGTCCTGGCCATTCTGACCATTCTGACCAGCAGCACCGGCAGGTCCCTGAGGTCCGGCAGGTCCTGCAGGACCCTGAGGCCCGACCTGTTGCTTAATGTTGTCGAGTTGGCTCTGGAGAGCAGCAATCTTGCTGAGCGTCTCAGTCTGAGAGTCGGCATCATTGTCCTTACAAGAAACAAATGCACTCGAAGTAGCAAACAGCATTGCCACTAAGAGAATACCATTAATAATTTTCTTTTTCATTGAATTTTAAATTATAATTAGACATATATATATGATTCCACTACATAAATCGCTGCAAAAATAGGCATTTTATTTCAATTAGCCAAGAAAAGTTTAAGTTTTTTTTTGATTTTCGGCAATTTTGTGATAAAATGCTACTTATTCAGCTTCAAAAGTGCGCCTGACAGGACTCGAACCTGCACGTCGTAAACACCAGATCCTAAGTCTGGCGCGTCTACCAATTCCGCCACAGGCGCTCTTTTTCTCTTTTCTTCACGAAAAGCGGGTGCAAAGATAATCATTTTTATTCATTCTGCCAAAAGAATCTGTCAAATTCCCTTTTTATTGGCAGTAAATTTATCGCGCGTACATTATTATTACATTATTCATCATCGAACAGCCTTAGCTGGCCCGTCAGCTCGTCGAGCACCTGCTGCTCGCTCTTGCCTGCGTCGGGGTCGAGGTTCTCCACGGGTTCCTCCGGGTATTCCGGGGTGTCCTGGCTTTCTGGATTATCCGGCTCTTCCGGATAGCGGGTGGGCTCCAGCTCCTCGATACTGCCCAGCTGCCAGGTGCTGATGCGCTTGCCCTTGGCCTTGAAGCCCTTGACGGCGATGAACTGCTCTGCGTCGATCTCCTCTGAACCCCGGAACTCGTCCACTCCGCCGTATGTCACCAGGATACGGGGATAGGCGGTGTCGGTCAGCAGGATGAGCTTCGACGTGGGATTCTCGCTGAGCCAGTTCTGCTTGCGCTTCGTAGCGTCCATGAGGAATCGCTTCATGTAGGGATATCCCTGATTGTCGGCATCGTAGAGGATGGCCGTCCACACCTTGCCGGGCTTATACTTTTCGATGCGCAGGATGTTCTCTTCGAAGTGGTTGTTCAGGTCGAAGTTGGTCAGGTAGAAGTCGCCGTTCTGCAGTACGACGAGTATCTGTTCATCGTCGTAGAACTCTCCGAGCAGCTGTCCGTGCTCGTCGTAGTTCAGCCGGTTGACGTCGGGGTCGTACCACACCTTGCGCCCTCCGAGCGTGGAGTGTCCGTGGCTCTTCAGTCCGATGCGGTGTACTGAGTATTTCGTGAGCAGGTTGCCTTTTGATGAACGGCCCTTGATGATGATTTCCGAGAAGTCCTTGTCGAAGAATATCTTCTTGACCTTCGGGTTGGGGTCGAGCGTCACCTTGATGACCTCCGCCTCGCCGTTGGGATTGGCGGTGAAGTACATCACCTTCGACCCCGGCGTGCCCTGCGTCAGGTCGTACTCCTTGTCGCGGGTCATGCTGGTCACGTTGAAGCGCTTGATGTAGCACGGCCCTTTCTTGCCGTCGCGGTAGACGGCATTGTAGATGGTGCGCGTGTCGTTCTTCTTGAACACCTGCAGGTGCATCACGTTCTTGCCGACGAATATCTTGTCGGCTACGCGGATCACCTTGTATTTACCGTCCTTGTAGAAGATGATGATGTCGTCGATGTCGGAGCAGTTGCACACGTACTCGTCCTTCTTCAGTCCAGTGCCGATGAAGCCGTCGTTGCGGTTGATGTACAGCTTCTGGTTGGCCTCGGCCACCTTTGTTGCCTCGATGGTGTCGAAGTTGCGTATCTCAGTGAGCCGGGGGTGGTCCTTGCCGTATTTGTCCTTAAGGAACTGGAACCAGTTGGCCGTTACCTCCACCATATTGGCCAGGTCGCGGTCTATCTCCTCAATCTCGGCCTTGATGCGTGCCATCAGCTCGTCGGCCTTCTCCTTGTTGAACTTCAGTATGCGCTGCATCTTGATTTCCAGCAGCCGGAGGATGTCGTCCTTGGTCACCTCGCGGACCAGGGTGGGGTAGTAGGGAGTCAGCCGTTCGTCGATATGCTCACACACCTTATCTATATTAGGGGCCTGTTCGAACTCACGGTCCTTGTAGATACGCTCCTCGATGAAGATCTTCTCCAGGCTCTGGAAGTGGAGTTGCTCCAGCAGTTCGCCGCGACGTATCTCCAGTTCCTGGCGGATGAGATCCTTGGTACGCTCGACGCTGTGGCGGAGCACGTCGCTGATGGTGAGGAACTGCGGCTTCTGGTCGGCGATGACGCAGCAGTTGGGCGAGATGTTGATCTCGCAGTCGGTGAAGGCGTAGAGCGCGTCGAGCGTCTTGTCGCTGCTGACGCCCGGCATCAGGTGTATCTGTATCTCCACCTGTGCCGAGGTGAGGTCGTCTACGCGGCGGGCCTTAATCTTACCTTTCTCGATGGCCTTGGTGATGCTCTCGATGAGGGTGCCCACGGTCTTCGAGTAGGGCAGCTCGCGGATGACGAGCGTCTTCTGGTCGAGTTTCTCAATCTTCGCCCTCACCTTGAGCACGCCGCCGCGCTGGCCGTCGTTGTATTTCGACACGTCGATGGAGCCGCCCGTCTGGAAGTCGGGGTAGAGGTGGAACTCCTGGCCGTGCAGGTACTGGATGGCGGCGTCGCAGATCTCGCAGAAGTTGTGGGGCATGATTTTCGACGAGAGGCCCACGGCGATACCCTCGGCGCCCTGAGCCAGCAGCAGGGGGTACTTCACGGGCAGGGTGATGGGCTCCTTGTTGCGCCCGTCGTAGCTGAGCTGCCACTCCGTGGTCTTGGGGTTGAACACGGTGTCGAGGGCGAACTTCGACAGCCGGGCCTCGATGTATCGGGGCGCGGCGGCGCGGTCGCCGGTGAGAATGTTGCCCCAGTTGCCCTGGGTGTCCACGAGCAGGTCCTTCTGTCCCAGCTGCACCAGAGCGTCGCCGATGGAGGCGTCGCCGTGGGGGTGGAACTGCATGGTGTGGCCCACGATGTTGGCCACCTTGTTGT
>CAMHUC010000072.1 GCA_946188155.1 uncultured bacterium | reverse complement strand
AGATCCTCGACAACTGTATCAAGGTTGACTACTGGGACATCCACGCCCTGGCCGACGCCATCTACTCCATCTGTATGAACGAGTCGCTCTTCCAGTACCTCAAGGAGGAGGGCAAGCGCGAGGTGGACCAGATCACCTGGGAGAAGGTGGGCACCTGGATCCGCACGCTCTATCGCCGCACACTCGGATGGGAGCAGTAAGTTTAGTTTATAGTTTAAAGTTTATAGTTTATAGAGATTATGAAAACAATTTGTTTATATTTCGAGATACATCAGATTATACATCTGAAGCGCTACCGTTTCTTCGACATCGGTACCGACCATTATTACTACGATGACTACGAGAACGAGCGTAGCATCACCGACATCGCCGAGCGAAGCTATATGCCCGCGCTGAACGCCATCCAGGAGATGATCAAGGAGAACGGCAACTATTTCAAGGTGGCCTTCTCGCTCTCCGGAACCGGCATCGAGCAGCTGGAGATGCACGCCCCGCAGGTGCTTGAGAAGCTGCAGGAGCTGAACAAGACGGGCTGCGTGGAGTTCCTCGCCGAGCCTTACAGCCACGGCCTCTCCTCATTGGCCAACAACGAGAAGCACGAGGAGACCTTCGCCCGCGACGTGAAGAAGCAGGCAGAGAAGATTGAGGAACTCTTCGGCAAGAAGCCCACCGTGTTCCGCAACTCATCGCTCATCTACAGCGACGACATCGGCGCCCAGGTGGCAGCCCTCGGCTTCAAGGGTATGTTGACGGAAGGAGCCAAGCACGTGCTCGGCTGGAAGTCGCCCCACTACGTCTACAACTGCAACATCGCTCCCAACCTGAAGCTGCTGCTGCGCGACGTGGAACTGTCCGACGACATCTCGCTGCGTTTCAACAACTCTGAGTGGGACGGCTATCCCCTCTTCGCCGATACCTATATCGACCGTATCGCACGCTTCCCCGAGGAGGAGCAGATCATCAACATCTTCATGGAACTCTCCGCACTCGGCATCGCACAGCCACTCAGCTCCAACATCCTCGAGTTCCTCAAGGCACTGCCGGCATGCGCCAAGGAGAAAGGCATCAACTTCATGACTCCGACGGAAATCTGCAAGGCCGCCAAGAGCGTTGGACAGCTCGACGTGCCCGACACGCTGTCGTGGGTTGATGAGGAGCGCGACGTCAGCTGCTGGCTCGGTAACGCCATGCAGCACGAGGCCTTCAACAAGCTCTACTCCGTGGCCGACCGTCTGCTCATCGCCAACGACCCGCGCATCAATCAAGACTGGGACTACCTGCAGGCCTCCAACAACTTCCGCTTCATGACCACCAAGCCCTCGAACGTGGGACTGGACCGCGGCATCTACAGCGGACCGTTCGACGCCTTCACCAACTACATGAACATCGTGGGCGACTTCATCAATCGTGTCAACGCACTCTATCCGCTCGACATCGACAACGACGAGCTGGAGGGTCTGCTCACCACCATCAAGAACCAGGGCGACGAGATTGAGATGAAGGACAAGGAGATCACCCGCCTGAAGGCACGCCTGGAGAAGTATGAGGCTGACAAGCCTGCCGCTGAGAAGACTCCCGCCAAGCGTGGACGCAAGAAAGCTGAATAATTATTAGAAGAAAAGGAATCGGGGTCGTTCGCTCCGATTCCTTTTTTGAATGACAATGAGAAAGCTACTATTCACCTGGCTGCTCCTGACGGCATGGATGAACGCCGGAGCCCAAAGTACACAAACGTTCAAGCAGACGATGCGCCAGACGTCGCCTGAGTTTTTCAACTCTGCCGAGGCCCGCCGCATCGGCGACCAGCTGCTGCTCTATCAGCGAGTAACGGGTGGATGGCCGAAGAACATCGACATGGCTCGCCAGCTCTCAGCAGAGGAGCGCTCACAGGTGGAGGCCGACAAGCAGAAACAAAACGACTCTACAACCGACAACGATGCCACCACGCTGCAGATGACATTCCTGGCACGCCTCTACCAGCAGACAGGCGACACCCGCTATCGCGACGCCTTCCGCCGTGCTGTTGACTATCTGCTCAGCGGACAGTACGACAGCGGCGGGTGGCCCCAGTTCTGGCCAGAGATGCACGGTTATCAGGTACACATCACTTATAATGACCACGCGATGCTCCACACCCTCAAGCTACTGCGTGACATCGCCCAGCAGCGGGAGCCCTATCAGGGCAGCCTGACCGACCGCCAGCAGCGTCAGCGGCTCACGGCAGCCTTCGACCGTGGCATCGAGTGCATCCTCAACACACAGATTACGACAGCCGACGGCGAGCTGACGGTGTGGTGCCAGCAGCACGACCGCGAGACCCTGAAGCCCGCCGCCGCCCGTGCCTTTGAGCTGCCATCTTACTGTTCGATGGAGAGCGCCGGGCTCGTCGGCCTGCTCATGGAGCTGCCCAAACCTTCGGAGCGCGTGAAGCGTGCCGTGCATGCCGCTATGCGCTGGTTCGACAAGTATAAGCTCACTGGTTATCGCTTAGAGAGAACGGGACAGCCCGGAGCTGCCGACCGTGACACGCGCCTCGTGGCCGATGCCAAGGCTCCCGCACTGTGGGCACGATTCTATGACCTGGAGCGCTGCGAGCCCTACGTCTGCGACCGCGACGGCGTGCCCCGCCGACGGTTGGAGCAGATAGGCAGCGAGCGGCGCAACGGCTATGCGTGGTACAGCACCAGTCCCTCCGAGCTCTTCCCCCTCTATGAGCAGTGGGCTGCCAGGCACGACCCGGAGCATCGGGTAACGACAGACCTCCACGGACGGGGGGCTAACGAGCGGGGCATCATCCAGTGGTTCCGACGGCCAGTGGTCAATGTCGCCGACTTCGATGCCGTGGTAAGCCCCGGCGACAGCATACAGCTGGCCATCGAGCAGGCACCCGCCGAGCCGCAGCAACCTTACAAGATCCTTATCCGCAAGGGGGTATACAGACAGAAGGTCATCATCGACCGTCCGAACATCGTGCTCGTGGGCGAGGACCGCGACAGTACCCTCATCGTCATCGCCGAGACTGCCAAGACGCAGCAGGTGAAGGAATACCACGGCAAGCCCGTGGGCAATGGAGTCGTTGTGCTGCAGGAAGGTGCCGACGATTGTGTCATCAGTGGCCTGACCGTCTACAATGACTATGGTACCACCGTAGACCCCGGCAACACCACCCACCAGATGGCCATCTTCGGACGGGCCACCCGCACCATCATCATCAACTGCACCGTCAAGGCCGACGGCAACGATGCCCTCTCGCTCTGGGCACCCGGCGGCAACGGCATGTACTATCATGCCGACCTCACCTTGGAGTGCCCCGGCGTGGATTTCCTCTGTCCGCGAGGCTGGTGCTACGCCACCCGCTGCCGATTCATGGGCGACGGACGGGCCGTCATCTGGCACGACGGGCGTGGCGACCGCTCGAAGAAGCTCGTCGTCAAGGACTCCTATTTCGATGCCCGTCGCCCCACCATCTTAGGCCGTTATCACCACGACTCCCAGTTCTTCCTGCTGAACTGTCGGCTGTCGGAGCGAATCCTCGACACCAATATCAGCTATGCCTACACCGACAAGGTGCTCGACCCCTGCCCCTGGGGACTGCGCACCTATTATTATAACTGTCTGCGCGAGGGAGGCCACAGCGGCTGGCTCGACAACAATCTGCAGCAGGCCGACGGAGCCCCGGCCTATCACACCGTCACGGCCCAGTGGACCTTCGCAGGCCAGTGGGATCCGGAGCGCAGGGTCAGGGATTTGTGGGCTGTGCTGGCATATTGAGCACGTAAAAGTAAAAAGGTGAAAAGATAAAAGGGTAAAAGGGTGAAAAAGTATTTGCCCTTTTACCCTTTTACCTTTTTACTTTTTTTGATAGGGAAATAATGGCCATAGGTAGCCAGGCACCAAAGCCATTCCAGCGGACCGAAACGGAAATGGCGCAGCCAGTAGCGGCAGAGTACCGTCTGGAGCGCGAACACCGCCAAAGCCGTCAGCTCAACATAGACAAGTCCCAGTGACAGTCCGAGACCCATGCCGATGTATCTGTCAGCATAGACGGCTATGTCTGTCATCCCGCGCCTAAGCCGGAGGGAGGTCGGGCTGGCCGGGCGGTATTACGTCGTAACTGCTTTGGAGCAGTTGTTGCCGGTTGTGCAGTTTCACCACATGCATCGTGGGTTTCACATACTCTCTTCTCTTCATCATTGTGTATGCATTTAGTTATTTGACAATCACCTTGCGCCCGTTCTGGATATACAGGCCCTTCCTGGGCTGCTTCACTTTGCGGCCCTGCAGGTCGTAGAACTCACCTGTGCCATCCGGCATCTGGCTTCTGACATCGCTGATGCCCGTCAGGCCGTTCGCCTCGCCATCCTCACCATCGAAGAAGGTTATCCTGCGGGCGTAAGCCGCATTCGACGTGCCGCCAAACTTGCTCTCCACGCGCATGATCCAACGGAAGGCGCCTACCGTTACCGAGTTGCCAAGGCTCATGCTGCTCTGGTTGTTGACATAATAGAACGGATCCTGGGCCGTAGCCGTCTTGGGCTCGTAGGTGCCGTAGAGGGTGTAGGTGTCCTCCATGGTCTGCATGGTGGCTATTGCACCTGTCTGCTTCGCCTTCAGTGTGGCATTCTCGGTGGTGAACGCATAGTCCGTCACGGCCTCCTTCGGTTTATAGACGTAAGGCATGTTGGCGTGCAGCACGGTGCCAGCGTCCACCTTCTTCAGGAACACCCAGATGTCGTCGGTGGCATCGGTGCTCGGGGCTGGAGCATTGGCTATCATGTTAATCTTGTAGAAGTTGAACTTCTGCGTGTCCTCAGCCTTAATGGTATAGTCGAACGGCAGGAACCACGGCTGGTGCTTGCCCACGCGCTCCTCGCCGAGCGTCTTCTTGTAGATGGCGGAGTGTGTCTCTGCGTCTTCCGTGAGGTCGTAGGTGTAGCCGTCGGCAATTTCAATGTCGGTTTTGTTATCCGGTTGCAAGAGTACATTGTAACTCTTCGAGCCAGCGTAGTCGCCCGTGCCGGTGATGATGAGCGTGTTGTTGCCCATTGTTGTGATGCTGACGGGGAGTTCCTGTACGGCGACACCGTTCAGCGTGGCGGTGAAATCTGTGCCGAAGGTGAGGCCTGAGGTTTCGTATGTCACGACTGGCGTGATGCTGGCATCATTGCTCATATAGTAAGATGCTGCAATGCCGCTGACAGCACATGCGGTCATCAAGTACGCCGAAATGTTGCGAATAGTTACTGTCTTGCTGATTTCGTTCTCGGGGAGAGAGGCATAGACCTGCGTACACAGTGAGCCTGCGCTGCTGGTCTTGTAGCAACGCTCCACGTTCAGGGTGCCGTTGTTATTTACCATATCGAAATTACTGGTATTCTGTCCGTCGGCCATGACGTAGAGGCAGTCGGTGACAGTCCAGTTGCCGCTGTCACCCCAGCCGACAAACACACCCGTGTAAGTGCCGCCACCCGTCATCTTGCCGCTGTACACGCAGTCCGTGATGCTGATGTTGCTGTCAACAGCATGCCCCACGATGCCGCCGACGTACCCGCTGCCGTTGACGTTGGCCGTCACGGTGCAGTGCTCTATTTTGTTGCCCGTGCCTTTCGAGAAGCCCACGAGGGCGGCGGCGTGCTTCTGGCTCGAGGCGATGGTACCCGCCACGGTCAGATTCTTAATCGTTGCACCGTTGATGTAGCAGAAGAGGGCGGTGCCCTGGTTGCTGTAGTCGGTAATCGTGGCGGTGATGGTTTTGTCATTGCCGTCGAAGGTGCCGCTGAAGGGATTCACCTGCGTGCTGCCCGACACCGTGCCTACCTTCTCGCTGACACTGATGTCGGCCTCCAGCCGCACGAACTTGCCGCTGTAGCCGGTGCCGCCGCTGACGCTGCTGGCGAATGTGTTCCATTCGTCGTTACTGCCGATGATGTAGGGGTCACCCTCCGTGCCTGAGCCGGAAATGGTGAAGGGAGCATAGTATTTGCCGTCGTAGGAGATGCCGTTGGCGTATGCCTTCACCATGCCGTAGTCCATCACCAAAGCACCGAGGTTGGTGGGGGCAGTGGCCAAAGCAACAATCTTCGTGCCCTGGTCGGTGGGCAGGTTGTCGGTGGCGACATAGTAGCAGTTGGTGACGGTGGGTTCGTAAATGCCATCATCGCCCCCATACCAACGGGCGAAAGTGCTGACCAGCATGCCTGCTGCCACGCTACTGGGATTCATCAGCGAGTTGGTGATGACAGGCTTATTATATACCCCCCATCCCACGAATCCACCACAGTTGGTAGTGCCGCTGGTAGTGGCAAAGGAGCCGTCGAACACGCAACCGTCAATGGTGACGGTATTGCCCTTTCCACTCAACGTGCTGACCAGTCCGCCGTGGGTGCCGTCGCCACTCTTGCTACTGTTGATGTTGACCGAACTGATGCAGTCTGTGAGGGTCAGATTACCGAGCGACTCGCCCACGAAGCCGGCGGCCTTCGGCTCACTGGTATAGATGGTGCCAGCGACATGTAGGTTCTTAATCGTGGCGTCCTTGACGTGACGGAACGGAGCGCAGTATGGCTCGCCGAAAGGACTCCCGGCAGTACCCATGTTGAAGGTCAGCGTCTTGCCGTCACCGTCGAAGGTACCCTGGAACGGCTTGGAATCGTCTATGCCCGCCATCGTGGATACGCTGATATTGGCGGTCAACTTCAGGAACTTGCCGCTGAAGTTCTCGCCGTTGTTGACAAGCGTGGCGAACGTGTTCCAGTTGGCAGCACTATTGATAAGCATCGGATCGCTTTCCGAATCACCGACCGCTGCGGTCTCTACGGTGACCTCGTAACTCGCCTGACTGGAGCTGACGGTAAAATCATAATTGCCCGTCGTAGCGCCTTTCTGAGTACCATTCAGTTTGACGCTGGTGATTTTCCTTTTCAAGTTATCGTATGTCAAGCGGAAATGTGCCTCTCCGCTTTTGGCATAGAATACGCCATCATACTCCCTCCCAGTGGTCGAATAGACTTCTATGGACAGACCTTCCAAATCTGGGGTAGTGATGGGGGTAGTGATGGGATATGTACGCTGGTTGAAGTCGTCTTCCACTGCGCCGTTAACTCCCGAGAAATAGAAGCCGGAGCTATTAGCTTTGTCCTGTACATGGCCCAATACGGGATACGATTTGTCCTCCTTATCGAATGTCGTTCCGTTCACAAACAAAAAGTTGTTGAGTTCAATATAGCTGTAAGCCTCGGCAGTGATCACTTGGCCGCGATAGCCTCTCGCATCTCCTACTATTCCGGCGGTGTAGCTATTTCCCTTGACCGTACTGCCATCGACAACCAGGTTACTTACGCAAACCTCTCCTTCCATCTGTCCCGCAATGGCACCAGTATAGTCGCCGCCCTCTATGTCGGCATTCTTCACGACAATGTTCCGGATATATTTGCTGCCATCAGAATACTCCCCGTATAGATCATTCATGAATCCATTCACTTTGCCAAAAAGTCCGTTGAAAGATCCGGAGGGGTTATTGACAGTTATGTTACTAATGACGTGGTTGCCGCCGTCGAAATTACCCTTGAACGGATGGTCATTCGTGCCGATGGGCGTCCAGTCTTTACCACCCATATTGAGGTTGCAAGTCACATTCAAGTTCTTGCCGAGATAATCCGTCACACCAGCGTTTACGTTATACGCCACCAGGGCCAGGTCGTCTTCGCTGTCAATAAAGTAGGTGTCGCCGTCTGTACGTAGTGAGGAACTGTAGTTGCCCGCATCTGTCCACTTGTCGGCCCATGCTCCCTGCACGATTGCGCACAGCAGGGCGAGCATCCATAATAATCTCTGTTTCATATTATCCTTTATTATTTGTTTCTTTTCTTTCTGCATTAATCTGTGCAAAGGTACACAATTCTCCGCAAAAAACCAAATTCAAGCGCACAAATATACTCAAATTTGCTGATTTTGCCACTGTTTCGTTGATTTTTAGAGTCCGGGCTGTTCAACAGGCAATTATATTGCCTCACAGCTGGGAGCAGCCCACCGGCTCACCATGCCCGGCCAGGGGCAAAAAAATTGAGCCGACTCAAATTGCTGTTTGAATCGACTCAATCGATGATTTGAATCGGCTCAGCTCATTTCGGGAGCCGATTGGGGATTTCCCTATGCCGTTGGGATGCCTGTAAATGTGTTGACATCCTCCGTCTATGGTGCTCTATCTGATGCTGACCATCGTCTTCTTCAGGTCGCTGTCGGCGCTGCTGTTGCCCACCATCAGTTCGTAGCGTCCGGCGACGACGCGCATGGTGTTCGTCTTCACGTCCCAGCCCTCGAAGCGCTCGCGGGGCAGGTCGATGGTGACGGTCTGCTGCTCGCCGGGCTTGAGCCGCACCTGGCGGAAGGCACGGAGCGACTTCAGCGGACCTTCCTTGTCGGCAGTGTTGCGGATATACACCTGCACGGTCTCCAGACCCTCGCGTTGGCCGGTGTTCTTCACCGTCACGCGCACCTTGCCGTTGGCATAGGTGGGCTTGCCGATTTCGAAGGTGGTGTAGCTCAGTCCGTAGCCGAAGGGGAAAAGGGCTTCACCCGTGAAGTAGCGGTAGGTGCGGTTCTTCATCGTGTAGTCGAGGAAGTCGGGCAGGTCGCTGGTGCTGCGGTAGAAGGTGACGGGCAGCTTGCCGCTGGGGTTGTATTGTCCGAAGAGAACTTCGGCGAGTGCCTGTCCGCCTAATTCTCCACCATACCACCACTGGATGATGGCGTCGCACGACTCCAGTTCGGGCACGAGAGCCATCGCCGAGCCGGAGCAATTGACGAAGATGACACGTTTGCCAGCCTTGTGCAGCATCTGGAGCGTCTCGCGCTGGGCTTTGGGCAGCTCGATGCTGGTACGGTCGCCACCCCGGAATCCTTCCTCGTTGACGCGCATCTCCTCGCCCTCGAGCTTTGGAGAGATGCCGCCCACGAAGATGACGGTCTCCGCGTCGCCTATCTGTGCCAGCAGTTCCTCATTGGTGGGGGCCACCTTGTGCTGGATGTCGAAGCCGAGGAAGGCGAATCCCTGCTCCTGTACATAGTCTATCTGTATGCGATAGTGCTGTCCGGCCTTGACGGCTATCTCTTTCTGCCCTTGCTGTATGCGCTGGCGCACCTTCCAGATGTCAACGATGGTATCGCCATTGACCATCAGGCGCACCTTGTCGTCGGCGGCTATGTTGAAGATGACGGTCTCGTCCTTCTCAGGGATGAATGTAGCGTCGAGGCGTGCAGAGATGTTCTCCAGGTTGACGCCTGGGGCGAACACCGTGTTGCCGCCGTTGCTCAGCATCAGCGGAGTGGTGATGTCGGCGGTGGCAGCAGGCTTGCCGCTCATCTCCGTGTTGTTATAATATGTGGCCTGTATGCCTCGGCTGCCGAGCGGTGTCTTGAGCTGGCTGAAGCGGCTCTCAAACACCTCGTTGCGTGTCAGCCCGCAGCCGCTGATGAAGCGAGCTTGGGGGGCTATCTGCTGGATGCCTTCCAAGGCGGTGACGGTACGGGTGGCGTAGCCTGAGTAGTTACCCCACTGCATGATGGAGTCGATGGCGTTGGCACCCAGCACGGCAATCTTTGAGGTGAGAGGTGAGAGGTGAGAGGTAAGAGGCAGCACGCCGTTGTTCTTCAGTAGCACGATGCTCTTGCGGGCCATCTGTAGGGCCAGTTGCTTGTGGGCCTGGCAGGCCACGAGGCTGTCGGGTATGCGGTTCCAGGGGTTCAGCTCGTCGGGGTCCATGTCGCCCAGTTCGAAGCGGGCGATGAGCAGGCGGCGCAGGCTTCGGTCGAGGTCGGCCTCCTTGATGTCGCCACGGCGCACGGCCTGGGGCAGGTTCTTGTACTCTGAGCCGCACTCCACGTCGGTGCCTGCCAGCACGGCCTTGGCCGATGCCTCGGCCCCGTCCTTGGCCACGTTGTGCCAGCGGGGCAGGAAGTCGCGTATGGCACCGCAGTCGGAGGTGATGATGCCGTCGAATCCCCATTCCTGGCGCAGTATCTGCTGTTCGTAGCGTGTCTGGGCGCAGCAGGCCTGGCCGTCGATGCGCTGGTAGGCGCACATCACCTCGGCCACCTTGCCCTGCTGCACCAGTGCCTTGAAGGCTGGCAGGTAGGTCTCCCAGAGGTCGCGCTCGGGCAGGTTCTCCACGTTGAACTCGTGGCGGTTCCACTCCGGGCCGCTATGCACGGCGAAATGTTTGGCGCAGGCAAGGAGCTTTTTGTAGCTGGGTTTTCCGGGTTTTCCGGGTTTTCCGGGTTTTCCGGATTCTCCGGGGCTGGCAAGCCACTCGCCGCTATACGTCATTCCCTGCAGGCCGCGGACTACGGCCAGGCCCATCTTGGCCGTCAGGTAGGGGTCTTCGCCGTAGGTCTCCTGGCCGCGCCCCCAGCGCGGGTCGCGGAAGATGTTGATGTTGGGTGTCCAGAAGGAGAGGCTCTGGTAGCGCTTGATGTCGCCCATGCGCTTGGCCTGGCGGGCTTTTACGCGTGCCTCGTCGCTCACTGCCGTAAACACGCTGTGCAGCAGCTCGTCATCCCATGATGCGGCCATGCCCATGGTGATGGGGAACACGGTGGCGAAGCCGTTGCGGCCGATGCCGTGCAGGGCTTCGTTCCACCACTGGAACTGTGGGATGCCAAGTCGGGGGATGGCGGGCGATGTGTCCATCATCAGGCTCACCTTCTCCTCGAGGGTCAGCCGGCCGAGCAGGTCGTCGGCACGCTGCTGGGCTGTCAGCTCAGGATTCTGGTAGGGTAGGGGTTGCGCATGGGCGGTGGATAGCCCGATGTGAATAGCGAATAGTGATACTATCGCCACTTTCACGTAGTGAGTCTTTAGTTTTTTCATCAGAAAACAGTTATTTGTGGTACCTAATTCGTTATAAATTGCAATGTGGATGCAAAGATAACAGAATTATTTCATACCGCAAAATGTTTTCTGGATTTTATTCAACCTCGCAGGGGACTGCTCCCCTGTGAGGTTTCTTGCACTTGCCCTTTCGCTCGCAGTAGCGCTCGCATTGGGCACAGATGTCGTAGCCGAGCATCGCGCCGAGGATGAAGTCCTCCTCGGGCGACAGCTCGTTGAGCGGACGGGTGACAAACAGACGGATGGCATCGAGACACTCGCGGCGGCCAAAGTACACATTGACGTTCTCCCTGCCGGCAGGCTGCACCACGTAGTCGATTGACTGCCTGTTCAGCCGGTGGGTGACAAATGCCTCGAAGCGGCGGTTGCACGTGAAGAGAATCATCCTGCGCACACCTTTCTTGTATTCGTAAATGTGGTTCATCAGAACTTTTAATTCGGGTGGCAATACCTGTCCCGTAGTCTCTCTGGTTGCCGTCTGCTGCATACGCCTGAATCATTTTTATAGGTTTGGAGAAATCTCTGCTACCCACGCATCGATGCGGGCATCAGTCTTGTCATCCTCGTTCACGTCGTCAAGGGGCAGTCCGATGAACTGGCCGTCAACGACGGCTTCTGAGTCGTCGAAGGTATAGCCCTCAGTGCTTACGGCACCTACGAACCGGGCACCGCTGTCCTTGATGCCGCTGTACAGCTCGCCGATGCCGCCTACGAAGGTGTCGCCATACGACTCGCAGTCGCCACAGCCGAAGAGGGCGATGGTCTTTCCGCTGAGGTCGGCATCCTGCAGTACCTTCAGTCCGTCGTACCAGTCGTCCTGTAACTCGCCGGCACCCCATGTGGAGGTGCCGAGAATCAGGTTCTGGTGACTGCCGACTACCTCGGCTGTCAATTCCTGCACGTTGATGGCTTCACAGCCGACCTTCTGGGCTATCTTCTCTGCGATAGCCTCGCACGTTCCTGTTGAGGAACCGTAAATTACAATTGTTGCATTCATTCTATCTTATTTTAATGGCTAAAAAAATCACGGTGCAAAGGTACGGCGATTCTGCGGTCTGTGCAATACTCAAAAGTTAGGGTTCTTTCAGTGACTGTCGCTGAGGGGATAAAGAAATCATTTAATCAGAATTAGGTATAGATAAAAATCTCATGCCACTGATGCCACTACGCTATTACCTGCTGACTGTCAGGTGTTTACGTAGTGGCATCAGTGGTGGCAACAGTGGCATCAGTCCTACGGACGACCGAAGGGAACTTTTTGTCGAGTCGGGTGGATGGTCCAGGGCCTGGACTGCTGTTATCAATGCTCCTGTGCTTTATTCCAAGGCTTGGACGGCAGGTATGATGCCCTCGGAATGACAAGCAACCCTCTGCTGGAGTGTTGCCACTGATTACACCTTGATGCAATGGCGTATTACGTTGATTATGAGTACTTTATGGCTTAGTGGCAACAGTGGCAAGGGAAAATAACTCAATGATGGCGCATGCCTCTGTGTCGATGGACAAGGCTACGATGAAGCCTGCGTCAGTCTGGTAGACTGTCGGGGTCAGCATGTCACCCAGTTTGGCGGCCACACGATATTCCACTCGCAGCCCCTTGACATCGAAGTCAGCAGGCAGCAGCTCCATCGCCATGCGGACATAGTTGGCGTTGTTCATGTGGCGGTTGTAGTCGATGTCGGCTCTCAGCACCTTGATGGGGTCGAGTACACGCCCTCCGTCTTTGGGCAGGGTGATGCGGCGGTCGCGATAGTTCATCTCTGCCTGCGGCTCCAGATGCATCGAGGCGATAGTGGTATCGTCCACGCGTTTCAGCTTGCCGGTACACTTGTCCACGAAGGCTCCCATGCTCCATGTGCGGTAGCAGGGATTGCCCTGGGCATCGTAGATGAAGGTGTTGCGGAATCCGAACATCGGCTTCATGCCATAGACGGAGGTGGTCACGGTGAGTTCCTCTTTGTATTCAGGCACGCGTACAACCTCCACCTGACGCGAAGCCAGCAGCTGCGCCATGTTCTGCTGTGCGAAATACTGCTTTACTCTGGGCTCGGAGTCAATCCACATTTCTGAGCAGTCCTGCATCATCTGGAGGGCTGAGTAGAGTTTCAGCCGTCCCTCGCTGTCGCAGGTGCTGGTCGTTACTTTGTATTTCAGACTGTACATATCTTTCTCTTGGCCTATTGTTTCAGCAGATTCAGTTTTGCTTGGGGAGCCAGTGCGTTGCTCACTTTCTCGGTGTATTCGGGCAGTTTCAGCTGGGCAGTGGCTGCGATGTCGCGGCTGCTGGCCCCGATACGGAAGGTGTAGGTGCCGGCCTCGGTGAGCCACTGCGAGCCTGCTTCATCGAAAGAGGCGAGGTCACGCACGGGGATGGTCATCGAGAGCGTCTGGCTCTCGCCGGGCTGCAGCTCGCGCGTCTTGGCGAAGGCCTTCAGCTCCTGGGCGGGTTTCTCCAGCCGTCCCTTGGGAGCCTGCACGTATACCTGTGCCACCTCCTTTCCGCTGACGCTGCCCGTGTTCTTGACGGTGATGCTCACCTCAACGGCGTCCTTGCCCTTGGCCTTCACAGCGGGCTTGGAGAAATGGAAGGTGGTGTAGCTCAGACCGAATCCGAAGGGGTAGGCCACCTCCTTCTGGAAGGTGTCGAAGTAGCGGTAGCCCACGTAGATATCCTCCTCGTGGTTGGTATAGTCGCGCCCGGGGATCTGTGCGCCCCAGCCAATCATCTCGCGGAAGGTGTAGGCGTCCATCTCCTGCGGGAAATTCTTCGTAGAAGGATGGTCAGTGGCTGCGATGGGCCAGGTCATGGTCAACTTGCCACTGGGATTGGCCTTGCCCGTGAGCACGTCGGCCACGCTGTTGCCGCCTTCCTCACCGGGCTGCCAGGCACAGAGGATGGCATCCACGCGGTCACGCCAGGAGGCTGTCTCTATCACTGAGCCGCTGTTGATAATCACGATGACAGGCTTGCCGGCAGGACGGAAGGCATCGCTGACACGTGAGATCATGGCCTTCTCGGCCGCTGAGAGGTTGAACTCGCCCTCTATCTCGCGGTCCAGGCCCTCGCCGGCCTGACGGCCAATGGTGATGATGGCAGCGTCGGCCTCGTTCACTTCATGCTGCACGCAGCGCGCGGTGATGTCTATCTCGTCGAGTTTGGGCCTGCCTGTATCGAGGAACCACATCATCGGGTTCTTGTCGGCCTTCAGTTTGGCATTGGCAAACTTCACATAGTTCTGATAGATCTCCGTCAGCAGCGGTGTGGTGCTGACGCCGATGTTCTTCAGTCCTGTCACCATATCCACACTGTAGTGTACGTTGACGGCTCCTGACCCCAGGCCGCCAGCGAGGAAGTCGTAGGAGTTGACGCCGAAGAGGGCCACGGTCTTCAGGTTCTTGATGGGGAGCACTCCCGCATTCTTGAGGAGCACCATGCCCTCAGTACTCGACTGGCGGGTAATCAGCGCATGAGCCTTCAGGTCGGGCTTGTTGGAGAACTGGTAGTTGCGGAAACGGGGGGTCTTGACGATATATTCAAGCATACGGCGCACGTTCTGGTCAACATATTTGATGTCGAGCTTGCCGCTCTTCACGCCGTTGACGATGTCCT
Source organism: uncultured bacterium (assembly GCA_946188155.1). GTDB lineage: Bacteria > Bacteroidota > Bacteroidia > Bacteroidales > Bacteroidaceae > Prevotella. Next base: position 4,466 of record CAMHUC010000072.1, on the reverse strand, counting down.
CTGCCTGCGCGGGAAAGCCGGGGGTGAGCAGGTCGTTGCCTGCCTCTACCTCATCGATGGTGAAGAGTCCCTGCCCCTCGCGCTTGCCTATCCAGTCGGTCATCACGATGCCACGGAAGCCCCAGTCGTCGCGGAGCACGCTCGTCAGCAGGTCCTTATTGCCCTGGGCATACTTGCCGTTGACACTGTTGTAGGCCGACATGATCGTCCAGGGGTCGCTCTGGCGCACCACGTATTCAAAGCCGCGGAGATAGATCTCACGGAGGGCACGCTGCGAGACGCGCTCATCCACGATCGTACGGTTGCTCTCCTGGGAGTTGACGGCATAGTGCTTCGCTGAGACGCCCACTCCCTGGCTCTGTATGCCACGGGTCATGGCCACGCCGATCTTTCCCGTCACGAAGGGGTCTTCGGAATAGTATTCGAAGTTACGCCCGCAGAGTGGATTACGATGGATATTGAGACCAGGGCCGAGGATCACGTCGCAGCCGTATTCGAGGGTCTCGTTGCCTATGGCCTTGCCCACGGCTTCCACCAGTTCCGTGTTCCACGAGCAGGCCAGGCAGGTGCCCACAGGGAATCCAGTGGCATAGTAGGTCTGGCTGTCATTCTTGCGGGTGGCGTCGATGTGTACGCCTGCAGGCCCGTCAGTGAGCACGGTGGCCGGGATGCCGAGCCGCTTGTTCTCTACAGTGATGCCTGCCGCGCCTGCCACCAGTCTCTCCTGGTGGCCGAGCATGGCTCCGCTGCCTGTAAAGGAGTCGTTACCACCGCCCACGAGCAGTTGGGCCTTCTCTTCTAGCGTCATGGCCTTGATCACCTCGTCGATGTTGGTGGCCGAAAGTTTGGGTTGCGCTGTCGTTGTCATTGTAAATGTTGTTGCTAATAAGCAAGTTGATAGAATTTTATTCATATTTTTAGGTTTTAAAAAATTGGTTTTGCCAGGAATTATCGTCAGGGGAATATCTTGAAGGCATAGCCTTCCGACTGCAGCCACCGCAGGCTCTCCGGCAGTGCGGTGCGCAGTTTGTCAATCGACTTGAGCGAGTCGTGGAAGGTGATGATGGAGCCGTTGCGGGTGTAGCGCTTCACGTTGTTGACGACATCCTCGGCAGTCATCCATTTGGAGTAGTCGCGTGTGACGACATCCCACATGACCACCTTGTATTTGCGCGAGAGCCATGCGTACTGTCCCATGCGCATCCAGCCGTGGGGCGGCCGCACGTAGCGGCTGTGGATGTAGGCATTGGCTTTCTCCACGTTGTAGCTGTATTCGCGTATGGTGTGGCGCAGCCCGCCGAGGTGGTTGTGGGTGTGGTTGCCCGTCTGGTGGCCTTCGTCGATGATCCGTTGATAGAGCTCGGGATATTTCCTTACGTTGTCGCCCACCATGAAGAAGGTGGCCTTGGCGTCGAAGGCGTTCAGCGTGTCGAGGATGAAGGGTGTGGCCTCGGGGATCGGACCGTCGTCGAAGGTCAGGTAGACTGCCTTCTCGTGACGGTCCATTCTCCAATAGGCTTTCGGGTAGAGCCAGCGGAGGTAGGCGGCTGGTTGCTCAATGATCACTCTCTCGCGCGTACGTTTTTACTTCTTAATTCTCAAATGTTCCCCCCTTGGCGTGATACTGGCTGATGAGGGCTTCGAGCTGCTTGTCCTTCAGGGCGGCCTTCTTCTGGTCGATCTCGGTCTGCATGTCGCAGAGCTGGTTCATCACATAGAGGTGGAGCATGCAGTCGCGCTGCGAGCTGTCGAAGCGCATGCCGTCGAGTGAGAGATACCAGTTCATGTACTGTGTCGACTTCTGCCACAGCTGGTCGAGCAGCTGCTGTGCCTTCTGCTTCTGGCCGGTGAGGATGTAGGCATGCACCATGTCGGTGGAGCCACCCTGGAAGTCGTGGGGTACGTTGCTGCCGGGCAGTTCCTTCTCGCTCTTTGCCAGTACTTCCTTGGCCTGCTTGACTTTTCCCTCCTCGATGAGGTTCAGGGCGAGGGTCGCCATCAGCCGTCGGTGGGTGTAGCACATGCGCATGACGGTCTCGTCGAGGTAGATGCCTGGCTGGCTGACGTTGCCGAAGCGGAACTTCCGCATCACGTTGTCGTAGGTCTTCTGCGTGTCGAAGCTCTTGGCGCCGGGTGCATTGGTGGTGAAGGGGGTGATGCGGTTGGCCAGACCCTCCTGCACGAAGTTGTCACCCAGGTTCATGTAGTTCTCCTGTCCCACGGTGGTGGCCACGTAGATGGGTCGCTCCCAGTTGGCGTGGGCTATCATCTCGAGCATCATCAGGTCGCCCTTGTAGAGGGCACTCTTGCCTTTGAGCGAGATGACCATGCGGTCGGGTATGGAGTCGCTGGCCATCATCATGCCGCTGCGGCGCACGGCGTCCTTGTCGATGGTGACGTAGACGGTGTCGGTAGGTATCACGTGCAGGTCGGCCGACTTGGAGCGTACCCAGTGGTCGAGGATGTTCTGCAGCTCGAAAGGCTCCTTGCCGAACTGCTGGCTTGCCTCCTCGGGGTTCTCCTGGTAGAGCTGCTCGACCTGCTCCTTGAGCGAGGGGTCCACCTGGACGTATTCGTTGGTGCCGGCGCAGTACTCCAGTCGCTTCCAGGTGATGGGCAGCGACGGCGAGTCGTAGGCCGGGCGCACCATCTGGTCGATATACCAGTCGGTCTGCAGGTAGGAGAGATTGCACACGCGGGCGTCTGTCCGCACGCCTTCTGTATCTTGGTTATACCAGAGCGGGAAGGTGTCGTTGTCGCCGTTGGTGAAGATGATGGGGTTGCCCTTCTCCTGCAGGGTCATCAGGTAGTTCTGTCCGAAGTCGCGGCAGGTGTAGCGGCCTGAGCGGTCGTGGTCGTCCCACGTCTGCGAGGCCATCTGGATGGGGACGAGCAGGCATGCTATAGATACTAGTGATACTAGTCCTATGTTCTCCTTCTTGAGCTTGCGGTTGAGCCAGTCGATGATGGCTGCCACGCCCATGCCGCACCAGATGGCGAAGGCATAGAATGAGCCTGCGTAGGCATAGTCGCGCTCACGGGGCTGCATCGGCGTCTGGTTGAGGTAGATGACGATGGCCAGTCCTGTCATGAAGAAGAGGAAGAACACCACCCAGAACTGTCGGATGCCGATGGGGTCGTCGACGGTCTTGTCGAATCCGTTGACCTGGATGGTACGCTTGCGGGTGTACCAGGCCTGCCAGAAGAGTCCGAGGAGTCCGAGCAGCAGGGGCAGGCAGTAGAACACGTTGTGGCCCTTGTTCTGCTTCAGTTCGTCGGGCAGCATGTCCTGATCCCCCAGTCGGGCGTTGTCGATGAAGGGGATGCCTGAGAGCCAGTTGCCGTGCTCCAGCTCGCCGTTGCCCTGAATGTCGTTCTGGCGGCCTGCGAAGTTCCACATGAAGTAGCGCCAGTACATGAAGTTGCACTGGTAGCTGAGGAAGAAGCGCAGGTTCTCCAGCTGGCTGGGCACCTTCACCATCATTGGCTCGCCGCAGCGGTCGTAGTGTACCTCCGAGCCGTCCACTCCTCCCATCCACGACTCGTATGCTCCGGCGTGTGCCGAGCTGTACATTCGCGGGAAGAGCATGTTCTGGGCATACTTGTACTCATCCTTGGTGCGCACCACGAAGTAGGAGTCCTTCTCGTCGGCCGAGGCCTTCTCCTTGCGCTGGTACACGGGCTTGCCCTCGCTCATGACGGGTCGGCACATGTTGCCCTCTACCGTGAGGGCCACCTGCGAGGTGTAGGCCGGGCCGTAGAACAGCGGGCGCTGGCCGTACTGCTCGCGGCCCAGATAGTCGCCCAGGGTGAAGATGTCCTCGGGGGAGTTCTGGTCCATCGGCGGGTTGGCCGAGGAGCGTATGACGATGACTGCATAGCTGGAGTAGCCTATCATGAGCATCAGCATGCAGAGCAGCATCGTGTTCTTGGCGCGGGCGGTGATGAGGGGCAGCTTGTCGCGCTCCAACTTCAGTACGAACCAGAGGGCTGCGAGCACGACGATGCCCAGGATGAAGGCTGGCCATCCCCATCCGTAGAAAGGTATGCCCATCATGCCTACAGAGAGGATGAATGCCACGTTCTGCACCGTGGGGCTGTGCTTCTGGGTCTGTGTCTCGTAGACGCCCCAGATGACGCAGGCAATGAGCAGGATGATATAGATGATCTCGCCCGTGTTGAAGGGCATGCCCAGTGTGTTGACGAAGAACAGCTCGAACCATCCGCCCACGGTGACGATGCCGGGCACCACGCCGTAGAGCACGGCGGCCAGGATGACTATCGACACGCCGAGGGCCACCAGTGAGCCCTTCAGGTTGGCATCGGGGAAACGACGGTAGTAGTACACCAGCACGATGGCGGGCACGCAGAGCAGGTTGAGCAGGTGGACGCCGATGGAGATGCCCGTCAGATACATGATGAGCACCAGCCAGCGGTCGCTGTGAGGCTCGTCGGCATGGTCCTCC
>CAMHUC010000071.1 GCA_946188155.1 uncultured bacterium | reverse complement strand
CGGGGTGAAGCTCTAACTCCCGTTTTTGGGTCACCCCGTTGCGGAAAACAGGAGTTTCAGTAAGGATGAGCGAACGATGACAGAATGGACCGTGAAGGTGAATATGGAGTAAGGCTGAAATTGGGGATACCAAATCTCAATGTCAAGAAACAGTCTATCTTTCAAACACAGACTTGTTGGGGAATTTCTTCTCAAAAGCCTCGCGAATCATTGTTGCCGCGTATTCAAACTCATCATCACTGACGCGGGGATTGTCGTTGATACAAATGGACTCGAAGCCCTCATTCAGCAGGTTCTTGATCAGGTCGGCCACTATCTCCTTATTATAGGTGAAATAGGCCAGCCCTCTCTTCTTGACGGGATAGAACCTGTTGGTGGCAAACTGCCAGTAGCGCATGAAATACTGGTTGAGGCAGGTCTCTATGCGGAAGCGTGTGCAGCTGTAGTCGAGCAGGAACTCTTCTTTTTCCCAAGCCTCGTTGAACACCGATTTCAGCATGGGCTGCTCATGATGGTACAAGACAAAGTGCTCGAATGCCGTTCTTCGCAACATGAGCAGAGACATAAACAGCGGCTTTCCCCATAAATGGCGTCCATACCATCTCTTCCAGTCTTGTCGCACCACTTGCCTTCTGTTGAAGTGCTTGTTGATGGCTGCCACGTTACAAAACAAACTCACATCCTCGCCAAACATGTTTTCGCGACTGTAACAGGGACTGTGATAGAGCGACTCGAAATTGTAGTCGCAGGGCAGGCCATCCCTGAAATAGTATTCGGGCTTGATGGGTGCGTTGATGAACATGTCGTCGTTGAAATAGACGAAATGCTCTGATAGTCCTTTTATCCTGCCCAAGTTCAGCTCGATAGTCTTCGAGTTGAATGTGGGGAGATACTTTTGGGGGATGTATTCGTCATGTCGTACTAAGACCAGTTTCTCGCAGTCGGGGTTGATCCAGTCGGGAAACTTGCCGTTGGTCACTAAATACACCTTGTTGACCCAAGGAGCATAGCGCTCAACAGCTCTGAACCAGTACTGGAAGATTCCCCAGTTGCGAAATCTTGCATTGTCCTGCAAAGGCTTCTCTGGCCTGTACGTGTTATAGGAAGCAATCCATTCAGGGTCGTTACTGTCTACCCATAAAACTACGAAGTCTATTCTTTCCATTAGTGACTGCCTAAGTTAATAGTATATGATGTTAATGTTTCCATGCCCATTTTTGAGCCGTGATATATAGTCGTGGCGACAAGTTAAAGATGACAAAACCCAGCTTCTGCTTGAACGAGAAACTACAGATGAGTTCGGAAGCGTTTCTCCACAAGTATTCCACCATGCGGATTTGTTCTGAGGTCTCGTTTGTCTTATACAATATGCAGTAGAGCAAACTGGCGTAAGAGGCATAGAGTTTCTTTTTCATCGTGCTCTCAATGTCGGGAGAAAGACCATCCATCTTGCGGAGTTCCCAAGTGCGTACAAGTGACGTGGTGAAATCCTGAGCTTTCCGCATGTTAAACGAGGCAACATCGGATATGGAGGCATCTCTTTGCCGGTATATGTTGAGTGGATAGTGAGCACGGATGCATTTCCTTGCTCTCAGCAGACATTCCGTCGTGAAAGGGATGTCCTCGAAATAGATGCCGGGGATAAATGTGATATTGTTTTGTCGGATAAACTCGGTACGGTGCAACGTATGCCAGACGCAACATGTATTATGAGTGAAATCGTTCTGGTACAATTGATAGCCATTCGTCTCCTCAAGGTGAGACGTGTCGGGGTATTTGGGCAGTGGACCGGCAGCAATCTCCTGATCGTTCATTTTGACAAAGTCTGCCACTACCATGTCCGCCTTTGACTCCAGTGCTGTCTGTAGCAACGGGTTCAAGCTGCCCTCTATCAGCAGGTCGTCAGAGTCGAGGAATAGCAGATACTCCCCATTGGCATTAGCCATGCCGTTGTTGCGGGCCATCGATAGTCCTTGGTTTTCCTGATTGAAGACGATGGTGTTCTTGTGGGCTTCGATGATGTCGGCTATGACCTCTATGCTTTTGTCTGTAGTACCATCGTTTACGATGATGACTTCAAAGTCGTCATCGTTTAATCCTTGCGCAAAGATGCTTCTCAGGCAGGGGCGTACATATTCTTGTACATTGTATACAGGTACTATAATGCTTAAGTTCATATATGTTGGTACAATTAACTCCGCAAAGATACAAATTATCTATGTATTTCCAAAATTTTCTCCGATAAATTTGGCAATTCGCCAATAAATTAGTATCTTCGCACACAAAAGTTCAACAATTATGGAATATGAAGTAACAATAGGCATCCCGGTTTACAATGTTGGCCGATATATCCGCTTGACGATGGATTCTGCCTTGGCGCAGACCTTCCCAAGCATCGAGTTCCTGATACTCGATGACTGCGGAACAGACGATTCGATGGATATCATTCGCGACTATCAGCAGAGTCATCCTCGGGGAAAAGATATACGGATTGTTCGCCAACCACAGAATGGGGGGCTGGGTCGCGCTCGAAATCGGATTATCGACGAAGCTCGTGGAAAATATCTGTACCACCTTGATGCAGATGACTCAATCAGTCCGAAAACCATAGAGCTATTATACACAAATATTAAGAAGTATGGGGCGCAGATAGCATTTGCTTCATCTGAGTGGATTTATGAGTATGAAGATAGTAAAAAGGCCGATAAGCATCTTTACGATTTCCATGTATTCCAAGAAGATGATTCTTTTCCGTCCTGGGTCTATCAGCAGTACGACAACATTCAGGCAAATACATGGAATTTTCTTATTGATATCAATGTCTACCGTGAAAATGGGCTAAGACACCAGCCTATCAATTTCTGGGAGGATTTCTCTTTTACCATGGACCTGCCAACCTATATTACCCGCGCTGTCCTGCTGCCCGACATCACTTATCGCTACTATCTCCGCAAAGGCTCACTTTCCAACTTTCAGGCTCGTAAGGAGATCAAGAAGGAGGAAATACTGACTACGATGAACGCCATTCAGCAGATTAAGGACAATTCCGAGCGCCTGTACGGCAAGGCATATTTCCCGCTGCGCATGTGGAAAGTGATGATCACGTGCTTCTATGTGGTCAGCATGATTCTGAGGAGCGAGAAGATTATCACGCCCCCCTTCACCCACCGCGAGCTTCGCGACTTCATGCGCTATCCCGTCCCGTTCCGTATGCTGCTCTCCTTCCGGCAGTGGCGCATGCGCCATGTCCTGTTGTTCTCCCTAGGAGTCCTTCCGCCATCCATAGCTGTAGGCTTGATGAGAATGGTGGCACGGTACAAGAAGCTACTGTAGTATAATAAAATGTTTTGTTTTTGCCTACACTCTGTAAACTGCTGTGTTTCAGCAGTATACATCGATATGTAGGCAGTGTAGGCAAAAACAAAACATTTTATTCTGCTCCCTGCTGGCTATCGGCCATCGCCAAGATCCAGTCTTTTTGCTCGCTCCACCTTGGCTTCGGTCTCGTCGTCGAGGGCAGGGAAGAAGTCGATACCCGTCAGGTGCTCTATCTCGTCGATGGAGCGGGCTGCCTCGGCTCTGCTCTGCTTCACGCCCTCATTGCGGTAGACGAAGCCGACGGCCCTGGGCGTGCCTTGGCGGCAGAGGACGACCTTGAAGAAGGCCGACGGCACCCACACGCGGTTGCGGCCGATGGTTCTCTGCTCTTCGTTGGCATCGTAGATGGGTCCGCAGACGATGTCGACGGCTCCGTATTCCCGGGCCCACTCGCGGCACTCTATCTCCAGGTCGTTCCACTCGTACTTGTTGAGTCCGTGGTTCTGCGGGCAGATGTTGGTGAAGAGGAACGACTCGCTCATGGCCTGCGAGTCCCACTTGTTGTCACCCGCCGGGCACATGTGGCCCCGGTCGTAGCGCGAATTGTAGTAGTCGTTGTTGGTGGCACGCGGGGCGCTGACGTCGCTGTCCTCGGTGAACACCTCGTTCTTGCGCTGGTTCTGGCCGTAAGTGTGGGCCTTGGTGAGGTGCCAGGCCACCCAGTTGGGGTTCTTGGTCTTGCTGTTATACGACGTGGTGTAGCCCCTTCGGTGCAGAATCTGCTCCGGGCGGTCTGTCAGCGGTGCCGGCAGCTCGTACATGCGTACCGGCTTCTGCCTGGCGGCCTGCGCATCGGCCGATGCCGAGCGTGCGTCGTAGAAGCTGTTGGCCTCTGCCTGCGCTGCCGGGAGGTCGGCCTCAGCGCCTTTGTTACCCTTACATGCCACCGCCAGCACCGCCAGCAGCAGCAAGCTGTTTCTGATTATTCTCATCTGTTGTTATTTTTATGTTGACTCTTTCAGTTTGCCATGCTTGTCGAACAGCTGGCGGTCGGCAAGCCAGAGTGTCACCGCGAGGGCTGTCACCGACGCGGCCAGACAGCCGACGGTTAGCATCAGCGTCAGCACGAAGGCGTTGATGGGCGACAGGCCGCCCAGCAGGAGGCCGCAGAGCAGCAGCGGCATGGTGAAGAGTCCCATTGCCGACAGGCCTGACACCATCGGGGCCACCACGGCCTGCAGGGCGCGGCGCACGAAGGGCAGCACGGCCTGAAGGTGGCTCGCGCCGTTGCCGCGCAGGAACTCATACTGCTGCTCGTCGGCCTTCAGTGCCGACTGGTAGGCACTCAGCCCGCGTACCGTGGAGGCCGTGGCGTGGCCCATGAGCAGGGCCGTCAGCGGCACCACCCACCGCGCTCCCGGCCAGTCGCCCACGGGGAGTACGGCCAGCAGTAGCCAGCCGCCCACTGCCAACGCCCCAGCCAGCAGGCCGGCAGCCACGGGCAGCAGATACCGCGAGGGGCGCATCCCGATGCGGCGTACGGCGAAGAAGGCCATCACTAAGGATGTCAGCAGGAGCCACAGCAGGGTGAGCCAAGCATGGTCGTACTTCACCAGGCCCCACACCATCAGGCACAGCAGGAGCAGCTGCACGATCATCCTGGCCACGGCCACGCCGAAGGAGCCCAGCAGCTTCCTGTCGAAATAGTAAAGTGCGCCTGCCGGAACGGCCAGCAGAAGCATGCCCAACACTATATGTAATATCAACTCGCTATCCATGATTCTTCATTCTTCACTTTTCACTAATTCTATCACTTGGTCCGAATGCTCGATGAGCAACTGGCGGCGGCTGGCTATGAGCACCGTCCTGCCGGCATCGGCCTGACTGCGGAGCAGTTGCAGCATCTGCCGGGCAAGCTCGGGGGTGAGCAGGGCGGCCGGCTCGTCGGCGATGATGATGCTCCGCTCGGTGGCCTGCCCGAGTGTCTGACAAGCCAGGCGGAAGATGGCGTCGGCCGATAGCGGGCGTGGCGCCTCGGCCTTCACGGCCGTAGGTAGCAGCGGGTTCCACACGGCATAGTCGGCTGCCGAAGGTATGATGGCCTCAGGTGGTGTCAGCTGGTGCCCTAACAGTTGCATCTGCTGGGGCAGATAGACCATCAGCTTGCGGAAGTCGGGGGCGGAGAGCACCGTGAGCAGTTCGCCGTCGACGCTCACGAAGCCACTGCCGACGGGCAGGAAGCCCATCAGCGTGCGCAGCATGACCGTCTTGCCGGAACCTTCAGGCCCCGTGATGCAGGTGATCTGCCCGTCATTGGCAATGAAGGAAAGCCCCGTGGCCAATGTGCGCCCAGCAACAGCTATCGTCGCGTCTTTTACCTCAAGCATGACACTAATTTGCTGCAAAGATACAAATAATTCATAATTCATAATCCATAATTCATAATTATTTTGTAATTTTGCCGCAAAATATGAACATGGCCACGCATAACGAGACTACCAGATGGCGGCTTCCGGCAGAATGGGAGCCGCAATGGGGCGTGCAGCTGACATGGCCGCACGAGGACACCGACTGGGCATCGATGCTCAACGAAATCACCGCCACATACATGGAGATGGCCCGCGAGATTGCCCGCCGGGAGCACCTCATCATCGTGGCGCCCACAGCACTCATCTCCGATCTCTCGCCTCTCACCTCTCACCTCTCCCCTCTCAACACCGACGACACCTGGGCCCGCGACCACGGCTTCATCACACTGACCGACGACCACGGGCACCACCGTCTGCTCGACTTCTGCTTCAACGGATGGGGCGAGAAGTTCCCCGCCGAGCAGGACAACGCCATCAACCGCCACTTGTACCAGCAGGGAATACTACAGGGCGAGTATCGCGACTGCCTGGACTTCGTGCTCGAGGGAGGCTCCATCGAGAGCGACGGGCGGGGCACCGTGTTCACTACCACCGGATGCCTGCTGGCGCCCCACCGCAACCAGCCGATGACGCAGGCCGACATTGAGGCGCGACTGATGGCGGAGCTGGGGGCCGAGCGCATCGTATGGATTGACTACGGACAGCTGGCGGGCGACGACACCGACGGCCACATCGACACGCTGGTGCGCATCTGCCCAGGCGACACCTTATTATATATGGGCTGCGACGACCCTCGCGACGAGCAGTACGAGGAGCTGAGGCTGATGGAGCAGCAGCTGCTGGCGCTGCGCACCATCGACGGCCGGCCCTACCGGCTGATGAAGCTGCCCATGCCGAGACCCATCTACGACGGGGCAGAGCGGCTGCCGGCCACCTACGCCAACTTCCTCATACTCAACGGGGCCGTGCTCTGTCCCACCTACGGACAGCCCGACCTCGACGCCGAGGCCATCCGCATCATCGGCGACGCCTTCCCCGGCCGCGACATGGTGCCCATCGACAGCCGCGCCATCATCCGGCAGCACGGCAGCATACACTGTTGTACAATGCAAATACCAAGCGTATGAAAGAACTCAAGATAGGATTCCTGCAGCAGCATAACACTGCTGACACCCACGGCAACATCCTCCGACTGGCCGAAGGCATCAGCGACCTGGCCAAGCGCGGCGCACAGCTCATCGTGCTACAGGAGCTGCACAACTCACTCTACTTCTGCCAGACAGAGTGCGTGGACAACTTCGACCTGGCAGAACCCATCCCCGGACCGTCAACCAAGCTCTTCGGCGAGATAGCCCGTCAGCTGGGAGTGGTCATCGTCACCTCGCTCTTCGAGAAGCGCGCACCGGGACTGTACCACAATACCGCCGTGGTCATCGAGCGTGACGGCACCATCGCAGGCACCTACCGCAAGATGCACATCCCCGACGACCCGGCCTACTACGAGAAGTTCTACTTCACCCCCGGCGACCTGGGATTCCACCCGATAGACACTTCCGTGGGGCGGTTGGGCGTGATGGTCTGCTGGGACCAGTGGTACCCCGAGGCAGCCCGGCTGATGGCACTGCAGGGAGCCGAGCTGCTCATCTATCCCACCGCCATCGGCTACGACCAGAATGACACCCCCGAGGAACAGCAGCGACAGCGCACTGCCTGGCAGACCGTGCAGCGCGGCCACGCCGTGGCCAACGGGCTGCCCGTCGTCGCCGTCAACCGCGTGGGCTTCGAGCCATTATCCGGAAACCCCGGAAACCCCGGAAATCCCGGAAATCCCGGAATATCCGTAATGTCCGGAGAGCCTGGAGAGCCCGGCCCCTCCGAGCCTGGCATCCTGTTCTGGGGCACCTCCTTCGTGGCAGGCCCGCAGGGCGAAATCATCTATGAGGCATCCGCCGACCAGGAGGAGAGCATCATTGTCAGCCTCGACCTCCACCACTCCGAGCAGGTGCGCCGCTGGTGGCCATTCCTCCGCGACCGCCGCATAGAGAACTATCAAGACATATTACGAAGATTTATAGATTAGAAAGAAGATGAAGAAATCACTCATCACTCATCACTCATCACTCATCACTCATCACTTATCACTCATCATCATGTTCCTGCTGCTGCCTGTTGCCGCCGGGGCTCAGGACAGGGTGAAAGCCTCTGTCAGCGGTTCCCTCGTCAGCAAGTACATGTGGCGAGGCCTCAAAGAAGGCGACATCAGCCTACAGCCCGAACTCGACCTGAAGTGGAAGGGGCTCAACCTCAACATCTGGGGAGACAAAGGCCTCGACAAGGACGACCACGACGAGGTGGACATCACCCTGGGATACTCGCGCTGGGGCTTCAACATCGGCGTGATAGACTACTGGACGGCCGACGTAGACCCGCGCAACCGATTCTTCTTCTTCAGCAGCGGACGCGACTGCCCGCACCAGCTGGAGGCCAACATCGGCTACACCTGCAAGTACGGTTCGCTGCAGGCCTACACGATGTTCGCAGGCAACGACTTCAAGATTGACGGCCGACGAGCCTATTCCACCTACATCGAGTTGAGCGTGCCCTTCCGGGCCGTAGGCCTCGACTGGGACGTGAGGGCAGGCATCTCCCCCATGGAGAGTGCCGGCAAAAGCCACGAGGAGAAGGTCACCGACGCGAGCGGCAAGACCACGACCGTCATCCGGGGCGACTGGATGTACGGCGAGAGGTTCACCTGCAACATGGTGTCGATACGTGCCACCAAGGACTTTGAGTTCAAGCATCTCAGGCTTCCCGTCTACGTAGAGCTCCATACCAACCCCTATCTGCAGACGGCCCACGTATTCCTCGGCATCTCCGTCGCCACACTCTGAATTTGCTGCCGCACAGCATGTCGCGGGGCGCGGAGGCACGAGGATGGCTCCGAGAAATAGCTAAATAATGAAATCGTAAATAAATCGTAAGTCGTAAATCGCTAAATAGTAAATAATCAGATGTCCAGTAACCTCAGATTCCAGGTCGTAGAAGAGGCCTTTAAGAAACAGGCGGTAGAGGTCAGTACACCCGCCGAGCGACCCTCGCAGTATTTCGGCAAGTACGTGTTCAACCGTCAGAAGATGTACAAGTACCTGCCCGCCGATGTCTATCGGAAACTCATCGACGTCATCGACAACGGCGCCCGCCTCGACCGCTCCATTGCCGACGCGGTGGCCGCCGGCATGAAGCAGTGGGCCCAGGAGATGGGCGCCACCCACTACACCCACTGGTTCCAGCCACTCACCGAGGGCACCGCCGAGAAGCACGATGCCTTCGTGGAGCACGACGGCAAGGGTGGCATGGTGGAGAACTTCAGCGGCAAGCTGCTCGTACAGCAGGAACCCGACGCATCCAGCTTCCCCAACGGCGGCATACGCAACACCTTCGAGGCTCGCGGCTACTCGGCATGGGACCCAACCTCGCCAGTGTTCATCATCGATGACACGCTCTGCATACCCACCATATTCATCGCCTATACCGGCGAGGCACTCGACTACAAGGCACCGCTGTTGCGCTCGCTGCATGCCGTGGGCAAGGCGGCTAAGGAGGTGTGCCAGTACTTCTACGACGACGTCACCAAGGTGCAGGTCAACCTCGGCTGGGAGCAGGAGTACTTCCTCGTCGACGAAGGCCTCTACTCCGCACGCCCCGACCTGCTGATGACCGGACGCACGCTGATGGGGCACGAGAGTGCCAAGAACCAGCAGATGGACGACCACTACTTCGGCACCATCCCCGACCGCGTGCAGGCCTTTATGAAGGACCTGGAGATACAGGCCCTCGAGCTGGCCATCCCCTGCAAGACGCGCCACAACGAGGTGGCCCCCAACCAGTTCGAACTGGCTCCCATCTTCGAGGAGTGCAACCTGGCCGTCGACCACAACATGCTGCTCATGTCGCTCATGAAGCGAGTGGCGCGGAAGCACGGCTTCCGCGTACTGCTCCACGAAAAACCCTTCGACGGCATCAACGGCTCCGGCAAGCACAACAACTGGAGCCTTACGGCAGATAATGGCACGCTGCTACACGCCCCTGGCAAGACGCCCGAGGAGAACCTGCGCTTCGTCACCTTCATCGTGGAGACGCTCATGGCCGTCTATCGCCACAACGGACTCCTCAAGGCCAGCATCGTGTCGGCCACCAACGAGCACCGCCTCGGCGGCAACGAGGCTCCCCCAGCCATCATCTCCAGCTTCCTTGGCAACCAGCTCAACGAACTGCTCGACCACATCGAGCAGTCTGACAAAGACGAGCTCTTCAACCTCAAGGGCAAGCAGGGCATGGAGATCGACATACCACAGATTCCCGACCTCATCATCGACAATACCGACCGCAATCGCACATCGCCATTCGCCTTCACTGGCAACCGCTTCGAGTTCCGTGCCCCAGGGTCGTCGGCCAACTGCGCCTCGGCCATGATAGCCCTCAACTCTGCCGTGGCCGAAGCTCTGCAGAGTTTCAAGCAGCGTGTGGACGCGAAGATCAGTGCCGGAGCGAACAAAGTCAGCGCCCTGCTCGAGGTGCTACAGGACGACATACGTACCTGTAAGCCCATCCGCTTCGACGGCAACGGCTACAGCGACGAGTGGGTCCGGGAGGCTGCCCGCCGTGGACTCGACGTGGAGAAGTCGTGCCCAGTCATCATAGAGCACTACCTCGACCCGGAAAGCATCCAGATGTTCGAGTCCACCAAGGTGATGAACCGCAAGGAGCTGGAGGCCCGCAACGAGGTGAAGTGGGAGACATACGTCAAGACGGTACAGATAGAGGCTCGCGTGATGGGCGATCTGTCGATGAACCACATCATCCCCGTGGCCACCCACTATCAGAGCAAGCTTATCAAGAACGTGCAGGGCATGAAGGACGTATTCACCGCCGAGCGGGCCGCCCGTCTCTCTGCCCGCAACATGAAGCTCATCGAGGAGATTGCCGAGCGCACCGAGCGCATTGAGCAGCTTGTGGAGGAGCTCACCGATGCCCGCCGCGTGGCCAACCGCATCGACGACATCCACCAACGGGCCATCGCCTACCATGACACCGTATGCCCCAAAATGGAAGGCATCCGCTACGAGGTAGACAAGCTGGAACTCATCGTCGAGGACGGACTCTGGACGCTGCCCAAGTACCGCGAGCTATTGTTCATCAGGTAAAAAAGAAGGAGTTAGAAGGAGTAGGAAGGAGTAAGAAGGAGTAGGAAGTCAATAGTTCTGCGGCTCCAAAAGCTCTTGGATAATTGAAGGGAATGAAGTAATGACTTCCTACTCCTTCCTACTCCTTCCTACTCCTTCCTACTCCCTCTAACTCCTTCTAACGTAATTACTAATTGAAGTTTCCCATCCCTTATTCTTCTTAAAAACAACGAATTAAAACAAATTTCACGAATTATTCTTGATTTCACAAATTGTTCGCTACAAGTGGCGATTACCTGCGCGTAGCAAATTTGTGTAATTCGTAAAACATTATGTTTCATTCGTGTAATTCGTTTCATTCGTTTTAATTCGTTGTTCTTAAAAAGGTGGGAAACTTGAGTTACTAATTGCTAATTACTAATTAATTTCTTGATCTTCTCAATGCCCTTGAGCAAATCCTCCGTCGGCTCGATGATGTTCTCGTCGCCCCAGAACGCCGGGTCGCGGAAGAACACCACCTTGTCGTAGAAATTGTCGCGGCGGTTGAAGGTGTCGCGCGTTCGGATGGGCCTGATGCCCTCACCCTCCTGCCGGCCTGTCACCACCATCTCCGACGTCACGGTGAAGTTCGACTTGAACAACCGCCGCTTCCAGTCGCAGCGGAAGCGAATCACGTTCCTGATATAGTTGATGCGCGTCACGCCGCCGTCGGTCTTGTAGTCAATCGAGATTGTCAGCTCACGGGGTGCGAACCTCAGCCCTAAGGGCTTCTTCCTCAGTATCATGGTCGTCACCTTGTCAGGGTCGCTCATGTCCATCTGCAAGTCTATCTTCGTGAAGGCCAGCGACTCGCGGTCTATGTAGAGACGCCCCTTGAAGAGCGGATAGTCCACCACCAGTCTCGGACTCACCTCCACCACGTAGTGTACCTGCTCGTCGGTCTTCTCAGGCACCAGGAACCGGAAGTCGTAGTTGTCCAGCTCCTGCAGGTTGAGCAGCAGGTCGCGCTCCTTCACCAAGTCGAGCATCACCGGCAGCACCGGACCGCCCTGAAGCTTCACCGACAGAGTGTCGCCTCGCCGCTGGCTCAGCAGGCGGCGACCCTTGCGGATGGCCACCCCGTCGCGGCCGTAGCTCTTCTGGTAGGCCGACTTATACACGTCCACCACACCCTCGGCAATGCTGATGAAGCGGCTGCGCTTCTGCACCGTCTCGCGGTAGAAGCCCCGCAGCAGGTTGGGCTGGCGGGGATAGTTGTCGCCTATCTTGTCGATGGCCTTCTCCACAACGGCGCGGGCATCGGCAGCATCTACAAACACCTCGCTGAGCATCACCGTCGTCGGCATCAGCCTCACCGGCTTCTTCTGCCTCTCCAGCTCCCGGCACTCCCCCGTCCGCAGCCGTCGCGACTGGTAGCCCAGGTAGGAGAAAGTCACCACGGAGTCGGGCCACTTCACCGTATTCAGCTTCAGCACGTACTCGCCGTCCTCGTTGGTCACCGTGCCCACGCTGCCGGCCGTCACGCTGACCGACGCCATCGCCTTGCGGCTCCTGCCGTCTACCACCCTGCCCCTGAGCGTCAATATCGAGTCGCCCTGAGCCCACAGGCCCAGGCAGCAGAGCCAAACTGTCAACCAAGTCAATCCATATCGTTTCATCTTCTCATCCTCCTTAATTTATATCCATTTGACGGCAAAACCGCCCGAAAGTTTAATTTTGTTATTTCCATCTTATTTTATTGTTTATTCAGAATAAATCGCTACCTTTGCAGCAATATATTCGATGACACTTATGAGAAAAAGCAGATATATCATCATATTGACAACTTTTGTCACCGTGCTGGCATTGATGACCGCCTGCACGAAGCCTGACCGTGACGAAGAGGCTGCTTCGCTGAGCAAAGAGATCGTCAACGATGGATTATCCGACGTTGGACACTCTGTGGAGCGTGTGGATAGTGCGGAGCAGGCAGGTTTGTTCACGGAGGTACGTGCCAATACCATCAAAGCCATCATCTATGCGAATGCCGACCGACGGCGGCTGGCGGCCTATTATGCAGAGAAAGCGATTGCCGCAGAGGCAGGGCATGCTGTTGCCACGTCTGCAGACAGTAGCCTTCATTGCAAGGCTCTCTGGATTCTGGGCGACTGCGCATACGCCGATGGCAAGTACGGAAAATCGCTTGCACTCTCCAAGGAAATCCTCGCATTTGTGGGTGATGGTAAAATGCCAAAAGATATTGAGATGAAGTGCAGGGCTCTGTCGAAGATGGCAGATTGTGAAAGCAAACTGGGTCATATTGCGGAATCCGAGCAGTTGTTCCTGCAATGCATCGATGCTTTGATGGCGAGTACAGAATATGCTACCGATTACGGGGAGATTGATCCTCTCATCTATACACTACTTTCACTCAACGACCTGTATGTTGACAACAAGAAGCCTGAAAAAGCACTGACCCTGATGGCAAAGATGGACACGGCGATGAACCGTCTGAGAAGCTGTCCCAACACTCCCGACTGGGCCATAGAGAAGCGCCGCAACAACGTGACCATCAGCAAGGCGATGGTCTATGCTGCAAACGGACAACGAGAACAGGCCGAGGCCCTTCACCATGAATATCAGCAGTTCCAAGGCTTGGGTGCGCTTGACAAGGCTGCAGAAGGTCTCTATCTGACGATGACGGGCCGTTACGACGAGGCCGTCCGCATGTTCGACGAGACAGACTCCTTGATACGCTCGGATGGCGAACCCATCATCGACCTCTATGTCAAGACCTTGTTTAATTACAAGTACGATGCCCTGCAGAAAGCGGGGCGCACGGCGGAGGCTTTGGCGATGAGCGACCGCATACGGCTGTTGACCGACTCTATCCGCCAGCAGGAGCGGCAGGCCGACGTGGAGCAGTTACAGGAAATCAAGCAACAGGAGGAGGAGATTATCCGCAAGCACCAGTCGCTGACGATACACCGCATCATCCTCGTCAGTGCTATCATCGTCATCCTGCTTATCGCCTATCTGCTCTGGCGCTCCTATAAATATAATAAGGTTCTGACCGAGAAGAACCGTAAGCTCTACGAAGATATACAACAACGCGAACAGGCTGAGGCAGAGGAACAGCGACAGTTACAGGCACAGCCCGAAGCAAGCCTCACCGCCGAGCAGCAACTTTTCCGCCGCCTCTGCACACTGATGGACGAGCAGCAACCCTATACTGACGAGAACCTGAACCGTGACACGCTGGCCTCGCTCCTCGGCACCAACGAGAAGTACGTCGTGCAGGCCATCCGTGAGTGTTCACGCGGCGAGACCGTCACCGGCTTCATCAACCGCTATCGTCTGGAGCACGTCGCCCGTCTGCTGAAGTCTACCGACGATCCCATCGCCATCATTGGCGAACTTTCCGGCATCCCTAGCCGCGTCACACTGTCCCGCCTCTTCCGTAACGCTTACGGCATGACGTGCCGGGAATATCGTCAGGTATCGCAGCAGAAATGAATGGATTATGCCTAAAATAGTCATCTTCGGACGCTAGAATAGCAGAATTCCCAGATTTGAAACATTTTTTCCCGCCAGTGAAACATCGTTTTCGCTGGCGGGTCGTAATTTTGCACCCAAAATCGAACGATATGGATACATCATTTATCATTGCAGTTGCCTTTGGAGTCGCCATCGTCGTGGTAATGCTTGCCCTCGTGGCCGTCATCGTCTTTCAGCGGTGGCGCATCAGTGACAACAATGCCCACCTCAAGGAGTTCATCGACGAGAACATGGAGTTGCGCCGAAAGATGCATCGGTATGAAAGAATAACAACTATATAAAAGTAAATTGAAATGAAAAAGTATATCATGCTTGCAGCCGTCCTTTACATATCGGTGACGGCAATGGCGCAGACAAGCCCTGCCACTTCATGGGGGGGATGACTGATGGCGAGTGTGTGGCTACTATACTCGATATGAAGGGGTCCAAGTTCTTCATCGACGATTTCACAGACGGTTTCGTGCCATATTTCGAGAGTTGCATTGACCATCTTTCCAAGTTTAACAGCAATAACATGGCGCTTATCGGTGTGACGCGAGAGGAGTTGACAGAGTTCATCAAGGCCGGAGAACAAACGACAGAGTAACTTATCCATAAATAAATAATCAAGAAAATGAAAAGAATTGTAACTATCGTGGCGCTGGCATGCGCCGTGGCATTCCAAGTGAGTGCACAGAACACAGTAGAAGAGAACAAGAAGATGGTGAGTACCAATCTTCAAATGGCCGAGCAAACGGTGAAACTGGCAGATGCGAACCCAACGGACGGCCAGAAGCAGTACGCCGCAGCCACAGCACTGGTTGGCATTGCCGTCAACACCGACGGCCATTACGACCGCGCCATCAGTTACGCCCACAAGGCAATTGAGATTGCCAAAGCGCAAAAGGAGCAGAAGGACACGCTCCTTGCCAATACGTATTCTCTGCTCAGTAACATCTACCTGATGCAGGGCAGCGTGGACAATGGCTGCGACTTTATGGAACTGTCGGTCGATGCCGCCGAGGAAGAGTTGGGTCGCTACGACCCCGTGACCATCTACAACCGACTGAAAACCGGTCTCACCCTCATCTCGATATACCCCGACACGCGACGCGGTTTCCTGCAAGTCATGCAGGCGTTCTACGACAACGACAAGGCTCCCGTCAACAAGCGCATCAAGAACATGGATCAGTTTAACATCAGATTCAGCCTGGCCATGGAGCAGATGATGACGGCATACGCCAACGGAAATCGCTATGCCATCCCCGTGGTGATGAAGGACGGTGAGAAATACTACATGGTGCAGACCCGTGACTGGCATATCGGACAGCCGCTTGCTAACTGGCTATCACCAAACATGCTGCGCAGCGAGGACGAGAGACTGGCCCACAGGGGCGAGAACATCGTCCTGATGAACGACAAGGGAGAGTTCCGCCGCCTCAGCAAGGAGGAGGGTCAGAAAGTCCTGTTAGAAACCCCAAGCTTCATGCTCAATATTTATTCCCGTGAGATAGAGACAGCCCCCAGTGCTACCTATCTTTGGTATCTGCAGCCCCAGGTTTACAACGACACTGTCAAACGATTCGAAGAGTTCATAAACAAGAAATAACAATATGAGAAAGATTATGAGAAGGGCTTCGGTGACCAGGCCATCAGGCTGAAACTCTGCGACCCCGACGTTGTCAAAATGTTCATTGAGTTCAGCAGCCTCGTCTGTCCCGCTGAGCAGTACGTGTTTAGCATCTGGGGCCACGGCACCGGTTTCAGTCCCGTGACCGACGTACCGGGCAAGTATGAAGTCGGTGCCCGACAGGCTACCCGCGGCGTTATCGGCGACGAGTGGAACGACAAAGAGCAACTTAACATGTATGAACTGGACAACGCCTTCAAGGCCGCCTTCATCCACTATCGCGACATCAACTGGAGCCAGCAGCACCTCGACCACTACACGCTCAGCGTCTGTCTGGTGCATCAGCTCTACTACACCTACGACTATAAGGATATACTCCCGAACCCTCTCTGTAGATTCGACGAGGGTTACGAGTATTGTGACTTCCACCGCATGACTGGCTGGGGCGACTGGCTCCGCATGAACCAGCAAAGGCTTGTCAGCAACCCGCAGAGTGGCGGTGGAGGGCCGTCTTCACCATGGCCTATCATGAGCAGGTGCAGCTCGTGGTGTCGCCCATGACCTTCTCAACAGCCTCCTTCCTCCTGCACAAGCACGGTCCTGAGGGCGTGCGCAATCTGCTTTCCAACTTTCGACAACTTGCCCGCGTAGCAACTGCCGACGAGCGCACGGTCGATGACTCGCTGGCCTCGCAGTTCAAAGACTTCGAGGATGCCATGCAGTATTACACCGCCCTCAGTGCCAAGGCCGACTTCATCATCACCCGTAATGGCAAGGACTTCAAAGCCTCCCGACTGCCTGTGATGACTGCTACGGAATATCTTGCACTCTGACATAACCTACGTCACCCCACAACTGCTTAACCCCCTCTACCCCCCGACACACGCATGCAGCAACCGAACGGACATATAAACAATGTTATAGGGGCGCATATCTTCTCTTTTGCAGGGCCGGACGAAAAAAATGGCCGAAACCGCGAGCGGTTTGCAGATTTTTGATTACCTTTGCATCCGAAACGATTCACAACCGATACAACTTATGACTACCGTAGAACTCAGAACATCCATCGCTGCAGAACTCGACCAGATGAGCGTCGAGATGCTCGAGAGCGTGTCGCGCTACGTCAGCCGACTGCGCCGCCGTGCCCGTCCGTCGCGTCGGGTCTCATCGGTTCAAGACAGGCGAGAGGCCGCCATGCTTTTTGAATTCCTTTTTAATATTAACATTTAAACTATTAACAACAATGAGAAAACAAATCAGACTTCTGCTGATGCTCGCCCTGCCGATGCTGCTGGGCCTGGCATCATGCGCCGAACACGACAACCCCGCCAGCAACCCCAACCCGCTGGCCAAGCAGGTGAGCGGACTCTGGTGGAGCCTCACCGAACAGGAGGGCACCTTCAGTGATGCCACCGACTCCTACCCCTACACCCGCATCGGGCAGGCCATCTGCTTCAATGGCGACGGCACGGGCTACGGCGTCACCTTCTTCTTCAACAACGAAGAGGGCGACCCCGTCGCCATCATCGGCGGCAAGGACATGGCCCCGTTCACCTACACCAGCACTGCCGACGGACGGCTCAGCCTGGACTTCACCGATGCCTACCATGAGTATGCTGACTACTTCAAGCGGTGGACGATGACTTACGCCAACGGCACTGTCAGTGCCACCAACGGCACTGAGACCCTCGCCTTCGAGAAGCCCGGCGACCAAATGGCCGCACTGATTCAGAACTGGGACGAGCAGTTCAACGGCGGTGCAGCGACCGTGGACTACAACATCAACGACTACAGCGTCACGGTGGCCGGCAATGTGTGCGAGCCCATCACCCGCGACAACTGGCGCGAGCAGGGCGCCATATTCATCTACGAAGGCGGCACGGGCGACCCCGCCATCACCGACCCCAAGGGCGGCA
This sequence comes from uncultured bacterium, assembly GCA_946188155.1. Taxonomy (GTDB): domain Bacteria; phylum Bacteroidota; class Bacteroidia; order Bacteroidales; family Bacteroidaceae; genus Prevotella. The sequence continues at coordinate 2,051 of CAMHUC010000071.1, read as the reverse complement.
AGGGCTACAGGCTGGTGAACCTGCCATGGTCTGGCGGCACGGTAGAGTCGAACCTGCCCATGAACTTCTGCGACAAACTGAGGCCTGAGAACGGATGGGAGTGGGTGTATAACCTCTGCGGCAACCGCTCGACGCTCAACGGCAACTTCTTCGCCCTCTACAACAAATGGACGGGCACGCTGCGTATCTTCGCCTACTATCCGCAGAACTTCGGCGCCGGCAACGACCACCTCTGGGAGGTGACGATGAACGGGCAGGCCGCCTTCCGCCAGGGGCTGCACTACGGCATGCCTCTCGACATGACGATGAAGAACCCCTCGGCCCTCGGCCTGGATGCCGGCGGATACTCGCAGTACGTGTCGCCCTGGGTGGAGAAGCGCACCGGCGAAAAGAAAATCATCCCCAATGCAGGATGGTGGGCCTTCGACGTGGACATGTCGCAATACCAGCCCGACAACGTTATGAGCAACGACAAGATTCGCCTCAAGATGTACTCATGGACTGAGCAGAGCGCCACGTTCTTCAGCACAATGACTGCCAACATCGACGGGTCGTTCTCCGCCACGATGAAGGAGGTGGAGGATTCCCGAGCCTCCAACATGCGGGCCACCAGCGAGGGCATACAGGCCGGATTCAGCCTGGCCTCTGGCGTCGCCAGTGGCATGAGCGGAGAGTACGGATCTATGTTCTCGGCACTCGGCGATTTTACCGACCATGCTTTCAACTGCGGCATGGAGGCAGGACTTGACCAATCCTATACCCAGGTTGAGGGAACCATCAACATGACCATGAACGGCACCATCGACACCAAGGGCATCATCAAGAGCTCAACCGCCGTGACGGGCATCGCCTCGCCCACCATCCCCTTCACCGCCTTCGACACGAAGAACACCCAGTTGGGCCGAGGCGTGTGGAACCTGAAGACATCGCCAGTGGTGTACATGACGGATTATGAAGTGTATTTGCAGATTTATGATTTCTGGTACAATTACAATAAGAAGATGGTGACACAGGGCAACAAAAGCCAGTACTTCCCTCGGGCAGGTCAATTCTACTTCTTTGACCCCAGCAGCATCGAGGTGGAGTTGAACCCCGATGTATTCCCTGCAAGCGAGGTAGAATGGACACAAGTGGAGGGCATCTGTCTGAGCCGTGCTGAAAATGGCATTACTGGTACAGACAATTACCGCGAAGCATTCGGGATGAGTCCGCGCTATATATGGAATCTTGGTGGGGCCAGAAAGTTTACAGACTTCGATAATTCAGCTTCTTTGCTTGACTTTTTCTACTACGACAGCAACAAGCACGACTACACTTATCCCGCCGTCGTCTGTACACCGATATATGACTATCTTTACGGCGTTAAAGACTTACCACAGTACGACGCTGTGGTAGGCCGTGGCAAGGCTGGCAGTTTGTCAATCGAACCCATCGCGCTATGGAGAGACAACAATCCTGCCTGCTCCAGCCGCATCCCAGCCCTTGAGGTGATGGTAACGATGATGGTGAAGGTTCGCAGCCTGAAGAATCCGCTTGTCTTTGTCCGCCACTATCTGCCCGAGGTGAAGCAACTGAATGTATATCCAGATTATTGGAAAAACGAGACCGAAGCAGACGCTTTGTCAAGGATAAATAATGTCTGGCAGAACATCAAGGCCCGCCAGCCGAAGGGCACCGGAATCAACCGCCAGTCGCCCACCTACGACTACGAGATGAAGCGCATCGGCAAGATTCTGAATTTCTTCAACTCGGACTTCAAGGCCAATTAAGCCTTTCCCGGCACACAGGGGGTCAGACCCTCTGTGTGCCTGGATGATGGAGCAAAAGCCCTTTTACTCCATCACCCGAGGCCCCGGGGGTCGAGCAAAAGCCCTTGGGCGCACAGAGGGTCTGACCCTCTGTGCGCCCAGCAACGGTCGAGAGACCCCTCTCGAGGGCACCTGACGCTCCGGCGACGGTCGAGAGACCCCTCTCGAGGGCACCTGACGCTCCGGCAACGGTCGAGAGACCCCTCTCGAGGGCACCTGACGCTCCGGCAACGGTCGAGAGAC
>CAMHUC010000070.1 GCA_946188155.1 uncultured bacterium | reverse complement strand
GATTGTAAGTACCAATCTTCTCAGTAAATCTACCATCACGTGGTGCACGAGCGTCGGCGATAACGATGCTGTAGAAGGCATAGCCCTTACGGCCGCCGCGCTGCAATCTGATCTTTGTTGCCATTGTTTTTTAATGTAATTTTGTTGTTAAAAAATTGAATTTCATGCTCTTATCTCGTAAAAGCGGGTGCAAAGGTACGGATTTTAAGTGAAAAGTGAAGAGCGTAGCGTGAAGAATTTGCTGCCGTCAAAGCCTTTTTAACTTTTTTTGGGGATTCGCCCATGCTTTTCTGCCGGAAAATGCGTAATTTTGCGCCCCGATGAAAGATGTCTCGATACTGATACCAACCTACAACGATGCCTGTGGGCAGTTGGTAATCGACTTGCAGCGCCAGGCTGAGGCCCTCGCCATCGGCTATGAGATCATTGTTGGCGACGATGGCTCTACCGATGCCGGAGTCGTGTCCCTCAACAGGCGTATCGACACGGTGCCTCACTGCCGATACGTGGAGCGCCCCCGCAACGAGGGAAGGGCTGCCATCCGCAACTTCCTGGCCCGCGAGGCCTGCTATCCGTGGCTGCTCTTCATCGATAGCGACATGACAGTTGTGGCTTCCGACTTTGTATTTAAATATGTGTCAGGGACTGAGGCTGACGTAGTCTATGGTGGCATCATCGTTGGAGGCGACCAGGAAAAGCTCAGGGGCAACCTGCGCTTCCTCTACGAGAAAGCCAGTGAGCCGGAACATACGCTCGAACGTCGCCGCGAGCAACCCTACCACGACTTCCACACGGCCAACTTCCTCATACGTCGCGAGCTGATGCTCCGGCACCCCTTCGACGAGCGTTTCCGCTATTACGGCTATGAGGACGTGCTCTTCGGCAAGCAGCTGCGAACAGCCCACATCAGCATCACCCACATCGACAACCCTGTGGGATTCTGTACTTTCGAGAGCAATGCCGATTTCGTGTCGAAGACAGAGGAGGGCATGCGCACGCTCCACACCTTCCGAAGCGAGCTGCGGGGCTACTCACGCCTTATCACGCTGGTCGAAGGCATCCACCTGCCCGTCGTTCTCAGCGTCATTCGGCTGGCTTACCGGATGTTGGGCCCCGCCGTGCGCCGCCAGTTGTGTGGCCGGCGGCCATGCCTCCGTCTGTTCAACCTCTATAAGCTGGCTTATTTTGTCACGTTGGAAGATGAAAAGCCTTTTGGGGGGGATAGGTGACAGCCAGACGGGTGGAGCCTGATGAGATATTTTGGCGGTTTGCGGGGAATTATTTGGTGATATGAAAAATAATGTGTAATTTTGCGGCCTGAAAGAGTATAAACAAAAATATCGATGAAGAGAATCTTGATGATGATGATCTGCATGGCCTGTGTCATCGGGGGCTTCGCCCAGAGTATGACAGACACACAGGTGCTGCAGTTCGTACAGAGTGAGACAAAGGCCGGTAGTTCGCAGAGCCAGATTGTGACAAAACTGATACAGAAGGGCGTGAATATCGACCAGATACGGCGTATCCGCAATCAGTATCAGAAGCAGCTGAAGCAGCGTGGGCTGTCGGGTGCTGCCGATGCAGCCCTAAAGGAGGCTGACAGCAGGATGCGCAAGGACAACGGCCGTGAGAAGCGTAACCTGGTGACCAGAAACCTGGATCAGGAGGAGACCCTGAGCCAGGAGGCCGACCTGGAGTATGCCCAGATACAGCAGAACATCATTGACCAGGACTCGGTGAGGCTGATGAATGACACGCAGAAGGTGTTCGGACGCGATATTTTCAACAACCGGCTATTGTCGTTTGAGCCCAACATGAACCTGGCCACGCCCCAGAACTATGTGCTGGGTCCCGGCGACCAGGTGGTGATTGACATCTATGGTGCCTCGCAGCGCACGATGACCATCACGGTGAGTCCCGACGGCACTGTTACGGTGCCTGGCTACGGTCCTATCCAGGTGAGCGGCCTCTCGGTGGCCTCTGCCAAGCAGAAGCTGCGCAGCAGCCTGGGCAGCCGCTATGCCAGTAGCAACCTGGACCTGACGGTGGGTCAGACGCGTACCATCATGGTCAATGTGATGGGCGAGGTGAGGGTGCCTGGCACCTATACGCTGAGTGCCTTTGCCACCGTGTTCCACGCGCTGTATCTGGCTGGCGGCATCAACGACCTGGGTACGCTTCGAAATGTGAAGGTGTTCAGGCAGGGTCGCCAGGTGACGGTGGTGGATATCTATGACTACATTCTCAACGGTCGTCTGGGCGGTAACATTCGCCTGATGGACAATGACGTGATCCAGGTGGGTCCATACGACTGCCTGGTGGGTATCACGGGCAACGTGAAGCGCCCGATGTTCTATGAGATGCGCTCCAACGAGAGCGTGAAGACGCTGTTGAATTATGCCGGCGGCTTCACGGGTGATGCCTATCAGAAGAACGTGCGCCTGACACGTAAGTCGGGCAGCCACTTCAGCGTGTTCAATGTGAACGAGTTCGACTTGGCTACTTTCAAGGTGGCCGACGGAGATGCTGTCGAGGTGGACGGTATCCTGAACCGCTATGAGAACATGGTAGAGGTGACGGGTGCCGTGTTCAGGCCCGGCAAGTTTGAGCTGGGCGGAGCCGTCTCTACCGTGAAACAGCTGGTGGAGCATGCCGATGGCCTGACGGAGGATGCCTTCACGGCCCATGCTGTGCTGAACCGTATAAAAGAGGATCGCACGCGCGAGGTACTCTCGGTAGACATCAAGGGCATCATGGAGGGCACTGTGGCCGACATCCCCCTGAGGAATGAGGACGTGCTGTTCATCCCCACCCAGACGAAGCGCGTCAGCGAGCGTATACTGACTATCAGTGGTGAGGTGATGGCTCCCGGTTCGTATGAGTATGCCGACAATATGACCCTTGAGGACTTTGTACTGATGGCAGGCGGTCTGACCGATGCTGCCTCTACGGTGAAGGTGGACGTGTCGCGCCGCATTCGCGACCCCAAGTCGCTGAAGGCCGGCCAGGAGATCTCGAAGACCTACAGCTTCGCCCTGAAGGACGGTCTGGTGGTGGATGGCACGCAGGGCTTTGTGCTTGAGCCGTATGATGTGGTTCAGGTGCGCCGCTCTCCCGGCTACATGCTGCCCCGTAATGTCACTGTTGAGGGCGAGGTGGCCTTTGAGGGTGACTTCACGCTGGAGAAGAAGAATCAGCGCCTGAGCGACCTGATCAAGATGGCAGGCGGCGTGACCGACCAGGCCTATGTGCGTGGTGCCCGTCTGGAGCGCATGATGACCGAAGACGAGAAGGCCCGTATGCTGGCTGCCATCCAGCTGGCTCGCCAGACAGCCGCTGGCAAGGACTCCATCAATCTGGACATGCTCTCTACTGCTGAAAGTTATCCCGTGGGTATCCATCTCGACGAGGCGCTGGCCAATCCCGGCGGTGATGCCGACATCGTGCTGCGTGAGGGTGACCGTCTGGTGGTGCCTGAGTTCAACGGTACGGTGAAGATTTCGGGCAATGTGCTCTATCCCATCACGGTGGCCTACAAGGCAGGCAAGAACTATAAGTACTATATCAACCAGGCCGGCGGCTTCGGGCAGCGTGCCAAGAAGTCGAAGACCTACATTGTGTATCAGAACGGCACGGGCTCTCTGGCCAAGAAGGGCAAGGTGGAGCCAGGCTGTGAGCTGATAGTGCCCAACAAGCCTGAGCACAACCCGCAGAATCTGCTGCAGTGGATCAGTCTGGGTACGTCGTTTGCCTCACTGGCCACGATGATCACCAGCATCGTGCACTTAGTGAAGTAGGAGTGCAGCCCACGAGCCAGATTCCTTCTGAGCTACAAGGGTGAGGCCAAGTGCTTCACCCTTTTTCTTTAGGCAGGGAATGTCGTCGGTATAGAATCCGCTGAGTATGATGTATCCTCCGGGTGCCAGTTTGCGGCGGAAAGCAGGCAGGTCGGCGAGCAGGATGTTGCGGTTGATGTTGGCCATCACCAGGTCGAACACTCCCTCCACCTTATTTAATATAGAGGCATCGCCCAGGAGAGAGGTAAAGCGGCAGTCCACCTGGTTGATGACGGCATTGTGGCGGGCATTGTCTGCCGACCATTCGTCGATGTCGTAGCCTACCGCCTCACGGGCTCCCAGCTTCAGGGCGCAGATGGAGAGGATGCCTGTGCCCGTGCCGCAGTCGAGGATGCGCTTGCCTTCCAGGTCGAGGTCGAGCAGGGTGGAGCAGATCATCCGGGTCGTCTCGTGAGTGCCGGTGCCGAAGGCCTGCCTGGCGTCGATTTCGATTTCGATAGAGGTGAGAGGTGAGAGGGGAGAGGTGAGTGGAATGTCTGAGGGCAGGTGGCGGCCGTCGTGGATGACTACCCGTAGCCTCGCACCACTGACAACGATGGGCTCGAAGCCCTGCTGTTCCCACTGTTCGTTCCAGTCGCGGTATTCTGCTTCGGCTACTTCATAGCTGACTCTGGTGTCCTCGAAGGGGAAGTCCTGCAGACAGTCCTTCAGTGCCTGCTCGTTGTAGACGGCCTGCTGTACGTAGCCTGTCAGTCCTGTCGCTGTCTCTTCGAATGTCTCGAAGCCTGCCTCCCCGGCGAGTGCTGCCAAGAGGTCGCAGGCATCGCTACAGAAGGGAGAAATAGTGAATTTTACCTCGTAATACTTCATATCAGATGTTAAATTTTGGTGCAAAATTACAAAAAATAGGGAAAAACCTACCGCAGTTTAGGGTTTTTCCCTAATTTTGCAGTGAAAAAAAGTATAATTTTGCATCGTGAATCATTTTAAACAGTAAGAATATGAAGAAACAACTCCTTATCTCATTGCTCATCGGGGCTATGCCTCTGGGAATGGCAGCCCAGGATGACGACCTCTACTTCGTCTCAAAGAAGAAGGACGCGGAGAAGGTGGCCGACAACTACGGCCTGCCCCGTGAGACTTATTATTCGGGAAGCGACCGGAGTGTTGACGAGTATAACCGCCGTGGTAGCTATTACGAGCAGATAGACTCCACGATGACCGACGTGATCGACTTCAACGGCGAGAAAGGTGTCTACCCTGACTCCCTGGCTGGCGAGGACTACAAGCTGACCAAGAAGCTAAGCCGCTTCGACGGCTACGACATCAGCACCAACGAGGCCTTCTGGGCAGGCTACCGTGCCGGGCGCGACGACTGGGCGTGGTCGTCACCCTGGTACTACAGCCGCTATGGGTGGTACGACCCTTGGTACGACCCCTATTGGCGCTACGGCTGGTATGACCCGTGGTACGATCCCTGGTATTACGGCTATACAGGGTGGTACGGTCCGGGACTCTCCCGCTGGGCCTACCGATATCACTACTGGGGCTATCCCCGCTACACTACGGTGTACTATGTTGGCGGCCGCCATTATGGCTACGGTCATACCGGCAGCATGCATCGCGGCAACATGAACGGCCGAGTGTACGGCAGCTCTGGCTCTGGTCGGGTTGGCAGAGTCGGTAGCTCGCGACTGGGTGGTCTGGCCAATCGCAGCGTGGGAGGCCACAGCTCATACAGCCGGGGGAGCGGCTCGCGTTCCGTAGGCACCCATAGTTCCTACGACCGCAGCAGCTCATCCTATAGCCGCAGCAGTTCGTCGTCATCCTACAGCCGTGGCTCTTCCGTTTCCCGCAGCTCTTCCTTCGGTGGAGGCGGTAGCTTCGGCGGCGGTTCTCGCGGCGGCGGTGGCTTCAGCGGCGGCGGTGGAGGCCGCTCCGGGGGCGGTCATGTTGGTGGCCGCAGGTAAGTTGAAAATTGATAATTGAAAATCCGTAAATCGAAAATAAATATGGTGAAGAAGATATATATTGCAGCATTCGTCCTGGCCTCAGTCATGCCGGTGGCTGCACAGGATACGTATGAGAGTGGCCGCCTGCTGGGGAGCGACCTGAACGGAACGGCCCGCTATGTGGGAATGGGTGGAGCCATGGAGGCCCTGGGAGCCGATATTTCCACCATCTCCACCAACCCTGCCGGTATGGGCCTGTTCCGCCATTCGGCCATCAGTGTGTCGGCGGGCTTGGTGTCTCAGCAGGACGTCAACAAGTTCGACGGCCTGAGCAAGACCAACCTGAGCTTCGACCAGGTGGGTTTTGTCTATTCGATGCGTACGAACAGTAAGTCGTACCTCAACCTGTCCTTCAACTACCATAAGAGCCGTAATTTCGACCAGATACTCTCCGTGGCCGACCATGCTGTGCGGGATGCCTCGTCGAACATGCTGACGGCAGAGAAGGATCTGCGCGGCGACTATACCCTCGGCTATAACAAGCAGAACCAGCTGGTGGGCTATCGCGGCGGCAGTGAGGCCTACAACTTCAGTCAGATGGACTGGCTGAACGCCAATGTGCTCTCCGACGAGGAAGAGAGCACCAAGGACGGCAAGAAGGTGGTTGACCTCTTCCTGAATCCCATAGCTGCCGATACCTATAACTTCGACCGTGCCCATCGCGGCTGGATAGCCGACTTCGACTTCAATGTCAGCGGCAATGCCAACGACCGCTTCTTCTGGGGAGTCTCCGTGGGAATTAAGTCGGTGAGGTATAAGGGCCGCAGCGGCTATGCCGAGGGCCTGCGCTTCATGGACGGCGGCGATGCCGGTATCGTGACTTATGCCGACGAGCGCAAGATTGAGGGCTCGGGCTTCGACGTCAAGGCAGGCGTCATCTTCCGTCCGGTAGAGTCGTCGCCTTTCAGAATCGGACTCTCTGTCTCTACGCCCACATGGTATGACCTGAAGACCACCAACCTGACGGAAGTGAACAATGAGAGTGCGATGGGAGCCCTTGTCGATGGTGGCTACACCACTAATGGCGATGTCAATAATGTCTATGAGTTCAAGTACTACACCCCTTGGAAATTCGGCGTGAGCCTGGGGCACACCATCGGTACCAGCCTGGCCTTAGGTGCCAGCTACGAGTACAGCGACTATGGTGCCAGCAAGAACCGCATCAACGACGGCCGCTCCTACGACTGGTACTACGACACCTACTACGAGCACTCGCACACCGACGAGGTGATGAAGCGCAACACGGAGCAGGTGATGAAGGGCGTGTCGACGGTGAAGGTGGGTGCTGAGTTCAAGCCTGTGCCGGAAGTGGCAGTACGCCTGGGCTACAACTACGTGTCGGCAGCCTACGACGAGAAGGGCGTGCGCGACCAGACGCTCAACTCTCTGGGCGTATACTATGCCTCCACCTCCGACTACGTCAACTGGAAGGGCACCAATCGTATCACTGCCGGCCTGGGCTTCAAGGCAGGCCCCATGAATATCGACCTGGCCTATCAGTACAGCAAGACCGACGGTAAGTTCTATCCCTTCCAGCCCGACCTGACGGGCAGCGTCCAGGCTGCCGACGTGAGCAATAAGCGCCACCAGGTACTCCTGACGCTGGGCTACACGTTCTAGTTTAAAGTTTATAGTTTATAGTTTATAGTTTAAAGTTTATAGTTTAAAGTTTAAGGATTGAAAGTAAAGTGAATATAAATGCGGCGAAATGCAATTTCAGCCGCATTTTTTTGTTTATTCGGCTGAAAAGTAGTACCTTTGCCAACCTAAAAAGGAATTGTAAAATAGTCAAATAATAAAATAGTCAAATGAAGAAGCTTTTGTTGGGAGACGAGGCGATTGCCCAGGGAGCCATCGATGCCGGGCTGAGTGGCGTCTATGCCTATCCCGGTACTCCCTCTACCGAGATCACCGAGTATATCCAGGACTCGAAGTTAGCCAAGGAGCGCGGCATCCACAGCCGCTGGTCGACAAACGAGAAGACGGCTATGGAGGCTGCCCTCGGCATGTCGTATATGGGTAAGCGTGCCCTGGTGTGTATGAAACATGTGGGTCTGAATGTCTGTGCCGACCCGTTCGTCAATTCTGCCATGACGGGCACCAACGGAGGACTGATTGTGCTGGTGGCCGACGACCCCTCGATGCACTCCTCGCAGGACGAGCAGGACTCGCGCTTCTATGGCAAGTTCGCCATGATTCCCACGCTGGAGCCCAGCAGTCAGCAGGAGGCCTACGACATGATGGACGTGGCCTACGACCTCTCCGAGAAGATGCACCTGCCCGTGCTGATGCGCGTCACCACCCGCATGGCCCACAGCCGCGCCGTGGTGGAGGTGAAGGACACGCCCCGCGAGCAGAATGCCCTCAACTACGATGCCCAGGCCTCTAACTGGGTGCTGCTGCCCGCCTTTGCCCGCAAGCGTAACGTGGTGGTTACTGGCCAGCAGCCCGTGCTGGAGCAGATGGCCGTAGACAGCAAGTACAACCAGTATATCGATGCCGACAACCATAAGCTGGGCATCATCGCCAGTGGTATTGCTTACAATTATCTGATGGAGTGCTACCCCGACGGCTGCCCCTATCCCGTTCTGAAGATATCGCAGTACCCCATTCCCAAGAAACTGATCCGTCGGATGACGGACGACTGTGAGTACGTGCTGATAGCCGAAGAGGGTCAGCCATTCATCGAGGACCAGGTGCGCGGCGTGATGCCCGGCAATGCTGTCATCAAGGGGCGCCTGACGGGTGAGCTGCCCCGTACTGGCGAGCTGAACCCCGACCTTCTGAAGAAGGCCCTCGGCCTGGAGAGCGGCGAGAGCTATGCCCCCTGCGAGGATGTCACCCCGCGTCCGCCGGCACTCTGCCAGGGCTGCGGCCACCGTGACGTATATACAGCCCTCAACGAGGTGCTGCGCGAGTATCCCAATGCCCGTGTGTTCGGCGATATCGGCTGCTACACGCTCGGATTCCTGCCCCCCTACAAGGCCATCAACTCGTGCGTGGACATGGGGGCCTCGATTACGATGGCCAAGGGTGCTGCCGATGCCGGACAGTGGCCTGCCGTAGCCATCATCGGCGACTCCACCTTCACCCACAGCGGCATGACCGGTCTGCTGGATGCCATCAACGAGAATGCCGACATCACGGTGATTATCTCCGACAACCTGACAACGGCCATGACTGGCGGTCAGGACTCTGCCGGAACCAATAAGTTCGAAGCCATCTGCAAGGGACTCGGACTGCAGGAGGAGCACCTGAAGGTGGTGAACCCGATACCGAAGAACATGCCTGAGATCACGGCGGCCATCCGCGACGAGATCAACTATCACGGCGTGAGTGTCATCATCCCCCGTCGTGAGTGCATGCAGACCCTCCAGCGCCATCTCAAGCAGAAGAAGGCGGCGGCTAAATCGTAAATCGTAAATTGGTAAATCGTAAATCATGAAGACAGATATTATCTTATGCGGCGTAGGAGGACAAGGTATCCTCTCCATCGCAACCATCATCGGCGAGGCCGCCATGAAGGAGAACCTCTATATCAAGCAGGCTGAGGTACACGGCATGTCGCAGCGCGGAGGCGACGTACAGTCGAACCTGCGCATCTCCAGCAACCCCATCTCGAGCGACCTGATACCCCTCGGCGGGGCTGATGTTATCATCTCGATGGAGCCGATGGAGGCTCTGCGCTACCTGCCCTTCCTGTCGAAGGACGGCTGGATCATCACCTCGAGTGCTCCCTTCGTCAACATCCCCAACTATCCCGATATTGAGAAGATCAAGGCCGACCTGGCTACTGTGAAGAATGTGATTGTGCTGGATATCGAGCAGGCTGCCAAGGACAATGGCGTGCCCCGCTCGGCCAACGTCATTCTGCTGGGTGCTGCCCAGAAGGCACTCGGCATCGAGTACGACAAGCTGGAGGATGCCATCCGTCGCGTGTTCGGACGCAAGGGCGAGGCCATCGTCGAGGCAAACATCAAGGCCCTGGCTATAGGAAGGGAGGCTCAGAAGTAATTGTTTATAGTTTATAGTTTAAAGTTTAGAGTTTATAGATGATTACTCCGATTAAGAAAGAGATAGTCGACGGCCTCGTGGCCGAACTCGGCATCCAGGACTTTGCCAAGGCCACCATCCGTGAGGTGAAGCAGGTGGCTGCCAAGGCCGAGCAGGCGAGTGGGGTAGAGTTTATCAAGATGGAGATGGGCATACCAGGTCTGCCTGCCGCTCAGGTAGGTGTCGATGCCCAGGTCAAGGCCCTGCAGGACGGCATTGCCCACAGCTATCCCGACATCCAAGGTGCCCCTGTGCTCAAGCAGGCTGCATCGCAGTTCGTCAAGGCATTCATCGGCGTTGATGTCAAGCCTGAGGGCTGCGTGCCCGTCAGCGGTTCGATGCAGGGTACGTTTGCCTCGTTCCTCACCTGTTCGCAGTGCGACAAGCAGAAGGACACCGTGCTGTTCATCGACCCGGGCTTCCCCGTACAGAAGATGCAGTTGCAGGTGATGGGCGTGAAGTACGAGACGTTCGACGTCTACGACTTCCGTGGCGAGAAGCTCGGCCCGAAGCTGGAGAGCTATCTCGCGAAGGGCAATATCTGCGCCATCGTCTACTCCAATCCCAATAACCCCTCGTGGATCTGTCTGCGAGAGGAGGAGCTGAAGGTGATTGGACAGCTGGCCACGAAGTACGATGCCATCGTGATGGAAGACCTGGCCTATTTCGCTATGGACTTCCGCAAGGACCTCTCGACACCCTTCCAGCCTCCCTATCAGGCCACCGTTGCCCGCTATACCGACAATTATATACTGCTCATCAGCGGCTCCAAGGCGTTCAGCTATGCAGGAGAGCGCATCGGCGTGACGTGCATCTCCGACAAGCTGTTCCACCGCCACTTCACGGATCTCGCTAACAGATATGAAGGCCTGCCCTTCGGACTGGTGTTCTCCACCCGTATGCTCTACGCCCTCTCATCAGGCACCAGCCACAGTGCACAGTTCGCACTGGCTGCGATGCTGAAGGCAGCCTACGAGGGCCGATATGACTTCCGTCGCGAGGTCAGCGTCTATGGTGAGCGGGCCCGTAAGTTGAAGGAGATATTCTGCCGTCACGGTTTCTACGTGGTATATGACAAGGACCTCGACGAGCCCATTGCCGACGGCTTCTATTTCACCATCGGCTATCCCGGCATGACCAGCGGACAGCTGGCCCACGAGCTGATGTACTACGGCGTGTCGGCCATCTGCCTGATCACCTGCGGTTCTGAGCAGGAGGGGCTGCGCGTATGCACCTCCTTCATCGAGGACCATCAGTACGCCATGCTCGACGAGCGCATGAAGATATTCGAAGCCAACAATCCGACAAAGGGTTGAAGAATTGTAAAATAGTAAAATAGTAAAATTGTAAAGTATGTATAGTGATCCCAAGCAGTGCCTCTACTGCACCAACAATCAGACCCTGCACGACCTGATGATCGAGATTTGCGAGTTGTCAGTGTCGCGTGCCTTTCTGTTCAAGGAACAGACCTATCGTGGCCGCTGTCTCGTGGCCTACAAGGACCATGTGAACGACCTCAACGAACTCTCCGACGAAGACCGTAATGCCTTTATGGCCGACGTGGCCCGCGTGACGCGAGCCATGCAGAAGGCTTTCAACCCCGAGAAGATCAACTATGGTGCCTACAGCGACAAGCTGTCGCACCTGCACTTCCATCTGGCCCCCAAGTATGTGGATGGCCCCGACTACGGCGGCACCTTCCAGATGAACCCCGGCAAGGTGTATCTCTCGGATGCCGAATATCAGGAGATGATAGAGAAAATCAAGCAGTATTTGTAATGCTGTCGTAATAACGAAATAACGAAATAACGATAACATGGCAATAGTAAAACCATTTCGTGGCATCCGTCCGCCAAAGGAGTTGGTAGAGCAGGTGGAAAGCCGTCCCTACGACGTGCTGGACTCAGAAGAAGCCCATGCCGAAGCCGGCGACAACGAGAAGAGCCTCTACCACATCATCAAGCCCGAGATCGACTTCCCTGCAGGCACCTCGGAGTACGACCCCCGCGTCTATGAGAAGGCTGCCGAGAACTTCCAGAAGTTCCAGGACAAGGGCTGGCTCGTTCAGGACGCTGAAGACCATTACTACATCTATGCCCAGACGATGAACGGCAAGACGCAATATGGACTGGTGGTATGTGCCCACACCGACGACTACATGGCAGGCCGCATCAAGAAGCACGAGCTGACCCGTCGCGACAAGGAGGAGGACCGTATGAAGCACGTCCGCGTGAACAATGCCAACATCGAGCCTGTATTCTTCGCCTATCCCGACAACCAGGTGCTCAACGAGCTGCTGATGCGCTATTCCCAGACGGAGCCTGAGTACGACTTCATTGCGCCCATCGATGGTTTCCGCCATCAGTTCTGGGTAATCTCCGACAAGCAGGACATGCAGACCATCACCAGTGAGTTCAGCAAGATGCCCTCGATGTACATCGCCGACGGCCACCACCGCTCGGCAGCTGCAGCCCTCGTGGGTGCTGAGAAGCAGAAGCAGAATCCTAACCACCGAGGCGACGAGGAGTACAACTACTTCATGGCAGTCTGCTTCCAGGCGTCACAGCTCACCATTCTCGACTACAACCGTGTGGTGAAGGACCTCAATGGTATGTCGTCGCAGGAGTTCCTGGCTGCGCTCCAGGTGAACTTCGAGGTGGAGGACAAGGGTACTGACATCTACAAGCCGCGACAGCTGCACGAGTTCTCACTTTATCTCGACCAGCACTGGTACAGCCTGAAGGCCAAGGAGGGTACCTACGACAACAGCGACCCCATCGGCGTGCTCGATGTGGACATCTCCAGCCGTCTTATCCTCGACGAGATCCTCAACATCGGCGACCTGCGCTCCTCGCAGCGTATCGACTTCGTGGGAGGTCTGCGCGGGCTGGGTGAGCTCAAGCGGCGTGTGGACTCTGGCGAGATGCGAGCCGCATTGGCACTCTATCCCGTATCGATGCAGCAGATTATGGACATTGCCGACTCAGGCAAGATCATGCCGCCGAAGGCCACATGGTTTGAGCCGAAGCTGCGCTCTGGACTGGTCATTCATAAGCTTAGCTAATCAAAAGTACTCTAAATATGAGGTATCATAACGGGCAGCCCGAAAGGACTGCCCGTTTTGTTTACTGCTTCATCAAGTATTGTTTGAAGTCTGCGAAATCTTTTGTCATCGGTACGCTCTGCTTCTCGCCCTTCATGAAGGCTGCCAGACGGTCGGGGATGCTCACGTCGATGCCGAGTATCTCGTCTACTTTCTCCTTGAATTTTGCCGGGTGGGCCGTCTCGCAGAACACGCCGACCTCACCATCCTTCAAGCTGTCGGCCAGGGCCTGATAGCCGCATGCTCCGTGAGGGTCGAGCGTGTAGCCCGTCTCCTGGTAGCATTGGCGCATGGTCTGGCGGATCTGGTCGTCACTATAGGTGGCTCCGCTGATGAGCGAGGTGATGGCCTGGTGGGTCTGCTCGGGGCTGAGTGCTCCGTTCTGTGAGTATAGGTTCAGTATGCGTGCGAAGTTCGAGGGGTCGCCCACGTCCATGGCGTTGGCCAGTGTCTGCTTCGATGGCTTCGGCTCGTACTTGCCTGTGAGCAGGTACTTGTAGAAGATGTCGTTGGCGTTGTTGGCGGCTATGAAGCGCTTCACGGGCAGTCCCATCTGGTGGCCGAAGAGTGCGGCGCAGATGTTGCCGAAGTTGCCCGACGGTACGCACATCACGAGATTGTCGGCCTTGCCCAGCTGCTTCATCCGGGCGTAGGCATTGAAGTAGTAGAATGCCTGGGGCAGGAAGCGGGCCACGTTGATGGAGTTGGCCGAGGTGAGCTTCATGTGCTGGTTGAGCTCGGCGTCCATGAAGGCGTTCTTGACCAGTGCCTGGCAGTCGTCGAACACGCCGTCGACCTCGATGGCGGTGATGTTCTTGCCCAGTGTGGTAAACTGGCACTCCTGGATGGGCGATACCTTGCCCTTGGGATAGAGCACGTAGACGTGGATGCCGTCTACGCCGAGGAAGCCGTTGGCCACGGCCGAGCCGGTATCGCCCGATGTGGCCACGAGCACGTTGACCTCTTCCCGCTGGCCTTCCTGGCGGATGAAGTACTGCAGCAGTCGGGCCATGAAGCGGGCACCCACGTCCTTGAAGGCAAGGGTGGGGCCGTGGAACAGTTCGAGCGAGTAGATACGGTCGGTCACCCTGACCACGGGGCAGTCGAACGAGAGGGTGTCGTAGACGATGTCGTGCAGGGCATCGGGGTCTACGTCCTCGCCGAAGAAGGCGTTGGCCACGGTGTAGGCCAGCTCCTGGAAACGCATCGTGTCGATGTCGTCGAAGAAGGCCTTCGGCAGCTTGTTGATTCTCTCTGGCATGTAGAGACCTCGGTCTTCTGCCAGTCCTTTGACGACCGCTTTGTGCAGGTCGGCTATGGGAGCTTTCCCATTAGTGCTATAATAGTTCATAGGTGCTTATTCTATTTTCATCAGTTCTTGCATGAATTGGTTGAGCTTGAGCAGACCGTAGGAACCCGAGACGCAGCTCACCTCGTCGTACTGCTGCACCTCGTCGGGTTCAATGCCCGGGTACCAGATGAGGAAGGGCACTGGCTGGCCCACGTGGATGCGCATCTCGACGGGTGTCAGATGGTCGGGCAGTACGGCGATGCAGACGGGTTCCTGCCACGTTGTCACCTCTTTATATATAGGGGCGATGAGCCGCTGGTCGAGATAGGCGATGGTGCGCAGCTTCAGCTCCAGGTCGCCGTCGTGGCCGGCCTCGTCGCTGGCTTCCACGTGTACGAACACGAAGTCGTCCTGCCGGAGGGCCTCGATGGCTGCCTGCGCCTTGCCTTCATAGTTGGTGTTGGCCAGGCCTGTGGCTCCCTCCACCTCGATGATGCGTAGTCCGGCATAGTGGCCTATGCCCCGGATGAGGTCTACGGCCGATATGACGGCTCCCGACTTCACCTGGGGGTACTGCTCCATGAGCGTCTGCATCGAGGGGCGGTAGCCTCCGCTCCAGGGCCAGATGCTGTTGGCCTGGCGCTCGCCGCGCTTGGCGCGCTCGATGTTGAAGGGGTGGCGGGCCAGTAGCTCCTGCGAGCGCAGGATCATCTCGTTGATGAGGTCGGCGGTCTCTTGAGGGGTGAGACGGCCTGGCTCTACTGCGCAATTAGCGCAGTCTACCGGACGAACCAGCAGGGGGCGCCAGGGTTCGTTGGGGTGGTCGTGGGGCGGGGCGCATACGATGTGCTTCGAGCCGCCCTTGATGACGAGCAGGTGGCGATACTGGATGCCGGTGATCAGCTTCACGCGTTCGCAGCCCATTCCCGCTGGCGCGCCTACCCGTAGCCTTTCCCGTTCGTTGATGGGCTTTACCATCGTCTCGTTGAGGTAGTCGATGAGCACGCGGGCATCCTTGGTCTCCAGGTTGCCGCCGTTGTGGGTGATGATTTTGCCGTCCTCCAGGGTGATGATGTTGCAGCGGATGGCCATGTCGTCGTCGGCCATCTCGTAGCCGATGGATGCGGCCTCCAGCGGGCCCCGGCCTTCGTACACCTTGTTCAGGTCGTAGCCCAGTATGGCGGTATTGGCCACCTCCGAGCCCGGCGGGAATCCCTCGGGCACGGTGATGAGGCGCCCGCAGCGGCCTTCGTGGGCCAGTTGGTCCATCATCGGCTTCTCGGCATATTGCAGGAGCGTTTTCCCGCCGAGCCTTTCGACGGGCAGGTCGGCCATCCCGTCGCCTAATATGATAATATGTTTCATCGTCGGAGTATTAATTTGCAGCGGACTACATTACCTAAGGATTTATTTGCCACGGACTTTACGGACTTACTCAGACGAGTTAAAAGTCCGTTATAGTCCGTGTAGTCCGCTGCTAAAAGATTAGATGTTAGCGATTGACATGATATTGGCGAACACGCCGGCAGCCGTCACGGCAGCACCTGCTCCGTAGCCCTGGATGAGCATGGGGTACTCCTTGTAGCGCTCGGTGGTGAGCAGCACGATGTTGTTCGAGCCTTCGAGCGGGTAGAACGGGTGGTCCTGCGGCACCTCCTTCAGGGCCACGCTGGTCTTGAAGTCGGCAGGATTCTGCTCGTCGGCCTCCATCGTGGCCACGAAGCGCCAGCGCTTGCCCTCGGCCTCGAGCACCTTGCGGCGTGCCTCGAAGTCGGCATCCAGCTCGGGCAGCCTACGCCAGAAGTCGTCGAGCGAGCCCTCGAAGTAGTCGTCGGGCACGAAGAGGTGCTTCTCCACGTCGGCCTGCTCCACCTTGTAGCCAGCCTCGCGGGTGAGGATGACCAGTTTGCGGATAACGTCGGTACCCGAGAGGTCGATACGTGGGTCGGGCTCCGAGTAGCGCTGCTCCTTGGCGCGGCGCACGGTCTCGGAGAAGGGCACGTCGGCGGCTATCTCGTTGAAGATGAAGTTGAGCGTGCCTGAGAGGATGGCCTCGATCTTGAGGATCTTGTCGCCCGAGTTGCACAGGTCGTTGATGGTGCCGATGATGGGCAGTCCGGCGCCCACGTTGGTCTCGTAGCGGAACCACACGCCACGGTCGCGGGCCGTCTGCTTCAGCCGCACGTAGTTGTCGTAGTCGCTCGAGGCGGCAATCTTGTTGGCGGCCACCACCGAGATGTTATGCTCCAGGAATGTCTGGTAGAGCTCGGCTATCTGGCGGCTGGCGGTGCAGTCTACGAACACCGAGTTGAAGATGTTCATCTTCACAATCTCGTCGCGCATGTGCTCCGTGTTGGCCGGATAGCCTGCGCGGAGGATTTCCATGTAGCGGTCCAGGTCGATGCCGTCGCGGTCGAGCACGAAGTTGTCCACGTCGCTGATGCCCACCACGTTGAGCTTCAGGCGGCGCGACTGCATGAGGAACTGCTGCTGGGTGCGTATCTGCTCGAGCAGCATGCCTCCCACGGTGCCGATGCCGCAGATGAATATGTTGAGAACCTTGTATTCCGAGAGGAAGAAGGAGTCGTGGAGCACGTTGAGCGACTTGCGCAGGAATCGGCCGTCGACCACGAACGAGATGTTCGTCTCCGAGGCACCCTGTGCGCAGGCGATGACCGAGATGCCTGAGCGTCCGAGCGTGCCGAAGAGCTTGCCGGCGATGCCCGGCGTCTGCTTCATGTTCTCGCCCACGATGGCGATGGTGGCCAGTCCGCTCTCCACCTGCATGGGGAACATGGCGCCCGTCTCTATCTCCTTGGCAAACTCCTGGTTGAGCACCTCGGCGGCGGCCTGGGCGTCCTCGTCGCGCACGCCAATCGAGGTGGAGTTCTCCGACGAGGCCTGCGACACCATGAATACTGATATGCCGCGGTCGGCCAGTGTGGTGAAGATGCGGCGGTTGACGCCGATGACACCCACCATCGACAGGCCCGTCACGGTGATGAGCGACGTGCCCTTGATCGACGAGATGCCCTTGATGGGCTTCAGGTCGTCGTCGATTTGCTGCTTGATGAGTGTTCCCGGATGCTCGGGGTTGAAGGTGTTCTTCACCTTGATGGGTATGTTCTTCACGCAGACGGGATAGATGGTCGGCGGGTAGATTACCTTGGCGCCGAAGTTGCACAGCTCCATTGCCTCCACGTATGAGAGTTCATTGATTGTATAGGCCGACTTGATCACCTTCGGGTCGGCGGTCATGAAGCCGTCCACGTCGGTCCATATCTCCAGCACCTCGGCGTTGAGCACGGCGGCCAGTATCGAGGCCGTATAGTCGGAGCCGCCACGGCCCAGGTTGGTCGTCTCGTGGCTCTCGCTGTCGCGGGCGATGAATCCCGGCACCACGTAGACGCTCTTGTCGCTGATGTTGGCGAAGGTCTGCTTCACCAGCTCCGTGGTCTCCTCCATCGCTACCACGTGGTGCCCCTGCTTCTTCTCCGTGCGGATGAAGTCGCGCGAGTTCATGCGGATGCCGTTCTTCAGCATGGCCGCCACGATGTGCGAGCTAAGCCGCTCGCCGTAGCTGACGATGGTGTCCTCCGTCTTCTTCGACAGGTCGTGTATCAGGTAGACACCGTAGTAGATGCTCTTCAGCTGGTCGAACAGCTGGTCTACATTATTAAATAAGTCAACGCGCCGCTTGTCGTCGGTGATGATGGTGTCGATCATCTGGTGGTGACGCTTCACCATCGCGTCGAACTCGTCGCGATAGTGCTCGTCGCCCTGTTGTGCCATCTTCGACGTGGCTATCAGCTTGTCGGTGATGCCGTCGAGCGCGCTAACTACTACAATGACAGGCCCCCGTCCAGCTTCTGTCTCCACGATTTTCTTCAAGCTAAGAATGCTTTTTACGGAACCTACGGACGTTCCGCCGAATTTCATTACTTTCATATCTCTATGCAATTTATCTTGCCGCCGGTACCCCTACTCACAATGGGGGACTTCTCCAACGGCGGTGCAAAGGTAGTGTTTTTTTTTTATTCGGCAATCATTTTATCCCGAAAATGTGTTATTCACGGCGTAATTACAACGGTATATGTATATATCCAATTCCGGCGGATGCACTTTCATTAGTCCCTGATTTTCGAAAAATAGGTTGTAACGTTGTAACATCGCCCTGCCACAAAGGGCGTGCAACCTGTTTCGCAGGTTGTGAGGTTGTAACGAGGTTGCTACGCACACACGCCGGTCTGTAACCATGCTTGGAGTAATACTATGCAAGCTCCATACCTTAAATGCTATGCCACCCTCGGATGTCGGAAGCCACCTTTTGCCCCGATTTACTAGTAAATTCAGTCACGAGAAGGCTTCTGGCATCTCTCGGCAGGCTCTTCGCAGAAGCGAGCAGACTTGTAAGAACTGACAGAAAGCGGCTGTCGTCCGACTGCCCAAATGTTACAACCTTGTTACAACCTCACGACCTGCGAAACAGGTTGCACGCCCTTTGTGGCAGGGCGATGTTACAACGTTACAACCTATAAAACGAAAAACCGGTAGAAAGGACGGTGCTCACGACGGATGGTCAACGGGGCAGCAGGAAACTTTCCCCGAAAAGGAAAAACTATTCGGGGAATATTTTGTCATATCAGGGAAAAAGTGTACCTTTGCAGCCAAATTCGTAATATATATTATAAAAGGTATGATCAACATTACTTTCCCAGACGGATCTGTTCGTTCATATGAGCAGGGCGTGACTGGCTATCAGATTGCAGAGAGCATCTCGCCGGCTCTCGCACGCAGCGTTCTCTGCTGCGGTGTAAACGGTGAGACTGTGGAGCTGAACCGTCCTATCAACGAGGACGCACGGATAGAGCTCTATAAGTGGGAAGACGAAGAGGGTAAGCACACCTTCTGGCACACCTCGGCACACCTGTTGGCTGAGGCGCTGAAGGAGCTCTATCCCGGCATTCAGTTCGGATTCGGCCCTGCCGTAGAGAACGGCTTCTTCTACGATGTGCTGCTGAGAAACGGCGAGAGCATCAAGGAGAGCGATTTCCCCAGAATTGAAGAGAAGATGAGGGAGCTGGCTTCGAAGAAGGAGAAGGTGGTGCGCCGCGAGGTGGCCAAGGCTGAGGCCCTGAAGGAGTTTGCTGCCGACGGCCAGACGTATAAGTGCGAGCACATCGAGCAGGACCTGGAGGACAGCACCATCACGACCTACACTCAGGGCCGGTTCACCGACCTCTGCCGTGGCCCGCACCTGGTGGATACGGGCGAGATCAAGGCCATCAAGCTGACGAGCGTTGCGGGAGCCTTCTGGCGTGGCGACGCCACTCGTGAGCAGATGCAGCGCCTGTACGGCATCACGTTCCCCAAGAAGAAGATGCTCGACGAGTATCTCGTGATGCTCGAGGAGGCCAAGAAGCGCGACCACCGCAAGATTGGCAAGGAGATGGAGCTGTTCATGTTCTCCGAGAAGGTGGGCAAGGGCCTGCCCATCTGGCTGCCGAAGGGCACCGACCTGCGCCTGCGCCTGCAGGACCACCTGCGCAAGGTGCAGAAGCGCTTTGGCTATCAGGAGGTCATCACGCCCCACATCGGCTCGAAGCAGCTCTACGTCACCAGCGGCCACTATGCCCACTACGGCAAGGACTCGTTCCAGCCCATCCACACGCCCGAGGAGGACGAGGAGTACATGCTGAAGCCCATGAACTGTCCGCACCACTGCGAGATATTCGCCTGGAAGCCCCGCTCGTACAAGGACCTGCCGCTGCGCATCGCTGAGTTCGGCACCGTCTACCGCTATGAGCAGTCGGGCGAGCTCCACGGCCTCACGCGCGTGCGTTCCTTTACTCAAGATGACGCCCACCTCTTCTGCCGTCCCGACCAGGTGAAGCAGGAGTTCCTCAACGTGATGGACATCATCGGCGTGGTGCTCAAGGCTTTCGGCTTCAACTTCGAGGCCCAGATCAGCCTGCGCGACCCTAACAACCATGAGAAATATGTGGGCACCGACGAGGACTGGGCACTGGCCGAGAAGGCCATCCAGGAGGCCTGCGAGGAGAAGGGCCTGCACGCCAAGGTGGAGCTGGGAGAGGCTGCCTTCTACGGCCCGAAGCTCGACTTCATGATCAAGGACGCCATTGGCCGCC
>CAMHUC010000069.1 GCA_946188155.1 uncultured bacterium | reverse complement strand
ACCATCTCCGCCTGGTGGATCCTCGTGGCCAACGCCTGGATGCAGTACCCCGTGGGCTGCGAGTTCAACCCCGACACCATGCGCAACGAGATGGTCGACTTCCTGGCCGTGGCCTTCTCACCCTTCGCCGTGGGCAAGTTCTGCCACACCGTCATCTCCGCCTGGATCATCGGAGCCGTGTTCGTCGTCGGAGTCTGCAGCTGGTATCTCATGAAGCGCCGCGAGGTGCGCCTGGCCACCGAGAGCCTCAAGATCGGGGCCTGGGTGGGGCTGATTGCCGCGCTCGGAGCCGCCTTCACGGGCCATATCAGTGGGCAGCAGGTGGCACGCGTGCAGCCCATGAAGCTCGCCTCCATGGAGGCGCTCTACAACGGCGGCACGGAGCAGGGGCTGACGGCCATCGGCTGGGTGAACCCCTTCCGGCAGCCCGACTACGAGGCAGAGCCGTCGCCCGCCCTGAAGCTCGACATGCCCTACGCCCTGTCGATCATGGCCACCGACGACCCGCACGGCTACGTGCCCGGCATCAACGACATCCTACAGGGCTACACCCGTCCAGACGGCACCCGCGAGCCCTCCGTGGAGCAGAAGATGGCGATGGGCCGCAAGGCCATCGCGGCCCTCGCCGCCTACCGCCAGGGCAAGAAGGAGGGAGCCTCGGAGGAACAGCTCAAATCCCAACTCTCAACGCTCAAGTCCAACATCCAGTACCTGGGCTACGGCTACATCCGCGACAAGCACGAGGTGGTGCCCTACGTGCCCGTCAACTTCTGGGCCTTCCGACTGATGGTGGGCCTGGGCGTGGTGTTCATCGCCTTCTTCGCCCTGATGCTCATCCTCTCCTATCGCATTCCCTACGTGTCCATCACCGTGCGACGCCTGCTGGCATCCTTCGGACTGCTGCCAGAGACCCATGCCGACACCACGGGCGTCACCGGACTGCCCGCCTGGCACTACTGGCTGGCCGTAGCCCTCATACCGCTGGCCTACGTGGCCTCCGAGAGCGGATGGCTCGTGGCTGAGTTCGGGCGACAGCCCTGGACCATTCAGGACATGCTGCCCACCTGGGCGGCCGTCAGCGACCTCCACTCCTCCTCGGTCATGATCACCTTCATCCTCTTCCTGCTGCTCTTCACCACCATGCTGGCCGTAGAGATCAGCATCCTGCTCAAACAGATAGCCAAGGGACCTGAATACGAAGAGAATGAGTAATGGCAATCCTGTCGGCAGAACTAATCATAATTAATTCCTCATTACTAACTCAAGCTTCCCACCCCGAAACCTTTTAAGAACAACGAATTAAGACGAATTTTACGAATTGCACAAATGAAAACAAGTTTTACGAATCACACGCGCTCGGCTCTGCCGCTTGCTACCGAAGGGACGCAAGAATTCGTTGTTGAAAAGAAAAGGGTGGGAAAGTTCAATTACTAAGTAAAAATATGACATACAGTTTCCTTCAGCACTACTGGTGCTTCATCGTTTCACTGCTCGGCGCACTGCTCGTGTTCCTGCTCTTCGTGCAGGGAGCCAACTCCGTGGCAGCCAGCCTCGGAGGCTCTCCTGAGGGCCGACGGCTCGTATACAACTCTACAGGCCGCAAGTGGGAGTTCACCTTCACCACCCTCGTCACCTTCGGAGGTGCCTTCTTCGCCTCCTTCCCTCTGTTCTACTCCACCTCGTTCGGCGGAGCCTACTGGCTCTGGATGATCATCCTCTTCACCTTCGTGCTGCAGGCCGTCAGCTACGAGTTCCAGAACAAGCTGGGCAACCTGCTCGGCCCACGCACCTTCCAGTTCTTCCTCACCCTCAACGGCATCCTCGGCCCCCTGCTGCTCGGTGGCGCAGTGGCCACCTTCTTCGAAGGCTCCAACTTCATCGTCGAGAAGGACAACATGATCGACCCTACGGCCCTCACCCCTGTCATCAGCCGCTGGGCCAACGCCAGCCACGGCCTCGACGCCCTGCTCAACCCCTGGGTGCTTGTGTTCGGCTTCGCCGTGGTGTTCCTCGCCCGCGTGCTCGGCATCCTCTACGTGATGAACAATGTCGCCGACGATGCCATCCGCTCCCGCGCCCGCAAGCACCTCATCGGTGCTGCCGTACCTTTCCTACTGCTCTTCGTGGCCTATCTGGTTCACCTGCTGCTCAAGGACGGCTATGCCTACACCGATGAGGGCCTCATCTTCATGGAACCCATGAAGTATCTCCACAACCTGCTCGCCATGCCCTACCTGCTCGTGTTCCTGCTCTTCGGCATCGTCAGCGTGCTGTGGGGCATAGGCATCGAGCTGTTCCGCAAGGATGAACAAGGCAAGGGCATCTGGTATGCAGGCGCAGGAACCGTCGTTACCGTGCTATGCCTGCTGCTCACGTCGGCCTGGAACCACACGGCCTACTACCCCTCCACGGCCGACCTGCAGTCGTCGCTGACACTGGCCAACTCCTGCTCCAGCGAGTTCACCCTGCGCACCATGTTCTACGTATCCCTGCTCGTGCCCTTCGTGCTGGCCTACATCATCTATGCCTGGCGAGCCATCGACTCCAAGAAGATCACCCGCGAGGAAATCCAGTCCGACCACGCCTACTAACCCCAGTCGAATAATTCCCGCCAGCATTCCTGACGGGGATTATATACTCGTCGCCCACTTTCATGAACGACACGACGTAGTCCTCGCCGTCCAGGGTGAACGAGAAGTTCACTACTACGCCTTCGTTCAGCACATCCTCCAGCGTCACGGACGATACCTCCACGGGATTGTCATTCATGCTCTGACGCTCACAACTGGTTGTCGTGGCAAGGGTCAGCACTGCGACGAGTGCCGTGCCCAGTCTCTTAAATGTTCTTTTCATTGTCTCTATTTTATTAGTATGCTTTTGGGATGCATATATAGACAAAATTTCTGAGACAGCAGGATAGTAGGCGAAATTATTTGATAATAATTGTTAATTAGCCCCGACTTACTTGTCTTTTCATCGCCACCTAAGTTTATTTCCGATGCCACTCTTGCCACTATGCCAAACGCATTGATTTACAGGCGTTTAGCCATTGCAACGGTAGTGGCAAGAGTGGCAAGAGAAACGGCGTTGTTGCCACTACGTAATCCATTGATAGTCAGCACGTAACGCGCTTAGTGGCAACAGTGGCAAGAAAAACCGTGCAAACATTTTCCATACGGCTGCTGCATCAGCATCACGGCCGTCGCCTATGATCAGTCCAACGACTGGACCGTCTCAGCACTCAAACACCCATGCAGGTCCAGGCCGTGGAACTCTCAGAAGTAGCATATATAGCATCCTGCAATGAGCCATTGTGTCTTGACGATAGTTGTATCCTTCCTAAAAATTCCCATAAATGACGTCTGCCATCTTAGGCTTGTAATATCTCATCACACCTCTGCCATACATGACAATCTCCTTGATTTGAGGATTATCTTTCAAGAACTGATCTATGTCGTTTTTTGTTCCGTCAGGATTGAATACATCCCAGAGGGCCAGTCGGTTTCGTTTCAGGCAGCTTATCTTATCTATCTTATCGTAGAATTTCCGACCAGCATTATACTTCTTGCCGATGTCCTGCCAGAAATGGTTGGATTTAGCCGTGTCATACTTGTCGTTCTTCAATAGCTTAGCACCGAGTATCAATGTCTCAGAGTCATCGTTTACAACAGGTGGCAAGCCAGCAGAAATATGGCTTTGAAGAGACTTCATCAAAAGCCAGTTGAACACCCATATCACAGGGTCTGCCACTTCCATCTTCCTATAGTTGGCCATTTCCTCAAGGAAGGGCAGCATTTCTATCGGCAGCGGCTCCTGACAGGCAAAGCAATCCATCTGTGTGTTCTCAGCCTTTACGATGTCTGGAATTTTACTGCGATACGTTCCATAGGTTTCTATTCTTTCTATCTCGATGCTGCGAGCCTTGCTCATGGCAGCAAACCCCTCCTCACGTTCAATGCCGAGAAATCTCCTGCCCAGCAGATTGGCAGCGATGCCAGTAGTACTGCTCCCAGCGAATGGGTCGAGTATCCATGCACCAGGCTTCGTTGATGCCATGATGATGCGGCTCAGCAGCCCCAACGGCTTCTGCGTGGGATGCTTGCCACACGACTTCTCCCACGGTGCAATGGCAGGCATACGCCACACGTCGGTCATCTGCTTGTCATCGTTGATGTGCTTCATCAGCTCGTAGTTATAATAGTGAGCCACCTTCTCACGCTTACGCGCCCAGATGATAAATTCTGTAGAGTAGGTGAAATAACGGCAGGAGATATTGGGTGGTGGATTCGTCTTTGCCCATGTGATGACATTGAGAATCTTATAGCCAAGTTGCGTCAGGCAGTTGGCCACGCTGAAAATGTTATGATACGTTCCCGAAATCCATATCGTGCCGTTATCTTTCAACTTCTCACGACACAGCGAAAGCCACCGCATGTTGAAGGTGTTGATATCCTCCTGCGACATCGATTTGTCCCAGTCGCCCTTATCCACGCACACCACCTTGCCGCTCTGAACCGAGATACCTCCGTTCGAAAGGAAGTAAGGCGGATCGGCAAATATCATGTCGAACTTGAACGAGAACTGCGGCAGCAGCTCGAACGTATCGCCACAGAGCAGGTTGAAGGCATGGTCAGGAGAACGATAGAAAGGCTTAATCATAGTTCTGAAAGAACCAAATTCACGAAATCCTGAATGCTGGTCAGATTGTATACGTAAGGGATCTCCTCGTATGCCTCTTTGAAAGAGCCGACGCCATCCCATCCTTTTCCATCCGTTATCCAAACAAACTTGTAACCGTCGATGCCGTTTATCTTTGGAGAAAGCTCTGAATAAGCCCGTGCCACTTCGCTGGGCTTAGAACCACCACCTTTGGAGTAAAAGTTTACTTCTATCAAATAGGTTTGCGCCCTTGTTTTTATCACGAAGTCAAAGCGTTTTATGTCTTTGCCGAGTACATTCTTTACATCAGGCAGATGTTTGCATTGAACTTCTTTTTCACATGGAATGCCGTTTTGGTT
This sequence comes from uncultured bacterium, assembly GCA_946188155.1. Lineage (GTDB taxonomy): Bacteria > Bacteroidota > Bacteroidia > Bacteroidales > Bacteroidaceae > Prevotella. The sequence continues at coordinate 15,475 of CAMHUC010000069.1, read as the reverse complement.
GAATATGTCGTGTACCCAGTTCTCCATCACATGACCACTTCTGTTCTTCCTCGCATTAGAGTCAAGACCTGTCTCAACGCCAAAGACGTAGTCTACAAGATTTTTGACCTCCCGGTTCTGGAATACTTTCGTCAAGCCCGTACCATTTAGGAATTCCACCACTCCGTCTGCAGAAGAATAAAGTTCGTTGACAGGGCGTGCTGTCTTATCAGGCAACAAGTACATCTTTCCATCTTTGCGCCTTGTTGCGATAAGAATGTCAAGTACCTGGAAAACGGATGGGTCTCTCTTCCATAATTGTTCTACGGCAGCCTGCATATTTTCCTTGCCTAATAAATAGTTCAATGTATTCAGGCTAATTGCAATCTCTTCTACATTCATCTGTATCTTATCGAAATCGCAATAGAAATCGAGAGTGGCATTTGTCTCGTACAATTGAGACATAAACAAGTTGAAATCCTTATTCATAGTTCTTAATCAATAGTTCGGTTAATTTTCCACGCTTACTTGGGTTGGCGTTGATAAAGCGGGCAGCAAATACCCTGAAGATATGATAGTCTTTGTAGAGTTCTTCGAAGAAAGTGTCTTCAGGATTCTTGGCCGAGCAGTCTGCATTGCTCTGCATCCACAGACAGTCCCAGTCAGACAACTGACGGCAAAAGCCAGCCAGTTTCCGCTGGTCATCATCGTTGAAATCACCTTTGGCATAGGCGGTAAAACTCGATGTGGCATCAAGGGGGCGATAAGGAGGGTCGAGATAGACAAAGGTGAGGCCGTTAGCGTGGTTCAATGTGTCGGAAAAATCACCTTGGCATATCTCTACGTTCGCCGAATTTAATAGTTGGCTGTCAGATCGCAGAACTGAGGCATTGCAAATCGTAGGGTTAGTATATCTGCCAAAAGGAACATTGAATTTTCCTTTTCCATTCACTCGGTATAACCCGTTGAAGCAAGTCTTGTTCAGGAAAATCAGTTGCGCTGCACGTTCAGTTTCGCTGCCAACGTGCTGATTGTAGCGATCCCGAATATCATAGAAAAAGCGGCTACGCTCTTCCTGGCTCTTCACCAAGTATTCCGATTCCATTTCTGCAAGGCGTGCAATCAGTAGCTCAACATCTGCTTTGACCGTTCTGTAGGTCAGAATCAAGTCTTCATTCGCGTCATTAATGACAGCTTTCTTGATGTTGCTGAAGCTTTGCAGCATATAGAACAGCATCGCACCTCCACCCACAAAGGGCTCAATATAAGTAAACGGCTCTTCGCTGATTTTTCTTGGCAGGTGTTCAGACAATTGACATAACAGTTGTCCCTTTCCTCCGGCCCATTTCAAAAATGGTTTTGCTTCTTTGCTCATTACTCTTTTGTCTTCTTTGGCTGCGGACAAAAGAAAGCGTACCCTCCTCCTATTCACCACTTAACGAAGGCCGTCCACCACAGAAGCCCATACAGAGAGGTGAAAGGAAGGGGTACGCCTATACAGCATAGGCGTATCCTCATCCCCAGAGACTCTCTGTAACTACTGTTAGTTTGGTGGACTGTTTTCGTTAAAAGTCTCTTAGAACTTAGATACTGCTATCTAATTCCACAATATTTTTGCCAGCGCTCAAAGACATGAGCAATAAGCGGGTGCAAAGTTAATCAATTATCTCGATAAAACCAGCATTTCACTTAGCTTTTCTCCTTTTTTACGCTGATAGATGTTTCTACGTAATCTGAAGCATCCAAAACGATGTCACAATTTCGGTACATCTGCCAAACCGTGTCAATAGCTTCAGCTTTATTTCCTGCTTCTATAACAACGATACGGCTCAATACTTCCGTTACTTCAATTTTATACTTCTTCATACATGATGCAAAAGTAACATAAATAAAGCAGAAAAAAGCCAATAGATCAAAACTTAACAAAAAAGATCAAAAAAGATCAAAGTTGTTTGGAGAATAGAGACGGATCTCCGACCTTTGCCGAAAAAATGAGTAATCCGGCATTTATGAGCGTTGTCTTTGAGGGCGACAAGAGAGAAGTACGGTCGCTCTACAACAAGATGAAGCGGCTGCAAGAGCGAAAAGAGTCACTGGTGGAGAATGGCTTCTTCGAAAAGAAAAGGTGGTTGGGCAATCTGGTGACGAGATTGGGTGAAGACTACCGCGAAGTGTATTGTAGGGGAACATGGGAATTCCTGACTATGAGGGGCAACAAGGTTAGCTTCCTAACCGAGACGGCCTGGCAACCGCCTTTCGCTCTGTTAAGAATGATACAGCGGCACTATCCGTCGTTGCAGTTCTTCTTTGAGGCCGAGGGCGATGACTGGGATGCGTATGTTACGAATGACGATGCTGGACGCTATTTTCCCAGCCGTTACATCGTGGACTGCGAGCCGGATATCGAGTACTTCGACACCATCGAGGAAGCCTGCTCCCACCTCTCGGCATATACGGGAATGGAGATAACGCCAACATGGGAAGCACTAGAAGAGGCAGCAAACGACTGGAACAACTGCCATGAAGAAAGCGACTGGCCTGTGGGCGTGAAGCGCATAGAAGTTATCAGCAATGATGAACTGTGGGAGTGAGCAACAGTCATGGGGACAGGCATTGAATGCAAAGGTAGCAAATTTCTTATAATTCGCAAAATAATCCCGGAAAAGATCGCCACCTGGCAGATGGTGATTACCCTACGTCCTCAACGCCCGCATGGCGTTGAGGACGGCAAGCACGGTGACACCCACGTCGGCGAAAACAACACATGGGGTCAGGAACAATGTGTAATAACACAACGTTCCTGCCCCCATGCAACTTCATATAAATCTTCTTTTCGTTTCTGATGCCTGAAGAGCACCATAGAGTATCTTGGTGAATGGGAGATGCTGTATAACCCCGATTTTAATTGTACCGAATTCGATACATTTAGAAATGCTGCTGGAAGCAACAACTTTGTTTTATCTGTCAAGGCTTGGATTGAGCGAACGGGGCAATCGGCATAATGGCAAAAGCAGGTCGCTACGGAGGCACCTATGCCCACAGAGATATAGCCAGCATCGGTCGCGACGAGTTGTCACAATATATTCACCAGGCGCTTGGCACCAACCTCGTGGCTTGGGTCAGCGAGCAGCGTCTGCTCTATAGTGCCTCACAGCTGGAGCAGGGCGGTCGCAAGATCAGCGAGATAGCCGCAGTCTGCGACTACAACGACCTGCCCACCTTCACCCGCGCCTTCAAGCGCCAGTTCGGCATGGCGCCCAGCGAGTATCGCAAGCAAGGAAAAGATGTATGAAATAATGAATGCATCAGCAAATAATAAAGGCTATAAAAGCGTTCTTTGACTTACTGAAACAACGGCAATTATTTGGATAATTCGAATTTTTGCATTATCTTTGCACCCAGTTATAATAAAACAGGGATATGAAAGAAATCGACTACACCGACAAGACCCTCTATGAGGGCAAAAATTACGAGCAGCTGCCACTCGACAAGGAGTTCTATACCCCAGAAGAGGCCTATGAACTGGTAATGAGCGACGTGAAATCAATTTATGACCTGAAGGATGCCATATAAATATAGGTATACCCAAAGGGCCGTCGGCAACATTAGAACGTTCTACCGTAATGTAGCCCTGAAGTATCGTCACACCTATTCCTTCGAGGACATGGAGCGCAATATCCGCGATGCCATCTTCTACATCTATGCCATCGAGCGCACGTTGCCTCGTCGCCAGCCTACCATCAGCCGATGGGCGGGCTATTATATGGCTAACACTGACAAATGGTACTACGCCTACACTATCGACGGAGATGTCATTACAGTTGTAGATACCTGTCACGCACAGAATATGCACGAGTAGCCCCCACCATTCTATCCGAATATCTGCCGCCGAGACATCATGAACGATGCCTCGGCGGTTTGCGTTGCAGTCTGCGCCCGGAGCGTGCAGGCTCAGTGCCCGTTGGTGTCAGCTATAATGAGAAATTCGTGTTCAATTCGTGATAATTATTTGTTTTATATAAACAAAAATTGCCATGAATTGAACACGAATTTTCCGTTAATTCTTTTTCTCAGTTACTTATTATAGTCAAAGTTTGTTGGCATAATTATTCTAATTATGATAATTTCTTTCCCTAATATTCATCATGCGTTTAATCCAGAGGGATCATAGAGGGTACATAGAGGGATAAAACGGCAATCGTCTATGGATATTCCGTTAGCATACAGACTGTTGCAGAAATCATAGAGGGGATAGATGGTTTATACAAACTTTAATCACGTGCGCAGCACATTTCAGAGGTGGCTCACGCCCTCAACGCCCGCATGGCGTTGAGGACGGCAAGCACGGTGACGCCCACGTCGGCGAACACGGCGAGCCACATGGTGGCCAGGCCGAAGGCAGCGAGGATGAGGACTGCCACCTTGACACCGATGGCGAACACAACGTTCTGGCGGGCGATGGCCAGCGTGCGACGGGCGATGCGGATGGCGAGGGGCAGCTTCGAGGGGCTGTCGTCCATCAGCACCACGTCGGCAGCCTCGATGGCGGCATCTGAGCCAAGGCCTCCCATGGCGATGCCCACGTCGGCACGTGTCAGCACGGGGGCATCGTTGATGCCGTCGCCCACGAAGGCCACGAGGGATTTACGATTTACAGATTTACGATTTACGATTGGGCTGTCGCACTCTTTACGATTTACGATTGGGCTGTCGCCCTCCATAAGCCTTTCCATATAGGCCACCTTGTCGGCAGGCAGCAGGCCGGCATGAAACTCGCTAATGCCAAGCTCCTGGGCCACGTGCTCTGCCGCCTCCTGGCGGTCGCCGGTGAGCATGACCGTCTTGGCCACGCCCAGGCTCTGGAGTTGAGCAATGGCCTCACGGCTGTCGGGCTTCAGCTGGTCGCTGATGACGATGTGACCGACATATTCACCATCGATAGCGACGTGGATGACGGTGCCCGTATCGTGAGCGGCATGACACTCGGGACAGTCTTGACAGCAGGCCCCCACGGTTTCCATCAGCTTCATATTGCCCACTGAGACCAAGCGGCCCTCAACGCGGGCGCGGATGCCCTGTCCGGCAATCTCCTCGACATCGGTGACGCGACAGCCGTCGGTGGCCTCGTCGGGGAAGGCGTCGCGCAGGGCGGCTGCTATGGGATGGGTGGAGAAATGCTCTACGTGGGCGGCGAGATGGAGGAGTTGAGATTTACTATTTACAGATTTACTATTTTCTATTTGGCTGTCGCCGTCGAGGGGGGAGGGATGTACGGCTGTGACGGCGAATTGGCCGTGGGTGAGCGTGCCCGTCTTGTCGAATACCACAGTGTCTATCTTCGAAAGCACATCCATATAGTTGGCCCCCTTGACGAGGATGCCCCGGCGCGATGCCCCCCCGATGCCTCCGAAGAAGGTGAGCGGCACGCTGATGACCAGGGCGCACGGACAGCTGACCACGAGGAACATCAGGGCACGGTAGAACCAGGTGGGAAAAGAGGTGAGAGGTGAGAGGTGAAAGGCTACGGGTAGGCGAGCTATGCTCGGGAATGAGGTGAGAGATATGAATAGGGGCGGGAGGACGGCCAGAGCCAAGGCTGCGAATACTACCACGGGCGTATAGATGCGGGCAAAGCGGGTGATGAAGGCCTCGCTGCGCGACTTGTGCTCGCCGGCATGCTCCACGAGCCGGATGATCTTCGACACAGTGCTCTCGCCGAAGGGCTTCGTGACGCGCACGCGGAGGACGCCGGAGAGGTTGACACAGCCGGAAATGACCTCGTCGTCCACGGCCACATCACGGGGCAGCGACTCACCCGTCAAGGCCACGGTGTTCAGGGCAGACGTTCCCTCGATGACCACGCCGTCGAGGGGCACCTTCTCGCCGGGACGGACGACGATGACATCCCCTACCCTAACCTCCTCGGGACTGACATCGCGATCGCCCAGATGCGCCACGTCGGGACGGATGTCCATCAGATGGGCGATGCTCTGACGGCTCTTCCCCTCGGCATAGCCCTCGAAGAGCTCGCCCACCTGGAAGAAGAGCATCACGAATACGGCCTCGGGGAACTGCGTCTCAGCCCCTGGCAGGAATCCGATGAGCAGGGCTCCGATGGTGGCGACGGACATGAGGAAGTGCTCATTGAAGGCATCGCCACTGCGGATGCCCTCCCAGGCCTCATGGAGCGTCTCGCGGCCTATTAATAAATAAGGTACGAGATAGACCAGCAGCAGCTGGACTCTTGAGAGGTGAGAGGTGAGAGGTAAGAGGTGAGAGAAATGACCATGCTCGATGAGTACGGCGACGACAAGCAGGATGGCTGTGACGACGATCAGCGTGAGCTGTTTCTTCAAGCCGCCCTCCTCATGGTGGTGGTGATGTTCGTGCTCGGCATGTCCATGATGATCATGCTCGTGGTGATGTTCGTGCTCGGCATGTCCATGGTGATCATGCTCGTGGTGGTGATGTTCGTGCTCGCAGGAGCAGCAGTGAGAATGTTGATGTGCCATATCTTTGCAGTTTTGATTGATTTCACGCTGCAAAGGTACGGCACATCTGGTGCAACCTGGTTGCAAAGGCTACTTATAGCACTCGAAAATGGTGTCAACGGTCTTTTCCGGCATCTTCTTGGTCAGCAGACTGACGATGAGCACCACGGGGAATCCGCCCACCATGGCGATGGCGCCGCAGTTGATGGGGTTGATGGGATTGCCCAGCAGCATGTTGACCACCGTGAGGCCCACACCCCAGATGAAGCAGGCCCATACGGAGGCCGTGGTGACACCGCGCCAGTAGAGGCCGAGCATGAAGGGTGCCAGGAAGGCTCCGGCCAGCGCACCCCACGAGATGCCCATCAGCTGGGCGATGAACGTAGGTGGATTGAGGGCGATGAGCAGCGAGATGGCGATGAAGAACATGATCAATACGCGCATCACCACCACCTTGCGGCGCTCAATCTTCTCGGCCACGATGTCGTCGATGGTGCCCTCCTCCACCTCGCCAGGCAGCGACTTCTTGTCGCGGTAGATGAGGTCGAGGGTCATCGTGGAGGAAGAGGTGAGCACGAGCGAGGCCAGTGTTGACATCGATGCCGAGAGCACCAGCAGCACCACGAGGGCGATGAGCACGTCGGGCAGGGTGACGAGCATGGCGGGCACGATGCTGTCGTAGGCTATCTTGCCGTTGACGATGACGGGGTCATACAGACGCCCGAAGCCGCCGAGGAAATAGCAGCCGCCTGCCACGATGAAGGCAAATATGGTGGAGATGACGGTGCCGCGACGGATGGCACTCTCGTCGGTAATCGAGTAGAACTTACCCACCATCTGGGGCAGTCCCATGGTGCCGAGCGAGGTCAGGACGACCACGCCGAGCAGTCCCCACGGGTCGGGGCCGAAACAGGAGGCGAAGCCGCCGTTGACGCTGGGGTCGGCATCGCTGGGCAGCAGGGCCAGCTTGTCGACAGCCGCCGAGAATCCGCCCTGAGCGTTGAGCACGGCCACGATGATGGCTACGATGCCGAAGAGCATGATGATGCCCTGGATGAAGTCGTTCATCGCCGTGGCCTTGTAGCCTCCGAGGATGACGTAGACAGCCGTCAGGATGGCCATAATGACCACACAATACTCGTAGGGTATGCCGAAGCCCATCTCGAAGAGCGTCGAGATGCCTTTGTAGACACCCGCTGTGTATGGAATAAGGAACACGAAAGCGATGATGGAAGCCGCCACGCGGAGCCCCTGGTCGGCAAAACGGGTGCCGAAGAAGTCGGGCATTGTGCGGCTTTCTATGTGCTGCGTCATCAGCTTGGTGCGCCGCCCCAGCAGCACCCAGGCCAGCCAGGAGCCGATGATGGCGTTGCCCACGCCGATCCATGTCGAAGAGAGGCCGTAGCGCCAGCCGAACTGTCCGGCATAGCCCACGAAAACCACTGCCGAGAAATAGGAGGTGCCGAAGGCGAAGGCCGTCAGCCAGGGGCCTACGGCGCGGCCGCCCAATACGAATCCGTCGACACTGCTGGCCTGCTTGCGGGTATAGAGCCCCACGCCGATCATCACGGCCAGGAAGATGATGGTCAATACTATCTTGATAATCATAATCTTAGAATGCTACTTGAACTTGGGCCTGAAGCCAGTTATAATCCTTTGTTGAGATATTCTCGCCACAGAGGCAACGGGTGTACTGCAGCTGCACGCGGCACTTCTTGTAGTACCAGTACTGCAGTCCGATGGTCAGGTTGGTCTGATCCCAGCCGTCCACCTTCGTGTTGCGGTCGAAGGTCTCGCCGCTGGCCACCACGTCGAGTGCATCCACCACGGGGATGCAGGCCGTCACATAGCCACCGCGCGAGCCCACGTCGCCGTCCTGTCCGCCGAGCCACTCGGCACGGATTGAAGCGGGGCGTGCCTCCTTGTATCGGCTGCCCGTGTAGGGCCGCGTCTTGTACTCGGCACCTACGGAGTAGCGGTTGCGCCGGTAGTTGTCGCCCACCTGTATGTCGGGGTTCCACTTGGCCGTGCCCACGGCGCAGCCCGTGCCCAGATAGCCGGAGGCCACAAGGCGCAGTCCGTCAGCGGGGCGCACCTCGAGTTTGGCGATGAAGTCCTTCTGGTTGTTCTGGTCCTTGCGATTGATGCCCTGTCCGCTCATCAGGGCCAGATTATAGCGGAGCAAGCCATTCGCCAGGTCGCCGTAGATCTCGAGGCCCATGTCGCGGCCGTAGTTCACGCCGTTGAGCGGGTCGGGGCCCTCGCCAGCCAGATAGAGCACGGCCTGCGAGTAGACGTCAACCAGCTCGAGTACCGTCGGCGAGAGGGGATTCTCCATCGTGTAGGAGTGCTTGAACTGTCCCAGACGGACGGTCAGGGCGTTGTTGCGAGTGATGCGGTAGTCGGTGTAGAACTCCTGTACCACGCTCGAGAAGTCGTGCATGAACAGGAACGACCAGCGGTCGGTGATGCGTGCCTTTGCCCATAGCAGGGTGCGCTTAAGGTTGTAACTGTTGGTCTTTTCGCCATTAGGGTCCTGGTAGCTCCAGCCGCCCTGGGCGTAGCCGTTGAGGGTGATACGACTCGTGAGCTCCTTCAGCCAGTCGGGCTGCCCACTCTTTTTCTGCTGTTGGCTCTGCCGACATCCGTCACGACTCGGCAATTCGAGCGAGCTCGACTGCTCTCGCTGCTCCGTCTGTTGCCCCATAGCGGCAACGCTGCTGAACACTGCCAGTGCCACTGCCAGTGTCCTCAACATGAAACTTTGTTTTCTCATCTTTTCATTTGCTTAAAACTGAAATTATTTAGTTCATGCGGTTGCAAAATTACACTATTTCCGCGAATTAAGCAATAAAAAGACAGAAAATTCATAAAAAATGTGTACTTTTGCCAGCAAAAAGCAAAACAGGCAGATGAAATATGGAATAATCATAAAGCGAGCAGCGCGGCTGCGGGCAGCAGTACTGCTCTTCGCCATACAGTATTCGCTATCCGCAGCGTCCTCAGCCACGACAGCTGGAGAGAAAGGCGACTCCATCTATAACCGGATGGTGGAATGGATGCTGCTTGGCGAGCACCAGCAGCTGGAGAAGGAGAAGGACGGTGTACTCCGTTTCTTCCAGCAACAAAAGCAGTGGGAGCACTACTACTACGTGGCCGCGCTCTGCACCATATCGAAGGTGATGCACGGCGGACAGACGATGGCCGGGCTGCGCGAGTGCCGCAAGCTCTACGAGTTTGCACGCAACAACCGCCACGAACTGGGGCGAGGCATCGTGATGACACAGATGGCATGGCTCTACAGCTACATCGGCGACCACGAGCAGGGACTACAGCAGATGCGCGAAGCCTTCGAGGTGCTGCGCCACTACCCCCTGCGCCGCGAGAGTATCCTCGCACTCTACCACTACGCCTACGCCCTCGAGCTGACAGGCCGCTACGACGAGGAGGAACGCATCCTCAAGGTGGCCAAGCCACTCGTCAGAGGCTTTGAGTGGGGCGACACGGCCACCATCATCTACCGCACCTACCACGACAACCTGCTCAACGCCGAGGCGCTGCTCGAAGTGAGACAGGGCAATCTCCGCCGGGCAGAACAGCTGGTCAACCGCCTGCTGGCAAAACTGGCCAACGGCGACGAGCAGAACGAGTACGAAGCCCTGCGCGCCATTGCCGAATACTATAAGGCACGCGGCGACTATGCCCTGGCACTGGCCACGACAGACCAGATGCAGCCCCTGGCCCAGAACTCCGGGCTACAGTGGGGACTGGGACTGCTGCGCACAGAGATACTGAGGAAGCTGGGGCGCTCCGACGAGGCCTACGACCAGCTGCGACCCATGATCGACCTGCGCAGCAACGACCGCCAGGGGCAGCTGCGCCAGCAACTCTCGGAGATGGAGACGATGACCGAACTCGACGAGCTGCGCATCCACCGCCACAAGATGCAGTTCTGGTATGCCGTCATCATCGCACTCGTCATCATCGTCGCACTCGGCGTGGTGACAGTACTGCGCCACCGCTCGGCCCGCCGACTGAAACGGGCTAACGACGAGCTGCACCAGGCCTACGACCAGCTGGAGGAAGCCACCACCGCCAGGGAGCGCATCGAGAGCGAGCTGCGCATCGCCCGCGACATACAGCGGTCGATGGTGCCAAGCCTGTTCCCCACCTGCGAACGCCTGGACATCTACGCCACGATGACACCGGCACGAGAAGTGGGAGGCGACCTCTACGACGTGCTGCTGCTGCCGCCCAGGCCCTCGGCCGACAGCAACAACGAGAAGCAGGGGCAGGTGCTTTACTTCTGCGTGGGCGACGTCAGCGGCAAGGGCGTGCCAGCATCGCTCTTCATGGCACAGGCCACACGCCTGTTCCGCGCCCTGGCCAAACTGCACGCCAAGCCGGAGAAGATAGCCACCTATATGAATAACGAACTCTCCGAGGACAACGACAGCGGCATGTTCGTCACCATGTTCATCGGCATGCTCCACATCGACACAGGCCGGCTGGACTTCTGCAACTGCGGCCACAACCCGCCAGCCATCGGTACTTATCACTCATCACTTATCACTTATCACTTCCTCGAGATGCAGTCCAACGTGCCCATCGGACTCTTCGAAGGCATCGAATACGAGGGCGAGAGCATCGACGACATCCGAAACCACCCGCTACTGATATATACCGACGGCCTCAACGAGGCAGAGAACCGCCAGCAGGAACAGCTCGGCGACGAACGGCTGATAGAACTGCTCTGTGAGCAACCGTTCACTACCGCCCACGAGCTGATAGACCGCCTGACTGCCGCAGTGGAGCAACACCGCGACGGAGCCGAGCCCAACGACGACCTGACGATGATGGCCCTGCGGCTGACGTAGAGACAGCTGCGACAGGCTTAACTTCTTTAACTTCAGGAATTCTTTAACTTCCGAAACATGAGTTAAGGATTGCCTCCTTGATGAGCGAGATTCTGCTCCTCGAAACAGGAATCGCTTCAGGACAATGCCTCATGACGAGTTGCATGCTGCCTGACTTATAAATCACTTGATCTATTTGAGAGAGTCACACAGATCTCACAGATCACACAGATTCGGCTGGCAAGCATACGGAGGGTTCGCGACAATGTCGCTGAAATCTGTGAGATAAAAAATATCTGTGAGATCTGTGAGATCTGTGTGAAAAATTACGGCAAGGGCAAGTTGAGAGAGTCACACAGATCTCACAGATCACACAGATTCGGCTGGCAAGCATACGGAGGGTTCGCGACAATGTCGCTGAAATCTGTGAGATAAAAAATATCTGTGAGATCTGTGTGAAAAATTACGGCAAGGGCAAGTGCCGTAAAGGCAGTACTGACGACACGCATGCGGAACGGGAGGACTCGACCTGACGTGGAAGTTCAACGAGGCCCGCTCGCGCTCGGCTATGCCGCTTGGCTCGTCCAAGAAGTATCGCGGCTCCGGTGCCGGCGACAAGCAGAAAGCACGCATGTAAGACAATCTCTCTTCTTTGCTGGGCGAAGGTGACGAAATGGCGTTCCTTCGCCCGTCCTTTTTTGCACTTTTATCGGTAAAATGCAACAACTTTGCAAAACTTTTTGTAAATTTGCACCCGAAACGTTTCAAACAGCAACAGGTTATGACTACCGTAGAACTCAGAACATCCATCTCTGCAGAACAATTCCTTTTTAATATTAACATTTAAACTATTAACAACAATGAGAAAACAAATCAGACTTCTGCTGATGCTCGCCCTGCCGATGCTGCTGGGCCTGGCATCATGCGCTGAGCACGACAACCCCGCCGGCGACCCCAACCCGCTGGCCAAGCAGGTGAGCGGACTCTGGTGGAGCCTCACCGAACAGGAGGGCACCTTCAGCGATGCCACCGACTCCTACCCCTACACCCGCATGGGCCAGGCCGTATGCTTCAATGGCGACGGCACGGGCTACGGCGTCACCTTCTTCTTCGACGACGACAACAGCGACCCCATCGCCATCATCGGCGGCAAGGACATGGCCACGTTCACCTACACCAGCACTGCCGACGGGCGGCTCACCCTCGACTTCAGCGATGCCTACCATGAGTATGCCGACTACTTCAAGAAGTGGACGATGACCTACGCCGACGGCACTGTCAGCGCCACCGACGGCAAGCTGACCCTCACGCTGGAGAAGCCCTCAGAGCAGATGGCCGTCATGATACACGACTGGGACGAGCAGTTCAACGGCGGACTGACGCCCACGGCGTTCAACGCCAACACCGACTTCACCGCCTCCACCTGGCGCACCGAGGAGTGGATATACATCTACGACGGCGTGGGCACCGACCACCCGACCAAGAACGGATTCACCATCATCCCCCTGCCCTGGAACACCGAACACAATGAAGGCTCCCTGCAGACCAACCTGCCCGAGGGGTTCTGCAACGACATCACCCCCGAGAACGGATGGGAACTGGCGCTCAACCTCTGCGGCAGCAACCTCGCCAGCGTGAAGAACAGAAACTTCTTCGCCCTCTACAACAAGTATCTCGGCATCCTGCGCTTCTTCTACTACATGCCCGGGGAATTCACGTCGGGCAACGACCACGTGTGGCAGGTGTCGATGAGCGACGACCTGGCCCAGCACTCCCTCTACGGCTACGGCGTGCCCTCCGACCGCACCATCACCAACAAGGCTGCCATCGGACAGACGGGAGCCGACACCTACATGGAGTACGTCACCCCCTGGGTGGACTATAAGAGCAGCGACGGACTCATCGTGCCCAACGCCGGCTGGTGGGCATTCGACGTAGATATGTCCACCTATCGCGCCAATGCCAACCACGACACGAAGTCAACCATCAAACTGCAGATGCGCTCGTGGGACAAGCATGATGTCTCGCTCTACAGCACCTTGACCGCCGATATCGACGGCACCATCAAGGCCGACCTGAAACTCGACCAGGTGGCCAAGAAGAGTTCGTCGAGCAGCACGGCCAAGGGCGTGATGATGGGCCTGCAGGCAGCAGCACAGGCAGGCAGCGCCATCGCCAATTTCTATACAGGCAACTGGGCCGGGGGGCTAACCTCCTTGGGCCAGATGTTTGGCACCGGAGCCTCGCTGGCCGGACTCGGCGGAGACGGCGGCGGTGCGGCGAATTACAAACTCGATGGAACCATCAGCCTCGGAATGAATGGCAACATCGACACCGATGGATTCCTCACCGGCTCTAAGGCTACCACGGGCATCCCCTCGCCCACCATCTCACTGAACGACTTCGACCTGAAGAATTCGCACATGGGACAGGGCATCTGGAACCTGAAGACGGCGCCAGTGGTTTACTGGTTGACGGGTAATGGCATATACTGGGATAGAATAAATGTTTCGGATAATGGGTGGTGGTACGTTTATCCCCAATATAAGCCCTATTTCTTCGACCCGAGTAGCATAGAGGTGGAGCTGAACCCCGACGTATTCCCCGAAAGCCAGATAGAGTGGATGGAAGTGGATGCCATCTGCGGTGCCAGGGCCGGAATGCAGCCTGCAAACGAAAAACTGTATGCGACTTACGGCGGTGGCGGATTACTCCGTCAGCCTTGTTATGGATTTAGAATTTATTACGAAAACGTAAGAGACGTTAATTGGAATTTTAAAGGCTCTATGTCTGATTACGGCCAAAATGATTGCCTTTGGGACTTCCTCTATGAAAAAGAAGATAAGTGTGGAATGCAAGCATTATATACTGTGTACACAGTAGACAACGGCGAACAGCCGATTAAACCAGGTCCAGTGTACTCTTGGCAAGAAAAAGTACAAGGCAGGGGGGCTAATGGATATGCCATTGAACCTCAGGTCTTAGGAGGCAATTGGAGCACGTTTATCCCCTTCCTCGAAGTCAACGTGAAGGTGAAGGTCAAGATGAAGAACATGCAGAATCCCATCGTGCTCAGCCGCAACTACCTGCCCGAAATCAAGGACTATGGCGACGGCTCCGAGTTCGACAAGAGCAAGAAGCACAGCCGCCCCTACCAAAGCAAGATGAGCGGCCACACCGACCTCTACGACTATCAGATGAAGCGCATCGATGATATTATAAAGCTGTATAGTACACCGACAGTGGGCGACCTCTACTACAGCGACGGCACCTTCAGCAAGACGCTTGAGCCGGGCAAGACGCCCATCGGCGTGGTAGCCTACGTCGCCGATCCGTCGAAGTACGCTGAAGACGAAATTTTCGAGAGGGACCACGGCGGCGGCCACGGCCTGGTGCTCTGCCTGAAGAATGCGGCAAGCCATGTGAAATGGAGCACGGAGAAAGTATCGAAATTATCAGATAAGGTGACGAATTTGTATGGGCTGAAACGAATATATTACTGTAGCGGCTACTCGTACACGGCAACGCTGGCCGCTAATGCCGACAGATATCCTGCCGCAGCGGCAGCCAAGAACTATAAAGGACTGCCGGCTCCCGCAGGCACCACGGGCTGGTTCCTGCCATCTGCCCAGCAGTGGGTGAAGATGATGGAGGGCCTTGGCGGACTGGACGAGAGTAATATTGCATGGCGCAATAATTTTGGCTACTGGTATGGTGCTATTGACAAGTGGGAGAACGCCCTCAAAAAGGCAGGCTCTGGCAAATACGACAGTATGAATTCCGAGCGGCTCCATTACTGGTCTAGTTCCGAGTGTGACGCCGACAACGCCCTCTTCCTCATAATCAATCCAGATGGTGACTTCCGAGGCTTCACGTTTATGCCCGACACTAAGGGCTCCGAGTACATCAGCACCCGCGTTCGCCCCATCCTCGCATTCTGATAGTCACGCTCACGGGGGCAGCCTCTCTTTGTGCCTGGATGATGGAGCAAAAGCCCTTTTACTCCATCACCCGAGGCCCCGGGGGTCGAGCAAAAGCCCTTTTACTCCACCATCCGAGGCCCCGGGGGTCGAGCAAAAGCCCTTTTACTCCACCATCCGAGGCTCCGGGGTCGAGTAAAAGCCCTTTTACTCCATCATCCGAGGCTCC
>CAMHUC010000068.1 GCA_946188155.1 uncultured bacterium | reverse complement strand
ACACCCACGAGCTCCCAGAACATGTACATCTGGAAGATGTTGGTGGCCAGCACCAGGCCCAGCATCGACATGGTGAAGAGGCTCAGGAAGGCATAGTAGCGCTGGAAGCCCTTCTCACCATGCATATAGCCGAAGGAGTAGATGTGTACCATGAGCGACACCGTGGAGATGACGATGAGCATCATCACCGAGATGGGGTCGAGCAGGATACCCATGTCGAAATGGAGATTGCCCAGGGGCAACCAAGTGAAGTTGTAGGGAACAATCGTCTGATAGACACCCCCCACACGGTCGGCTCCGAAATACTGGAAGGCCGTCAGGTAGGAGAGTATCGTGACGAGTCCCAGCGAGCAGGTGCCGATGAGGCCGGCCACCTTGTGCTGCATCTTCATGCCAGCCAGTCCCAGAACGAGGAACGACAGCAGCGGCAGAAGCATTATGAAAATCGTGTAACTGTACATATTTTCTTAATTCTTAATTCTTAACTCTTAACTACTCTTACTATCGTTTCATGTTCTGAATACTGTCCACATTGTCGCTGTTGAACAGCCGATACACATTGATGATGATGGCGATGGCCACGGCCGTCTCTGCTGCTGCCACGCCGATGCCGAAGAGCGACATGAAGAAGCCCTCCAGATGGTTGGGGAACAGCAGGCGGTTGAAGGCGGCAAAGTTGATCTCGACCGCGTTGAGAATCAGCTCCACCGAGATGAGCATCGCAATCAGGTTACGGCGAGAGATGAAGCCATAGACGCCGATGAAGAACAAGAGTGCACTGAGCACGAAATAGAATTCTACAGGTATCATACGCTTACTCCTCCTTTCTTAATGAATTTTTCCTGGCCACGGCCAGTCCACCAATGATGCAAGCCAGCAGGAACACCGAGATGAGCTCGAAGGCCAGCACGTACTCATAGCGGTCGGCACCCACCAGGGCACGGCCGATAATCTCCATGGGCACCTCCGCATCGGGACGGGCGGCCGCGGCATAGATGAACTGATGCTTCAGCAGCACCACCAGCACCGTGGCAAGTCCCACGAGCGACATGATGGCTCCAAAGATGACGCGGCTGCCCCTGACCTGCTCTACCAGGCCCTGCAGGGAGCGCTTGCCGACGAGCTGTATGGCGAACACATAGAGCATCGTCACGCCACCGGCATAGATGCTGATCTGGGCAGCACCCAGGAATGTATAGTCGAGCAGGAAATAGAGTCCTGCCACGCCGAAGAGCACGAACAACAGGAACGTTGCGGCCCGCATGATTCGCTTAGTCGTCACACACAAGACGGCAGAACCGAGTATGACAACGGCGAGAATGAAAAACATAACGTAATTTGCCATAATCTTGTCTTACTTCGTTTTGGTGTTAAACGTTCCGACCTGCCACTGGGCACCGCCCTCGATGAGGTTGGGCAGCGAGCCACCCTGATAGACCTCCTCGTTGAGATGGAGCACCAGCCGACCACGGTCGAACACAGCATTCTCAAAATCGTTGACGAACTCGATGGCGCCGAAGTTGCACGCGTTAGTACAGAGCTGGCAGAACATACAGTCGCCCAGGTCGTACGCATAGTCGTCGAGCACTTTCTTCTTCTTGCCCGTCTCAGGATCCTCGGCCATGTGGGCCGTTATCTTGATGGTTCCGTTCGGACAGGCCTTCTCGCACAGGGTGCAAGCCGTACACCGGGCCGAGCCGTCGTCGTTGCGCTTGAACACCAGGCGCCCGCGATGGCGCTTGGCCACGTGGAGTGTCGTCTTGCGGTTCTCGGGGTACTGCTCCGTCGACTTGTTGGTGAAGAAGTCCTTGAAGTATTCCTTCCAGGTGGTCTTCATACCCGTGGCGAGCGTCTTGGCAGCGTGCCCGATTTCTCCGAAATATGATTTGTTTTCTTCCATATCTATTCTAGTTTAACTAGCATCACTAGTATTTCTAGTACACCTTATTTAATATATAGGCCGAGGGCCACTACAACAGTCATAATTACCAGGTTGAGCAGGGCCAGCGGCATGAGATACTTCCACTCCAGCTTCAGGATCTGGTCGATACGCAGGCGGGGGAACGTCCACTTAATCCACATCAGGATCCACACCAGGAAGAAAGCCTTGCCCAGGAACCATACGATGCCGGGGATGTAGTTCATCAGCGTGTCGAAGGCCTCAATGCCGATGTTCAGCGGAGCCCAGCCGCCGAGGAACACCGTGGCGGCAATACCTGCGATGATGAACAGGTTGAGGAACTCAGCGAGGTAGAAGAAGCCGAAGCCCATACCCGAATACTCGGTGTGGTGGCCGGCCGTCAGCTCACTCTCGGCCTCAGCCATGTCGAACGGGCCGCGGTTGGCCT
The DNA here is from genome assembly GCA_946188155.1 of uncultured bacterium. GTDB lineage: Bacteria > Bacteroidota > Bacteroidia > Bacteroidales > Bacteroidaceae > Prevotella. The sequence goes on along the minus strand of CAMHUC010000068.1, from coordinate 18,587 downwards.
CGGCATTACCAGCGACGAGGAACACCAGGAATGCGATGATGGCGGGGATATGTCCCTGGCAGATGAGCCAGCGGAAGGGTCCCGTCTGTGCCTCGACGATGCCCGACATCTGCATCGTGCCCGTCAGGATGACAGCTGTGATGAGACATAGGCAGAGCGACATCTCGTAGGAAATCATCTGCACGGCGCCACGCATGGCGGAGACGACAGAGTACTTGTTGTTGGAAGCCCATCCGGCGAGGAAGATACCCACCACGCCGATGGAGGAGATGGCCGTCAGCAGGAACACGCCCACATTGAAGTCGAGCACCGTGGCACCGTTGTTCCAGGGCAGGAACGAGAAGGCACCCACACTGCCGACAATCACCAGCAGAGGAGCCACGCCGTAGAGCAGCTTGTCGGCCCGGTCAACGAAGAAGATCTCCTTGATGAGCATCTTGAACACGTCGGCGAACACCTGCAGCAAGCCCCACGGGCCAACACGCATCGGGCCCAGACGGCACTGGAAGTAGGCACACACCTTGCGCTCCATGAATATCAGCACGATGGCCAGCAGGGCATAACCCGCCAGGATTCCCACGCCCACCAGCACGCACTCTATCAATATCGCCAACCAGTCGGGACAGCCTAAGGTCGTCCGCAGCAGTTGGTCGAACCATTGTGTTATGATAGAAAAGTCGAACATATTATCTTAATTCTTAATTCTTAACTCTTAATTATCTATCAATATCAGGTATCACTACGTCAATCGCAGCACAGGTAGCTATCAGGTCGGCAATCTTCTGACCGCGCAGCATCGGGTCGAAGGCACCAACGAGCGAGAGGCCCATCGGGCGCATCTTCATGCGGTAGGGACTCTTGTCGCCACGTGAGTCGAGATAGACACCGAACTCGCCGGCCACGCCCTCGACGGAGAAGTACCACTGCCCCTCAGGCACCTTGATGATGGGCTTCTGCTTCACGTAGAAGTCGCCCTCGGGGATGTTGTCGATGAGCTGTTCGATGATGTTCAGGCTCTGGTACATCTCGTTGATGTGGACGAGATAGCGGCCCATCGAGTCGCACGTGTCGAGCGTACACTGCTCCCACTCCACCTTGTCGTACATGGCGTAGGGATGGTTTTTGCGCACGTCGTTCTTCCAGTTGGAGGCACGTCCGGCAGGGCCTGTCACGGCGTACGAGATACAGTCCTCGAGCGACATCGGGCCGCACTGCTCCAGACGGTTGTGGGTAATCACGTTGTCGCCAAACACGTCGAGATACTCCTGAATCATCGGGCGCAGGTACTTCACCAGTGCCTTCACGTTCTCGACGAAGTTGGGGTCGATGTCGTCCTGCAGGCCACCGATGCGGTAGTAGTTCTGAATCAGGCGTCCGCCAGTGGTCTCCTCCATGCAGTTGAGCACGTGCTCACGGTCGCGCATGCCGTAGAGGAAGGCGGTGAGGGCACCCAGGTCCTGAGCCACGCACGAGGTGAACAGCAGGTGGGAGTCGAGACGCTGCAGCTCGTCCATGATGGTACGGATGTACTTGATGCGGTCTGTCAGCTCCACGCCCATCGCCTCCTCGATGACGCCCACCAGCGCGTGGCGGTGCTCCATGGCCCCGAGGTAGTTCAGACGGTCGGTGAGTGCCAGCGTCTGGGGATATGTCATCCCTTCCCACATCTTCTCGATACCACGGTGGATATAGCCGAAGTGGGGATAGATGCGCTTGACGGTCTCACCGTCGAGCACCGTCTGCAGACGGAGCACACCGTGCGTGGCAGGGTGCTGCGGGCCGATATTGATCACGTAGTCGTCCTGTGTGAACAGCTTGTTCTGCTTCGACTGCAGGTAGCCGTCCTTGTCGATATAGTACTCCAGACCGTAGTCGGGCTCCACGTCGTCGTCCAGCGTATAGCTGTCGTCGAACTTCCAGTCCTTGCGGAAGGGGTAGCCCTTGAAGTCGCTGCGGAGGAACAGCCGGCGCATGTCGTGATGGCTGAGGAACACGATGCCATAGAAGTCGTAGACCTCGCGCTCCAGCAGCTCAGCCACGCGCCAGATGTCGCTGACGGTGGGGATATAGTATGTCAGCTCGCCGTCAGTATCGCCCGTGCCGTTGCTCGACATGCCGTCGCCGCACACTTGCTTGCGGGCTATCTGCTTCACGGCGCAGCGCTCGTGAGTATTCGTATTCTCGAGGATATAGACACAGCCGAGACCTTCCTCCGGGCCAAAGTCCTCGCCGACGATGGTCACCAGGTAGTCGAAGCCCTTCTTGTCCTTCAAGCTGCGCATCTGCTGTGCGAACTTGTCGAAATCGAATGATAGGAATTCCAGTTTCATACGGCTGCCTCCTTTCCTGTAGGCTGCGGCTCTGTCGCAGCATTCTTCATTTCTTCCACAAACTCCTTGGGAACATCCGTCACCACGATGGGCTCCCGGCGATGGTCACCAAGCTTATTGCGGAACGTCAGCTCCTCATTAGATACGCCGAGCTCGCGCTCTTCGGCTGTCTGCTTGTGGTTGGCACCGCCAAAGAACTTCTCAATCTTCACCTTACGCTGCAGCTGCATCATGCCGTACATGATGGCCTCCGGGCGCGGGGGACAGCCAGGCACAAATACATCCACGGGCACAATCTCCTCGATGCCCTTCACCACATGATAACTCGACTTGAAGGGGCCGCCCGAGATGGCACAGCCACCCACGGCCACCACATACTTGGGCTCGGCCATCTCGTCGTACAGACGCTTCAGCGCTGGGGCCATCTTGTGGGTGATGGTGCCTGCGCACATGATCAGGTCGGCCTGACGGGGAGAGTTGCGCGTCACCTCGAAGCCGAAGCGCGCAAAGTCGTAACGGCTACAGCCGCAGGCCATGAACTCGATGCCGCAGCACGAGGTGGCGAAGGTGAGAGACCAGAGCGAGTTAGAGCGCCCCCAGTTGATCAGTTGGTCGAGCGAACCCGTCACTACATTGACGCCGCCCTCGTGGAGCTCGTCGATAATCTTCTCTAACGAGGCGTTGTCTTTCCACTCCTCGTAGGGAATACTCTTGATGTGAGGCTTTCTTACTTCCATTCCAAGTCTCCTTTCCGCCAGGCATACGCCAAGCCTAATACCAGAACTACCAGAAAGAAGCCGATGCTGAGCAGAGCAGACGCACCGAACTCCTTCACTACTACTGCCCATGGATACAGAAACACCGTTTCTACATCGAACATGAGAAACAAGATGGCAAAGAGGTAGAAGCCCACCGAAAGGGGCAGCCACGAGCTGCCTCGCGTGGGTATACCACTCTCATAGGGCTCACCCTTTAGCTTCGCGTAGGACCGCGGTCCTATCAGCTTGGCCACGACGTAGGCCCCTGCCACCAATGTTAGTGCCGTCAACAAGACGGTAATTAACAAAGTAAAGTTCATAAAATAAATATAATGTTATAACAATATTGTTCTAATAGGCTGCAAAGGTACAAAGATTTTTTGTAAATCTATCGAATATTTATAAAAAAATGCACCCTTGGGGCACACTTTTACTTTGTATAGAAATCAATGAGCCTCAAAAGGGCCTCGCGGCAGACCAGGCAGAACTCCGGCTCCTCGTTCGTACGCATACGGCAGTTCTCAAATCCGCGCCATACGCCCTTCGACAGATAGCCGCCGCCCTCGATGAGTCCGGCCTTCTTCTCACGCACCAGCTGCTCCCATTTCCCGCTGAAGTCGTGCTGCGTGGTCAGGTTGGGTTCCCAGGGCTCCGTATCAGGGAAGTACATGGGGTCGTCGTTGCCGTAGGGGTACTCGTCGCCCAGTCCTCCGAAGCTGTGTCCGAACTCATGCACCACCACTGGGCGGAACTGCTCGCCGTGGGTGTAGGTGAGGTTATAGGAGTTGTAGATGCCGCCTCCCCCATAGTGGTCGGTGTTCACCAGGATGATGATGTGCTCATAGGGTGTTCCGGCCAAAACGTCGTGGAGGCGCTTCAGATGGAGCGTGGTCAGATAGCGGTCGCTGTAGAAGGTGTCGAAGTGTGAGCCCAGTGCCGTCTGCTTCCAGATGCCCTTGGCGGGCCAGCTGGTGCCGCTGTCTGCGGATGGGGGCATCACGGCAATCATGTTGAAGCGGTTCTGCGTCTGCCTGAAGGGCTCGTGGGCGAAGAGCGACTCCATCGCCACGCGGCAGTCGGCGAGGAAGGTGTCCATCTCCTGCTGCTGATAGCCCTCGGCGACGTATGCCACACGGATGCAGCGGCTCGTGTCGCGGGCCTGCTGGAGCGTCACGTAGGGCGTCACCAGCCGCTCCCCCACCCTGCGTATCAGGATGTCGTTGGGGTCTACGCGGTGGGTCATCGAGGCGTTCACCCGGTCGTGATAGTCGCGCAGCTCTACCGTGATGTCTACAGGCGACTTGGGGAATGGCACGAGGAACACGTTCTCAAACGATTTCCGGGTGTGCTTCGCCTCTGCCGTAGAAAGCCACTCCTGGAAGAGTGTCGAGAACGACTGGCAATAGAGCGTCTGCCCGTCCCCTGCCGAGCGCACGACAATCTGCCCGTTGCCCTTCAGTGGCACTTCTGCCAGATGTTGGCGCTTGCCATACCAACGGGGCAGGCTGAGCAGCTCGTCGACATAGATGTCCTGTCGCGAAGCATCGCCAGAGAAGGTGTAGTCGATGCGGAGGGTGCGGTCTTCGAAATGGTCATCGAACTGCTGGGCATGGCTCGTAGCGGCCAGCAGCGTCAGCAGGCAAATGGTAAGTATTCTCTTCATAGCTGTACAATCAGTCTCTTGACATATTCCCGATCCCAGTCTCGCAGGTGCATCCGCTGGTCGTCGTACTGCAGGATGTCGAGGTCGATCACCACGATACCCTCTTCGTTGTGCGTCCGTCCAAGCCTGTGCTCCATCTCCTTGAGCACCTCGCCAAGGAGGTTGGCCCCCAACTGCGTCTGTGCCCGGCAGAGCTGGTTCAGATAGGGCTCGCGCCGATGGCTGTTCACGGGCTCCGTCCATATCTCCTCCGTATAGCGCACATGGGTCAGCAGCGCGTCGAGCAGTTCGCGCGCCGCCTGCATGTTTCGTTCCTGCTCCTCATTGGAGGCCAGCGAGATGACGACCTGATGTTCCTTCTGTTTCATTGCAATGATGGTGCAAAGGTACGGAAAGTCGAGCGAAATGCAAAATAAATGCCTGATTTTATTTTCATTTCCGAGACAAAGTACCTTCGGCGACAGCCAAAGGTACGAAAAGTCTCGGAAAAGCAAAAGGAAAATCTGTTTTTCTTTTGCTTTCCCGAGACGAAACACCTATTTTCAGGCCTGCACGATGTCAGTCAAATCACTGCTCCATCTTTTTCTTATAGGCTGCAACCCTCGTGGCTGCATTGGCCTTGATGTTATAGTAATAAAGCGGATAGTCGTTCTCGTGGAAACTGGCAGGGCCGAAGAGTGGGAAAGTCTCAGGTGCTACGGCCTTGGACGTCGTAATGACTACACCCCTCTTCAGGTCGATCTTGGCATCTGCAGCGTGAGGATAGTCCTCTGGCAGTCCGGTCTCTTCGTTGAAGATGTAGCCGCCCAGGCTTTCCTCTGCCGAGGCGTATGTCTCGTCACGTTTCCAGTTGATGGGATTGATGCTGATGGCACCCGGCATGACAACGATGTTGTTCTCGTTGCCAGGCGCCTCGGTGTTGTACGATATGATGACGCCGGTGTCGTCGGCTCCCTCTGCAAACTTCAGGTGAGGGTTGGCCTTGAGATAATCCTCAGTGATGGAGAAGCCGATCACGTAGGCAGCAATCATGCGCTTCAGATATTCGGGATGGGCCTTCATGTACTCTGAGAGTACAAAGCTCTGCATGATGGAGCCCTGCGAGTGTCCTGCAAGGATGAAGGGGCGTCCGCCATTGAGGTGCTTAAAATAGTAGTCGATGGCAGCAAACACATCTGACTTTGGAACAGAGTTGAAGGCTGCTTCGCGATCTTCCATAGACATCTTGGCCAGAGCGGCCATGTTGCATTGCCGGTAGAAAGGTGCGTAGACATTGGCGACATCCTCAAACGCCGTTGCCTGCACGAGAGAAGTACGCATGGCCGGCAGGCGCATGGCCGGCTCGTCGATGGCAGCATGTATGGGTGCGCCCTCGGCATCGTCGACATACTCGGTGGGATAGACATAGAACACATCAACGTCCTTTGTTGCTTCAGACAGGTACATCCAGTTGTCCTCGTCGCTGTAGTCGATGGCTTTCACTGTCTCCCCTCCAGGATTCACTGGTGCCGGGTTGTCGACCGTGCTGCTGCATGATGTGAGTACTGCTGTCGTGCCGCAAGACAGGATGGCGGCAAGCATCCAATTTTTTTGATCTCTCATTATTATACGATATTATTTGGGTAAAACATGTCATAGGGAATTCTGATATCATTTCCGAATGCAAAGTTAAGACAAATTCCCCATAACAGCTTTACCGCAAATGCGTGTCGGAAAAGGTTTTGCTGATTTTGATATTATTTTTGCTGTTTTTGAGAGTTTTGGGCCATCTCGTTCATCCAGGCTCTCACGTTTTGCCCCATACGCTGTTGGAAAGCAAGCCTGAAGGTGCTGTAACTCCGGTATCCACTTTCGCCTGCCAGCTGCTGGGCGGTGAAGGAACGGCCTTCGGCAACAGCCTCACGGTAGAGTCTGGTGAAATGATTGATGCGCAGATCGTTGATATAGGTATTGTAGGTGATGCCCTGGGAAGAGAAATACTGGCTGAGATAGAAACGGTTGGTCCCGATAGCTTTGGCAAGCTGGGAGATGTTCAGGTCGTACTGCAGGTAAAGCTGCGTGTCTATGCAATGTTTCTGTAGCAGTGAAGTGAGGTCTTTAGGTTGTGAGGTTATGAGGTTTTTAGGTGATTTCACCTCATAACCCGAAAGCGAGGCGACCTCGTAACCTGAAACCTTCTGCATGCTCAAATCGCTTAGCGTCTCTACACGCCACAGGAGGTAGCATACGAGCGTGGCGGTGACAACCAGCATGGCGTATTCATAAACTGGGGCTTTGTCGCAAAGCTCATTGACGGTGAATGCCAGCAGAATGATGGCCAGCACGATAAAGCTGCGCCATATCTCCTTGTGCTCCAAGTCGGCATAGTTGTCGCGCAGCCAGCGGCCATACTGCCTTAACGCGCGTACCATATATGCAATAAGGCCAATGATCAACGGCAGGTCGTATGCGTAAATCACGGGGAAGAGCGCCTCGCTACGACTGACGACACAGGCTACCAGACCTACCACAGCAGGTGCTATCATCAAGCCAAGAGGCCATAACGGACGCCTGCGGTCTTGCAGCATGGCAAGCAATACGATGAGTGCAGCAGGCAGGAGCGTCACGCCCTGAAGCAGCCCGCCTATAAGGTCGGCCATCAAGATGTCATCGGCTGAGGAAAGGAAAAAGAGCTGCATATACCAAGCGTGATTCAAAGCCAAGAATACTAAGAACACGCCCGTCCACCGGCGCAGGCGTCGTGGCGGCGTGATGCCGATGGCAAAGGCATTGGCCTTGCTGAACAGCAGATAGCAGCCTGCCATCATGGCCATAGCCGCCACTACGGAATACAATATAGTAAAGAGGGTATCTCCCCCAATTTGATCGTACATGATTGATTGCCTTTTTGCTTGATTTCTTTTGCAAAAGTACGAAAAATATGGGGATATTCAAAAAAAAGTTGTATATTTGCAACCAAATTGTCATATTTATGAGGAAGATAATCATCCGTACACTCCAGATAGTAGGCGGCATAGGTCTGCTGACAGTCCTTCTGCTGACGGTGGCTGCATTCGTGCTGAACAGCCGCAAGTTTCAGGCCAAGATGCTGGAGAAGGCCCAGACGATGCTAAGTGAAAAACTGGAGACCAACGTGAGCATCGACAGCGTGAGCATCGGCGTGTTCACAGGCAGCGTACAGCTCTACGGCCTGGAGATAGAAGACCGCCAGCAGCGCAAGATGCTGCAGATGGAAAAGCTGGATGCCAACATCGTGCTCAGCGAGCTGCTGAACAGTCGCGTGGTGATCGAGGCGGCTGGCATCAGCGGACTCCACGCCCTGCTGCTGAAGCCCTCGGCAGAAGAGGAGGCCAACTACCAGTTCGTGATCGACGCCTTCAAGAAGAAAAAGAAGGATGACGAGCCGCAGAAGAAGAAGGACGACGGCCAGAAGCTGGACTTCGACATCGGCAAGGCGACGCTGGAGGACATCAGCGTGAAGTACAACGACAGCGACATCCGTCTGGCCCAGGCTCGATACGACAAGGCATGGTCGGGCAAGCAGCGCCTGGAAATCAAGGGCGTGGATGCCTCGTGGACATCGCACTCCAGGCGAGACTCCATCGTCAGCAATTTCGCATCCTTAGGCCTGCTGACGGCCACTACGGAGACGAAGCTACCCGTAGAGGAAGGGGGACGCCTGCTGGTGGACATCAGCCAGCTGCACTACAAGAACGACAACCATAAGCCGCGCAAGAATCGTGGCAAGCCCAACAAGGGATATTTCGACGCCAAGCACATGGACGTCACGGCCGACCTGCGGCTGACCATTGACACCATCGGCAAGGGCATGGTGACGGGCCGTCTGACACAGATGACCGCCAAGGACTCCGTGACAGGCTTCGACATACGCGACCTGCACGCTGCCTTCAAGGCCACCAAGGAGAAGGTCAACCTGAGCGACATCGTGCTACAGCAAAGGGACACAAGACTGCAGATAGCCCAGGCACAGCTGACACTGCCCAGCAAGAAGGCTGGCCGCAAGTTCTCCTACTCCACCAGCACCATCCAAGGCAAGGCCATCCTGAGAGACATCGCGCGACCCTTCGCACCACCGCTGGCCAAGTTCACCATGCCGCTGAACCTGAGCGTACGCATGAGCGGCACGGACTCTACGATGGCATTCCGCGACATACTTGTCACCACCAACGACAAGAAGCTGAGCATCAAGGCCACGGGCGACATCCACAACCTGAAGGACAAGGAGAAGCTCAACATACGCTTCAACGTGAGCAAGATGACGGCCAAGGGCGACATCAAGGAGAAGATTATCAACCAGTTCACCGTGAAGAAACTGATGATCAAGCAGATGAACAACCTGGGCGACATCACCTACACAGGACAGTTCTCCGTATTGTATAAGCGCGAAATATTCCAAGGCACACTGGGCACGGCAGCAGGGCCCCTCAACTTCCTGCTGACCATCGACGGGCTGAACAAATACCTGACAGGCCACGTCAGCTCGAAGGCCTTCAACCTGGGCAAGGTGATGGAGATGAAGGAGATAGGCCGTCTGGAAGCCTCTGCCGACTTCAAGGTAGACATCTCCAAGTCGCGTACAGGCATCATGCGCCGTCAGAAGGGCGGCAAGCTGCCCATCGGCAAAGTCAGCGCCCTGGTAGACGACTGCAGCTATGGCGGCATCCACGTGCGCCACATCTCTGCCACCATCAACAGCGACGGGGCTGTGGCCTCTGGCGATATCCGTCAGCACGGCAACTACCGCGACCTCTACTGCTCGTTCTCCTTCACCAACACCGACGAGATGAACAAGATAAAGATCACGCACCCTGGCATCAAGTTCCACAAGATGTCTGACGAGGACCGCAAGGCCAAGGAGGCGCGCAAGCAGCAGAAGAAGCTGGAGAAGCAGAAGGCCAAGGAGGCGCGCAAGGCAGAGAAGGCCGCCGCCAAGGAGGCCAAGAAGGCTCAGAAGGAAAAGGAGGAGAAGGAGGGCAAGAAGAAGAAGAAGAAGTTCCTCGGACTGTTCTGAGATTGTTTACAGTTTATAGTTCAAAGTTTATAGTTTAAGGTTTATAGTTTATAGATGATTACCCTGCAAGCCCTTCTACCAGCAAATGTAATCAACTATAAACTATAAACCTTAAACTATTAACAATAAGCTCTACTCGCTGCGCTCGATAATCTCGAGACACATGCGGCTGTTGTGATAAGGGCACTTCCAGAAGCCGGCCTTGTCGTCTACGGTGTTGAGCGTGCCGTCGGGGTGGCGGCTCCAATGCCACTCGCCATTGTCCCAGTCGATAATCTTGGCCTTGATATACTCCCAGCAGCGGAAGGCTCGCGTGAGGGCATCCTCGTCGCCGAAGTACTGCCAGATGTTGTACCACCCCACGACGTTCTCCGCCTGAACCCACCAGTGCAGGTCGTCGTCCACATGGCCCGTGTCGAGATTGGCCTCATGGATCATCGAGCCGTCGGGCCTGAGCCCCTTGGCCGATGCCTCTGCCACCATCTGCACGATGGGTTCCATGCGTGCCAGCACGTCAGCGTCGCCCAGCACGATTGCTGCCTCGTGCATCAGCCATGAGCACTCTATGTCGTGGCCGTAGCTCTCCAGGCGGCCTGCGCCGCGCTTCCAGTCCATCTCGAAGAAGAGGTCGAGGTGGTGGGTCTCAGGGTTGAGAATGCGGTCTGTAAAGATGCCGATGATATTGCGCAGCGCTGCCTCCACGCGGGCGACAGTCTCCCGGGGCACGCTGACCTCAATGGGCAGCACGGCACCGATGGCAGGCACATAGCTGCAAGAACTCTTGGACTGCATCTCACGCAGGCAACGGTACAGGTTGGCATAGGGCTCGATGATGTGCAGATGGGTGTTCTGCGACTTGGGGTAGTTGGCATCGAGCGGCGACAGGCGCATGTCCTCGATGGGACTCCAGTCGCGCGCCGTGGCCTCGATATAGCCACCGTACTCATGATCGAGGGCATGCTCCTCGATGCAGTCAAACAGCTGCAGGGCGCACTCCAGCGCCTCGTTGTCGCCTGTGGCTCGAGCATACTCCGACATGCCGTAGATGGCGAAGCCGATGGCATAGAACTGCTTGCGTGTGTTCAGCGGATTGCCCTTGGCATCGAGACTCCAATAGACGCCGCCATACTCGCGATCGATGAAATGGTCGATGAAATAGTCTTTGGCCCGCGTGGCCATGTCGAGATATTCCGGTTTGCCCAGCACGCGATAGGCTGCTGAGAACGACCACAGGATGCGGGCGTTGAGGATGGCCCCCTTCTCTGCGTCAGCGTGAAGCTGTTCGTTGCCGTCGATGCGACCATAGAAGCCGCCATTCTCGTGGTCTACCATCTTAGTAGACCAAAATGAGAGGATGTTGTTCTCCACAACATCCCTCATTTCCTTTCTCATTGTTTTGGTATCCATCATATTATGCATTATGAATTATGCATTCTATTCAATATTTCGCACCTTCTTCAGTTCCGCATTAATGTCATTAATGCGCTCAGTGGTGAGCGGATAGAACCACACCACGACGATGGCCAGTGCAGCAACAGCAGCAGGGATGAAGCTCATCAGCCAGCGCAGCATCAGCAGCGCACTCTCCGGCTGCACCACGCCTGCCGACAGCTGTGCCGAGTCGGTGATGTAGCCCACTGCCGAGAGGAGCCACATGACGCCCGCACCGCCGATAGCGCCGCCGAACTTCTGGGCCATCGAGGCCGAGGAGAAGATGAGGCCGGTAGAGGCTGTGTGGAACTTCAGCTCGGCATAGTCGGACACATCGGCATACATACTCCAGATGAGAGGCGACATGATACCTGTGAAGATGGAGATGAGCACCTGCAGCACGAGCATCGTCCAGAATCCCGACTGGGTGACAGGCACGAAGAAGAAGGCGACGCTCAGCACCAGCAGCACGGCATTGACGAGGATGAACGTGGTCTTCTTGCCCAGCCGGTTGGCGATGGGCACACAGAGGGCCACACCCGCCATGTTGGACACCTCGCCGATACTCAGGAAGAGTCCTGCGTAGAACAAGAACTCCAGTCCGAAGAAGTTGAGTTTCACATCCTGCCCGATGATGTCGAGGAAGAAATAGGCCACCGTGGCACCTCGCGCCGTATTGAACAGGTTGGAGCACAGGGCAGCGCCGATGAGCAGCCACCAGGGCTTGTTGGAGAGCAGCGACTTGAAGTCGCTGCCCACGCTGACGGTAGACACCGTCTTGAGGTGCTCGCGGGTGAGCAGGAAGCAGAGGATGAACATCACGAAACAGGCTGCCGAGATGCACACCATACCCCAGAACCAGCCCTCGGGAGTCTTGTAGCCGGGGGTGGTGCCGTCGCCGCCCAGCATGTTGGTCAGCGGCTCCCAGATGGCCAGGGCGATGAACGAGCCGCCGTAGGCGAAGAACATACGGAAGGAGCTGAACACCGTCTTCTCGTTGGAGTCGTCGGTCATCACGCCCAGCATGGCACCATAGGGCACATTGATGCCCGTATAGACGGTCATCATCAGGATATACGTCACGTAGGCCCAGATGAGCTTGGCACCGTACTCCCAGTCGGGTGTGGTGAACAGAAGGATGCCGCAGATAGAGAACAGCGGAGCCACCCACAGCAGATAGGGGCGGTACTTGCCCCACCGCGTATTGGTACGGTCGGCTATGATACCCATCATGGGGTCTGAGACGGCATCCCAGACACGCGTCACGAGCAGCAGCACACCGGCATCGACGAGCGTCAGTCCGAAGATGTTGGAGTAGAATATCGGCAGGTAGTAGGAGAACACCTTCCAGAATGTCGACGACGACATGTCGCCGAATCCGTAGCCGATCTTTTCGATTAATTTAGTCTTTGCCATAACTTTTGGATTAATGAGTAATTAGCAATTAGTAATGAGTAATTATGATTAGACTTGCAACGGAGTGTTCCGTCGAGACCATCCTATGCATTCCGTCGAGACCACCCTTGTATACCAGCGAATAATTTCCCTGGGACATCAGGCTAAGAAGGTAATCATAATTACTCATGACTCATTACGAATTACTAATTATACATTGTTCTTGTTCTTTGCAATCAGCCGCTTGATGGTCTCCACCGAGGCCGCCGTGGTGTAGCCGTCCTCAGGGGTGTTCATGCAGTAGTCAACGAGACGGTCAACGGTAGAGGTGGCCACGTGCATGCGGGTGTCGGCAGAGGCGTAGTAGATGAACACCCGTCCGTCCTCATCGGCAATCCAGCCGTTGGCGAAGGCCACGTTCATCACGTCGCCCAGGTACTCGTCGCCCTCGGGCACGAGGAAGAAGCCTCCAGGACGTGCTATCACGCGCGTGGGGTCGTCGAGTGCCGTCATATACATATATAATACGTAGCGCAGACCGTCGGCCGTGGCGCGTACGCCGTGAGCCAGATGGAGCCAGCCCTTCGGCGTCTTGATGGGGTGCGGCCCCTCGCCGTTCTTCACCTCGGTGATGGTGTGGTACTTGCGTTCGTAGATGATCTTCTCCTCCTTGATCTCCGCATGAGTGATATCATCAACGAGTGCCCAACCGATGCCGCCACCGGAGCCAGTGTCGATGAAGCCGTCCTGCGGACGGGTATAGAAGGCATACTTGCCGTCGACAAACTCTGGGTGGAGCACCACGTTGCGCTGCTGCGACTTGGTCTTCAGGTCGGGCAGCCGATACCAGGTCTTCAGGTCCTTGGTGCGTGCGATGGCGGCTGTGGCCGTAGCGGCACTGAGGTTGCCTGGCTGCGAGTCATCGTGGCGCTCGGCGCAGAACACGCCGTAGATCCAGCCGTCCTCATGGCGCGTGATGCGCATGTCGTAGATGTTGGTGGCGGGAATCACATCGTCGGGCATGGTGACAGGCTCATCCCAGAAGCGGAAATTGTCGATGCCGTTGGGACTCTCGGCCACGGCGAAGAAGCTCTTGCGGTCGGCTCCCTCCACGCGAACTACGAGCACGTACTTGTCGCCCCATTTGATGGCGCCTGAGTTCAGGGCAGCGTTCGCCATGATGCGCTGCATCAGGAATGGGTTGTCCTGCTCGTTGAAGTCATACTTCCACTCCAGGGGCACGTGCTCGGCAGTCAGGATGGGATACTTATACTTCTCATAAATGCCGTTGCCCCACTCTACGGGTTCGTTTTTACGGCTCAGCAGCTCCTCGTGATGCTGGCGCAGGGCTGCCACTTTCTTCTCAAATTCTGTCATATTTCAATTCTTCAATTCTTCAATCTTTCAATTCTTAACGTCTTTCAGGAACAGCGTCTTGGGGGAGTTGTAGAACTCCACGAAGTACTTGGCATCAGGCTTCGAGGGCGAGGGGCCGAACCACTCCTCCTTGTAGTTACGCCAGGTGAGCAGATAGCTGATGGGGAAGTCCTGGACGGCGGGCAGCAGGGTGGTCGACCACCAGTCGGGCTGCGTCATGTTCTTCATGCCCGTCTCCGTGAGTGCAGGAATCAGGTTGTGCTGCTTGGCCACGTCGCAGAGCACCTGCAGGTTCTGCTTGGTGCGCGCGATGAAGGCATCCTTCTCGTCTGGGTTCCACTGATAGCCGTCCAGCCCGATCATGTCCACACGGTCGTCGCCAGGATAGCGTTCGAGCAGGCGCTCGGCCGTCAGGTCGTCCTGGCAGCCAGGCGAGTACGACCACACGATCGACTCGCCGAAGCCGTCGCCCTTGAGCTTGTCCTGCAGCATGTTCCACAGCTGCTTGTACTCGTCTACGGTGCAGAGCTTCTCGCCCCACCAGAACCATGAGCCTGAATTCTCGTGCCAGGGGCGGAAGATGATGGGTATCTGCCGGCCGTCGTCGGTCTTCAGCGTGGCCAGGAAGTCGCTCACGCGCTGCATCCATGTCTGGAACTTCGTCTGCGTCTCGCCCCCGGCCAATATCTGCTTCACCACCGTCGAGTCGGTGACGTCCCAAGCCGTTCCCTCAGGGAATTTCTGTCCGGCATTGCCGCCACCGTCGATGGTGGTGACAGGGTTGCGCGGATGCCAGCTCAGGGTGACGATGCCACCGCGCTGGTAGTGGTTCTTGATCTCTTCGGTCATGCGGGTGAAGGGCACGCTGTCGAGGTTCTTCTGGTCGCCCATCTCGATGCCGCCCAGGTCGAAGCCCATCACGGCAGGATAGTCTCCGCAGACGTTCTTCACGTCGCTCGAGTCCTTCTGATACTCCCAGGTTAGGCCGTACATCGGGTCGTCCTGGTGTCCGTACATGATGCCCTTGGCCCTGAGCGAGTCCAGGCGTTCCATCAACTGCTGTGCCGAGGTCTTCTCGGGCTCAGCCTTCTGCTGCGACGTGCAGGCAGCTATCACCGCCGTCGCCATTGCTATCATCACTAGTTTCTTCATATTTATTTTGTTTACGGTTTACGGTTTACAGTTTACAGATGATCACACAACTATCACCCTGTCCTACAAGGTAATCAGCTGTAAACCGTAAACTGTCCACTGTAAACATATTTATTATTTTATTCCCATCTGCTTGAGCAGCCAGCCTTCCCACTCGTCCCACTGCTCCTGATACCAGAAGTGCCAGGTCATCTGGTAGGGCGATATCTCCTTGGGGCCCTTCACGGTGTTGTAGGTGGCCCAGGCCGTCGTCGGGGGCACCACGTCGTCGTTGTAGCCGAAGGAGAACCAGCCTGCCTGGCTGTCGGTGATCAGCCGGGCGAAGTTCACGCCGTCGTAGTAGCGCGAAGTCTCTATCTCGCGCTCCTGTCCCTTGCCCTTGTTCCAGTAGAAGTAGTGTGGCCATCCGCAGGCCACGCCCTTGAGCGATGCCGTGTGGTCGCAGAGGGCTGCGTGAACGGGTGCATAGAAGGTGATGCGCTTGTCGAGTGCCGCCGTGGCCAGCGAGAGGAATCCTCCCTGCGAGGAGCCCGTCACGCCCAGCTGACGGCCGTTCCAGGGTGTGTACTCGGCGATGTAGTCGAGGGCGCGCAGACAGCCCAGGATGACGCGCTTGTAGTAGCTCTTGTCGCGGTTGTCCATGCCCGTCTCCCAGTAGTTCGACAGGGCGCCGTTGAACATATCGTCGTAGATCTTCTGTTCCATCGTCACTGGCACGCCGTGGATGCCTATCTCCAGCGTGATGGCGCCCTGCGAGGCCGTCCAGATGTCGCCGCCATAGGGCCTCACGCCTGCTCCCGGCACGCGCAACAGGGCGGGATACTTGCCCTCCTTGACGGGCACCGAGAGGATGCCGTAGGTGCGGTGGTTCCAGCGGAAGTTCTGGAACGACACCTCATAGACGTTCACGTCCTTCGTGCAGCGCTCCGGCAGCAGGCGCCTGGTGGGGTTCAGGTCTACCTGGCGAGCCTCCTTCACGGCACCCTGCCAGTAGCTCTCGAAGTCTTGCGGCATCACCGTCGTGGGCTGCAGCCGCTCTGGCGAGAAGGCTGCCCCGCAGGCCTGCTTGTAGTCCTTGCCGCCGACGTGGGCCGTCACGTCCACGCGATAGAAGCCCGGCTGCTTCATCGTGCCCGTCAGGCGCAGCGTACCGTCCTTGAGCACCGTCTGCTTCTTCACGTCCTGATACATCTCAGGGCCGGCGGCATAGTCGATAGACACGTTGTCCATCAGGGTGCCCGACTGGCGCACCTCTATCACAAACTGTGCCTTCTCGCCCACCTTGTACGTCCAGTCCTTGTGGTCGGGCTCTACCGTCACCACGATGTTCTCGCCCCTGATCTGCGCCTGCAGCTGCACGGCAACTGTCAATGCGAACAATATGCTCAATATCTTCTTCATCATATTTGCTTTCTTTTTACATCTATTCTGTTTTTTCTTTTTCAACAACGAATTAAGACGAATTTCACGAATTTCACGAATTGTTATTTTCGATTTCACGAATTGTTATTTTTCGATTTCACGAATGATGTGCCGTTATGGCAATGTCAGCGCGTAGCAAAATTCGTGTAATTCGTTAAAATAAAATCAAATTCGTGCAATTCGTGTAATTCGTCTTAATTCGTTGTCTTAAAAAAACATCCATTTAATTCGCAGTCGATAAAAAACATCCATTCAATTCGCAGTCTCTCTGCTTGTCCTAATGGAATTCATCCTGTCCACCTCTTTCTTAATAACGCCGAGCGTGGTAGAGTCGGAGGCGAACACCGAGTTCAGGCCCTGCGCCTCCTGAGCCGGGTCGTTGGTGTAGTCGTCGCCAGGCATCCACTGCTCATGCTGTGGCTTGGCCAGGCCTCCCCATCCCCAGAAGTTGCAGCCAGCAAAGTAGCCGCCCTGGGCAGCGTTGTCACCCACCAGCGAGAACACATACTCATAGAATCCGTCGCGCCCCACGGTGGGCGTGCCCAGGCCGAACTTGAAGCCGTCGCGCGGATAGCCGAACTCCTCCATCACGAGGGGCTTCTTGATCTTGGCGCATATCTGCAGGTGGCGGTCTATGTAGTCCTTCGTGTTAGCCTTGGCGCGCGGCAGGTTCTCGATGAGCGAGTCCTGCTTGGCCCAGCCCCAGTTGTAGGGCCACAGGTGGATGTTGGCGTAATCGATGTTCTTGTCGGCCGTGATGCGCTCCCAGCAGTCGAAGTCGTTCTCGCAGCCCCAGGCGCCCTCGCTGCCGATGCTGATCAGGTGGTTGGGGTCGAGCGAGCGGATGAGCGCCGATGCCTCGGCGAGCCACTTCTCGAAGGCGGGCATGGCCTCACGGGAGAATGCCCTCGGCTCGTTGCCTATCTGCCACGACATGATGGCGGGGTCGTCCTTGTAGGCCAGGCCCGTGTAGCGATTGGTACGGCCCAGTATGAAGCGCACGTAGTCGTAGAACAGCTGGTGGGCCTTCTCGTTGGTGGCATACTTGGCCATGGCCTCCATGAATGCGGGATAGCCGACCTCGTCTGGACGGGGCTGACGGCCCTCGCCGGCCTGCTCCAGGTAGTAGCCGTAGCCGCCGCTCCACTCCCACGAGTTGTTCAGGTAGAGCACGGCCACCATCCCACGCTTGCCCATCTCCTGCAGCAGGTAGTCGAGGCCGGCCAATATGGTGTCGTTATACACGCCGGGGGCCTCCTGCAGCGTGGGCTCCACCTTGGTCCTGACGCCACGCTGGCCGTCCGAGCCCACGAGGATGCGCAGGTTGTCGATGCCCATCTGCTTCATCAGGTCGAGCTCCTTGGCCAGGCGCTCGCGGTCGCCCCCCTGCCCTTCCGAGCCGAGGATGGCGCCGTACCAGAAGTTGGTGCCTACATAATAATAAGGTTTGCCGCCCTTGACGAAGTGCCCGTTCTCCACGCGCACGAAGTCAGGTGCCGCCGCGCCCTGCTGCTTCTGCTGGCAGGCGGCCAGGAGGAATGCTCCCATGATGATCAGAGTGTATAGTTTTAGCTTCATTCTATTATTGATTAAGATGGTGCAAAGATAATAAAAATTTCCGAGACCGCCAAAATTTTCCGGGAAAAACCCGCTAAAGTATCATACATTAATAAGAAAGTATTAAAGGCAGAAAGACACTTCGCACGCGAACACAACAAAATATTGTCTTTCAACAGGAGCCTGTTATTCCGAAATAGTAGGCTCTTGTTGCCGACAGGAGGCTTCATTTGCTTCGGTATTCTTGGACGAGTCAAAGCGGCAAAGCCTGGCTCTCTATATGATGGTTACCCTCCTACTTATCCTACTCATCCTACCCCTCCTATCCTCCTACCCTCCTACCCTCCTACCCAAATGCATTTTTCACTCTGAGCTAAAAAAGATTTCAAACTGTCTTAATAGAAATTTAATATATATATATAAATATATATATTTATATATATATATTAAATTTTATATATAAAATTAAA
>CAMHUC010000067.1 GCA_946188155.1 uncultured bacterium | reverse complement strand
ATTCGTCTTAATTCGTTGTTCTTAAAAGGTTTGAGGGGTGGGAAACTTGAGTTATATAATAGGTTCGTCCAGCTCTTCAGCTGCTATCGTCACGGGTAAGTTTTCTTCTTCTTGATGCGAATAAGGCCTTGACGACAGGTGGTCCTGTAGC
Source organism: uncultured bacterium (assembly GCA_946188155.1). Taxonomy (GTDB): domain Bacteria; phylum Bacteroidota; class Bacteroidia; order Bacteroidales; family Bacteroidaceae; genus Prevotella. The sequence goes on along the minus strand of CAMHUC010000067.1, from coordinate 20,794 downwards.
CAGATGTGGTTCAGCGTGAAGGCCAGCGATTCCAGCGTCTCTTCCCGTTTCGACGGCTTCAGCTCGCATTCCCACACCGTGATGCAGTGCCATCCCATCTCGGCCAGTCGTCGCTGCTCCTCCTTGTCCCGCTCCTTGTTACGCTTGATCTTCTTCACCCAGAACTCCCTGTTCGTCTGGGGAATCTTGCAGCATGCTGAATTTTCAATCGTCAATCGTGAATCGTCAAATCGTAAATCAACATGGTGTCCATGCCAGAAGCATCCGTTGACGAAGATGCAGGTTCTGTATTTCCTCAGCACCAGGTCGGGATGGCCGGGCAGCCGCCGATAGTTCAGCCTGTAGCGGAACCCGCGCTTCCACAGTCCGCGCCTGACGATCATCTCCGGCTTCGTGTCCTTCGACTTGATAGCCGCCATATTGGCCGAACGCCTTTCTGTGGAGAGCTTATCCATGTCACTATCGGTTCTGACTAAACGAGTGACTCTCCAGAAAAGCCTGGAAAGCCGGTTGATAGCCGTCGGGTACGTGGATAATCTCCTTCCCGATATATACACAGTCGTTTCTGTCTACCTTGAGGATTTTGTCGACGGCCACGATATACGACCTGTGTATGCGAAGGAATTTTTCCGTTGGCAGCATCTGCTCTACAGCCTTCATGGTGAGGTGAGTGACGAGGGGCTTGGGCTCATTGTCGAGATAGAACATCACGTAGTCCTTGATGCAGCTGACGTAAGTGATCTTGTCGATGGCGATATTGCGCCATTCGCTGTCTACACGTATGAAGAGGGTTGCTGGAGTCGGGGTGGCGAGTTCCGGGGCGTCTCGAACAGTCTCGCTCCCCCGACAGACAATGCCAAACCACTCCCTGGCTTTCTCAATGGCTGCCAGAAACTTATTGTAGCGGATAGGCTTGAGCAGGAAGTCGAGGGCTTTCACCTCGTAGCTTTCGAAGGCATACTCTTTGAAGGCGGTGGTGAAGATGACGCGCGTCTGCTCCGGCAGGCTGTGTGCCAGCTCCATCCCGTCGATATTGGGCATCTGGATGTCGAGCAGCAGCAGGTCGGGTTTTTGTTCCTTGACGGCATTGATGGCGCGGATGGAGTCGGTAAACGAGCCGAGCAACTCCAGGTCGGGCGTCTTCTCTACATACGACACCAGCAGGCGTACGGCCAGCGGTTCGTCATCTATTATCATGCAAGTCAATTTCATTTGCGATTTGACGATTTGCGATTTACAATTTGACACAAATGCTGACGTGATAGATATTCTCCGGCGTCAGCGCCTGTTCCCATGTGTAGCGCCCAGGATAGAGCAGGTCCAGTCGGCGGCGGGTGTTGTCGAGTCCGATGCCGCTGCCGCTACGGTCCTTCGTGGGCTTGGGGTTATTGGTGTTGTCGCAGTCGAACAGAAGCGTCTGGCCCTGCTGTTCCAGCCGTATGTTGATGGTGGCGGGCTCGTTGCTGTTGATGCCGTGCTTGAAGGCGTTCTCGATGAGCGAGATGAATAGCAGCGGGGCTACCTCCGACTGCGGTTCCTCTACGTGGAACTGTGCGCTGACCGTTGTCATCTCATTGCAGCGCAGCTTCATCAGCTCGATATAGTTGCGCATGAAGTCCACCTCGCCGTCGAGTCTCACCCGGGGCTTGTTGGTCTCGTACATCGCATAGCGCAACAGGTCGCTCAGCTGCATGATGGCCTCCTGCGTCTCGTCGCCGTCGATTTGTGCCAGGCTCGAGATGTTGTTGAGCGTATTGAAGAGGAAGTGGGGGTTGATCTGGTTCTTCAGCCACGCCAGCTCTGCCTCCACCTCTTTCTGTTTTCTCTCCTGCTGTCGCATCAGGTAGCGGATACTCAGCGCGATGCCGATAGCCATCATGCAGAGCAGTACCGAGATGATGATAAACGACGAGAAGCCGGCACGCGCATAGTCGGGCAGCGAACTGATGTTGTTGCTGAACAGGTGCAGGTTGCCGACGATGATCAGCCCGGCATTCGCTACGCCAAACAGCCAGTAGCCATGCCGGAACCAGAGATGGGGGATGAGCAGGTAGAAGTTCAGCAGATAGACGCCCATCGTCGGGGCAAGCCAGTAGACGGCTATCCACAGGGAGTCTACTGCCAGCTTGCCACTCCCGCTGCTGATATAGCTGATCAGTGCCGGCGAGAGCATGATGAGCGACAGCAGCAGCATCTGCGCCGCAAAGAGCCACGCGTCTTTTCTTCGTATCTGCTTCATTGGTGCAAAGATAGTCATAATTTCTGAAAAAACAAAATCTCTCCCACATAATCTCATGCAGGAGAGTGAAATAAATACTTAAGTAGCACAGGTTATTGCTGGGCCGTCATCTGCTCAATAGTGCGCTCAGCGGCATTCTTGGCTGTCAGGTCGAATATCTCGACGTACTTGTCGTACTGGCTTTGGCTCAGTATCTTTTGCATCTTGGCCTTGTGGTTGCCCTCTATCTTCTGCCAGGCCTCATAGCCTTTCGACTTGTCCTCAAGCTGATAGATGGCCTCGAGCGAACTGTCAAGCTGTGCCATCGCCTTCTTGACCGGCTCCACTTGGTCGACCCTCAGCTCCAGGTAGCTGCTCACACGGTCGAACGTGAGTACCTTGTCGTTGTCACCCTGTGCGTTAGCACTCATTGTCATCACGAACATTGCCACAATGGCGAAAATCATCTTCTTCATATCCTTTACTCTTTTTTTATTGTTAATACTCTGTTCTGTCTTCAGGTGCTGTTTGCGCCTTTTGACAGTGCAAAGGTATGAAGATATCCGTCACCTGCAAAATCGCTTTCGACGTTTGCCCCCATGTCTTTCGACGTTTATGGCCGAAGAAGGAGCCTTGGCGCATGGCTACTCCAGCGGTGCGTTCTTCAGCTGGCGCAGAGCCTGGCTCAGCTGGTCAGGACACGACGTGCCCTTGATGCCGCAGCGGATGCCCTGCAGCTTGCCGATGACGTCATCGATCCTCTGCCCCTTCACCAGCTGGCTGATGCCTTGCAGGTTGCCGTTGCATCCTCCAATGAAGAACACCTGCTGTATCACGTCGTTCTCGTCGGCCGTCACGTCGATGGCTCTCGAACATACCCCCGTGGGAGTATACAAAATATGCTTCGTTTTCATCACTCCTTAGTTTTTTATATATGTGTACTATGATTATCTCACTACCTTACGGCCGCGCTCTGCGGACGATGACCTGGGCGGCCAGGCAGTGACCAGCCCCCCTTGGGAACCTGCTCGCTCCGAGTCTGCAAAGATAGTGGATTTATTCCAAACAGCCAAATGATTCCACGATTTTATGAAGTGTCATGGGGGATTTATCGGGGGCGCCCCCGAAATATAAAAAAAGTGAATATTTGCCGCCGACGGGCTGAAGTGCCGTACAAATTGCATATCTTTGCATAACTATTCAAACCGAGAAAGACAATGAAACGCATCGCATTCACATGGCTCGCGCTGACAGTGGCGCTGACGGCAGCGGCACAGCTGCAGGTAAGGGAGTTGAAACTGAAGAACGGCATGACCGTATGGCTCAACGAGGACCACTCGCAGCCGAAGGTGTTCGGGGCCGTCGTCGTCAGGGCTGGCGCCAAGGACTGCCCCAACACGGGCATCGCCCACTACTTTGAGCACATCATGTTCAAGGGAACCGACCGCATGGGCACCATCGACTACCAGGCCGAGAAGCCCTGGCTCGACAGCATCTCAGCCCAGTACGACCTGCTCTCGCAGACCCGCGACGAGGCCGGGCGCACCGCCATTCAGAAGCACATCAACGAGCTGAGCCTGAAGGCTGCCGACTACATGATTCCCAACGAGTTCAACCGTCTCATCTCGAAGTATGGCGGCAGTGCGCTGAACGCCGGCACGGGTCACGACATGACCTACTACCACAACTCGTTCCTGCCACAGTACATCGCCCAGTGGTGCCGGCTGAACTCCGAGCGCCTCATCAACCCCGTGTTCCGAGGATTCCAGGGCGAGCTGGAGAATGTGTACGAGGAGAAGAACCGCACGGCCGACAACATGCTGCGCAGCGCACTCGACAAGGCCTTCGAGGCGGTGTTCAAGACGCAGCCCTACGCCTATCCCATCCTCGGCTCGACGGAGTCGCTGAAGAACCCGCGCCTGTCGGAGATGGAAGCCTTCTACCGCAAATACTACGTGGCTCCGAACATGGGGCTCATCCTCTCTGGCGACATCACGCCCGACTCTGCGCTCACGGCCCTGCTGGAGCAAACCTTCGGACGCATCGCGACGGGACCCGTGCCTGAGCGCGGCAAGAGTCCACTGCCTGACATCGCCGACGACGAGCGCTACGAGGTGCGCCTGCCCATACCCCTCATCGGAGCAGAGGCCCTGGTGTTCAAGGCCCCCACCGACTACGAGTCCGACGCCGTAGCCCTCACGCTGGCCAACAAGCTGCTCTCCAACGGCAAGGCCGGCCGCCTCGACTCGCTGATGAACGAGCACCGCGTAATGATGGCACTGTCGCTCAACACGTCGCTCAACGATGCCGGCGTGAGTGCCGTCATCATCATCCCCAAGCTATTGGGTAAGATGAAGACTGCCGAGGGCCGCGTCGTGGAGCAGATAGAAGCGGTGATGGAAGGCCATTTCGACACCCGCCAGCTGGAGGCCCTGAAGCAGGAGATGGTGCTCGAGGCCGAGCAGCAGCTGGAGACCATCGACTCGCGCTCGAAGCTGCTCGTCAGCGCCTTCTCAGCCGGCGTCAGCTGGCAGCAGGTGCTCGACAGGCTCCAGGCCATCAAGCGGCTGACCAAGGCCGACGTGGTGGCTGCCGCCAAGAAGTACTATAGTGCCAACCACATCACGCTGGTCAAGAAGTACGGCATGGACGACAAGGAGACCCTCAGTCAGCCCGGCTACAAGCCCATCAGTCCGAAGAATGCCGACGCCAAGTCGGCCCTGGCCCTGGAACTGGAACAGATGCCCACCGCCAAGAGCGACGTGCGCTGCGTAGACTTCGATAAGGACATCACCATACGGCCTCTCAGCAGCCACGTCACCTTATATTATAAGGAGAACCCCGTCAACGACATCTTCACCTTCACCCTGCGCTATAAGGACGGTCAGCTGCACACACCACGGCTCAGCCTGCTGGCCGACTACCTCGACGCCATCGGCACCGACTCGCTCACCAAGCAGCAACTGGGGCGCGTCTGGCAGCAACTGGGCACCACGATGGAGACAAGCGCCAGCGACAAGACCTTCAGCATCAGCCTGACGGGCCCCGACAGCCAGCTGAAGCCCGCCCTCGGCCTGCTGGCCCACTTCCTGCGGGCCGCCAAGGGCGACGACGAGGCCCTCAGCGAAGTGAAGGATGCCGACAAGATAGACCGCAAGCGCTTCGGCAAGCAGAAGGACGACGTGGTCCGGCCCATACTACACCGCATCGCCTACGGCAGCCGGTCGCAATACCTCACCCAGCTCAGCAAGAAGGAGATCAAGGCCCTCAAGAGCCAGGAGCTGCTCGCACTCTTCCGCGAGCTGCAGCAGTACGACTGCGAGCTCTTCTACTGCGGGCGACAGCCGGCAGAGCGCGTGGCCGAGGTGTCGCTCCAGGCGCTGCCACTGGCCCAGTGCCAGCAGCCGCAGGCCGACACCTACCGTGAGCTGCAGCAGTACCAGGAGCCCACCGTGTTCTTCTACGACGTGCCTAAGTCGCGCCAGAACTACGTCATCAGCTACGAGACCGTAGGCCCGCTGCCCACCGCCGAGGAGCGTGCCACCATGACCCTCTGGGGCGAATACTTCGGCGGAGGCATGTCGTCGGTACTCTTCCAGAACGTACGCGAGTTCCGCTCGCTGGCCTACTCCACGGGCGGCAGCAGCATCCGCCCCAGCCGCATGCTGCACCCCGACGGCACCGTGGCCTACTTCACCGCCACCGGCACGCAGGCCGACAAGACGCTGGAGTGCGTGGCCACCATCGACTCGCTGCTGCGCCAGATGCCCGTGAAGGAGGAGAACCTGGAGTCGGCACGGCAGGCCATCCTCAACGACATACAGAACGACTTCCCCACCTTCCGCGACCTCGGACAGTATGTGGCAGGCCAGCGCATGAACGGCTACACCTCCGATGCCAATGCCACCGCTGCCCGCTTGCTGCCGACGGTCAGTGCCGCCGACGTCGAGCAGTTCTACCGCCAGCACATCAGCATCAATGCCAGCCGCGTGTGGATCATCATCGGCGACAAGAAGCGCACCGACCTCAGCGCCCTCGCCCGCTACGGACGGGTGGTGGAACTAAAGAAAGAAGACATCTACCGATAGCCAACCTTCCAAGCGGGTCTTTCACACCGAAAGGCCCGTTTTTTTTTGTGCCCTTTGCGACAGATTCCGAAGGGGCGTTTCGCCTTTGTCGCAGTATCCTCGGACATCTCGGAAATCGTCCAGGACAGCGAGGTGAGCATCAATACCGGCCTCTACATGAATCCTGCCAAGGCAACGGCCTCCACACGCTCGGCCAACAGCGAGGAATTCGGATCCTTTACTCGAATATCAGTAATGGCAGCTATGACTGGGCTACGGGTCCTTTACATCTGGCATATCTTTCCTGTTTATCCGATTTGTAGAGTCAACAAAAGGTTAATCTTCTGAAAAGTGAACGAAGTATCAGCCTTTTTTCGTAATTTTGCAGGCGAATTAAGAACGTATGTTTTAAATAGTAATAAGATTATGGCAAAGAAAGCACTTTTGATGATTCTCGACGGATGGGGAATCGGTAAGCACGGCAAGGGCGACGTGATTTGGAACACGCCGACACCTTACCTCGATCTGTTAACAGCAACGTCAGCCCACTCGCAGCTGGCCGCCAGCGGCGAGGACGTGGGTCTGCCCGACGGACAGATGGGTAACTCGGAGGTGGGACACCTCAACATCGGCGCTGGCCGCATCGTGTATCAGGACCTGGTGAAGATCAACCGCGCCTGCAAGGACGGCTCCATCATGGAGAACCCGCAGGTGAAGGCTGCCTATACGTATGCCAAGGAGAATGGCAAGAAGCTGCACCTGATGGGCCTGACATCGGACGGCGGCGTACACTCCTCGCTCGACCATCTGTTCAAGCTCATCGAGATTGGCAAGGCCTACGGGCTGAAGAACCAGGTGTTCGTACACTGCTATATGGACGGCCGCGACACCGACCCCCACTCGGGCAAGGGCTTCATCGAGCAGGTGCAGAAGGTGTGCGCCGACAACGATGCCGCCATCGCCAGCATCGTGGGCCGCTTCTACGCTATGGACCGCGACAAGCGCTGGGAGCGCGTCAAAGAGGGCTACGACCTGATTGTCGAGGGCAAGGGCAAGCAGGCCACGGATATGGTGCAGGCCATGCAGGAGTCGTATGATGACGGCGTGACCGACGAGTTCATCAAGCCTATCCACAATGCGAGCGTCAATGGCTGCATCGAGGAGGGTGACGTGGTGATCTTCATCAACTTCCGCAACGACCGCGCCAAGGAGATGACCATCGCCCTGACTCAGGAGGACATGCCGGAGCAGGGCATGAAGACCATCCCCAATCTGCAGTACTACTGCATGACTCCCTACGATGCCAAGTTCCAGGGCGTGCATATCCTCTTCCCGAAGGAGAACGTGGAGGACACGCTGGGCGAGTACCTGAGCAAGAAGGGCCTGAAGCAGCTGCACACCGCCGAGACGGAGAAGTATGCTCACGTGACATTCTTCTTCAACGGCGGCCGCGAGGCTCCCTACGAGAACGAGGACCGCATCCTCGTGGCTTCGCCGAAGGTGGCTACCTACGACCTGAAGCCGGAGATGTCGGCCTACGAGGTGAAGGACAAGCTCGTTGGGGCCATCAACACCCAGGAGTACGACTTCATCGTGGTGAACTTCGCCAACGGCGACATGGTGGGCCACACGGGTGTCTACAACGCCATCGCCAAGGCCGTATGGGCCGTTGACAACTGCGTGCGCGAGGTGATCGAGGCTGCCAAGGCCAACGACTACGAGGCCATCATCATCGCCGACCACGGCAATGCCGACAACGCCATCAACCCCGACGGCACGCCCAACACGGCCCACTCGCTGAACCCCGTGCCGTTCATCTACGTGACGAACAACAACTCGGCAACGGTGAAGGACGGCCGCCTGGCCGACGTGGCTCCCTCCATCCTGCACATCATGGGACTGGAACAGCCGGCCGACATGACGGGCGAATGCCTCATCACTGACTGATACGAAAGAAGCTCGCCGATTGGCGAGCTTCTTTCGTTCTGTGTCGACACTTGGATTCGGACCAAGGACCCCCACCATGTCAAGGTGATACTCTAACCAGCTGAGCTATGCCGACAGATGCTTGTTTGCGGGTGCAAAGGTAAGCATAAGTTTTCGAATATGCAAGAAAAACGACGATTTTCTTGCATATTCGAATGATTTCTACAGTAATTTCCTAATTTCTGCCTCCAAATCCTTGATCTGGACGGCCCGCTTCACGAGATTATTGCCGCGGTCGATCAGGAAGAAGTCGGGCACGGTCTGCACATTATACATCAGCAGACGCTGCGAGTCGATGCCATCGGCATCGCGGACGCTCACCCAGGGCAGGGCCTCCGTCTGCTGCTTCCAGAAATGCTCGTCGGGGTCGAGGCTCACTTGATAGATCTCGAAGCCCTGGCCGCTATATTTGTTATAGATTTCGCGCAGCTGGAGGATACGGGCGGGCGAGTCTTTCAGAGCGAAGATGTGGAAGTCGAGCAGCACTACCTTTCCCTTCAGGTCGGTCAGATGGCGCGTCTGTCCGTGGTTGTCCTGCAGCTCTATGTCGAGCACGCCGGCCTCCGTCACCTTGTTTGCATCAACGGTCAGCCCTCCCTGCTCCGCCTCGGCGATGCGGATGTTCTTCATGCCCTCGATGGCAATGTTGTGAAGATTCTTGCCGCGCTCGGCATGCGGGTAGTAGGTGTCCCAGCTGGTGGCCACTGCAGCAAATACCTTGATGTCGTCCTTGTTGTTGCGGGGGTTGAAGATGAGCCACTGTCCAAGCGTCTGGAAGAGGGCAAAGTAGCTGTAGGCCTTCATCGGCTCACGGAAGATGTAGTTGTTCTTCACGTCGTTCTTGTAGCTTTCAATCAGGCTGAGGATACTGTCGTTGGCCTGATCCACGCCGAGGCTCTGGTTCTGCTGGATGGCCATTGCCTGCTGATGGAGGGCTATCTGCTTGAGGGCCAGCTCCTTGATCTTCTGGCAGTTGTCAGAGCCGCTCACCTCGTACTGGGTGGCCATCTGCGGGTATTGAGCCTTCACGGTGACGGTCTCGGTGGAGTCGATGCTCACGTTGATAATCTGATCCCAGATGCGCAGGCGATAGAACTCGGGAGCTTGGGGTGCCTCACCGCTAAAGGAGAAGCTGCCGCCGTCGGAGAGCTTCACGGAGTCGATGACATGGATGCCCTCCAAGCCAACGTTCTCGAAATAGACGACGGAGTCCTTGGCATTGGCTATCTCTCCTTCCACCTTGAACTTATTATTGTCGCATGCGGCCAAAGCCGCCGCAGCCACCATTGCAAGGGCTGCCTCACGGATATGTTTCATCTTCATGATTCCTATTTTTGGGTGCAAAGGTACACCTTTTTTCATAAAAAACGAAAAATATTCCCGTTTTCTTCGTTTAATAATATAATAATGTGTAACTTTGCGCCGATTTAGCGACCCCTAGCGTTTGGGTTGCACAGAAGTTTTATATTTTTAGATGTTTTAAACAAGATGAACGTAATTACAAAGACCCTTCAATTGGCTGATGGGCGCACCATCACCATTGAAACCGGGAAAGTGGCAAAACAGACCGACGGCTCGGTTGTTCTCCGGATGAACAACACCGTATTGCTCGCCACCGTTTGTGCCGCAAAAGATGCAGTTCCCGGAACCGATTTCATGCCTTTGCAGGTTGACTATCGCGAACAGTACTCGGCAGCTGGCCGTTTCCCCGGTGGATTCACCAAGCGCGAAGGCAAAGCCTCTGACAATGAAATCCTGACCTCCCGACTGGTGGACCGTGTGCTCCGCCCGCTCTTCCCAAGTAACTATCACGCAGAAGTCTTCGTCAATGTCATGCTGCTCAGTGCCGACGGTGTCGACCAGCCCGATGCACTGGCAGGCTTTGCCGCCTCAGCAGCCCTGGCATGTTCAGATATCCCCTTCGAGTGCCCCATCTCCGAGGTACGCGTGGCCCGTGTCAACGGCGAATATGTCATCGACCCCACCTTCGAGCAGATGAAGGAGGCCGACATGGACATCATGGTGGGCGCTTCGGCCGAGAACATCATGATGGTGGAAGGCGAGATGAAGGAGGTAAGCGAGCAGGACCTGCTCGGTGCTCTCAAGGCTGCCATGGATGCCATCAAGCCCATGTGCGAGCTGCAGGCAGAGCTCTCCAAGGAGCTTGGCAAGGACGTGAAGCGGGAGTACGACCACGAGGTGAACGACGAGGCCCTGCGCGAGCAGATGAACAAGGAGCTCTACCAGCCGGCCTACGACGTCACCAAGCAGGCCCTCGAGAAGCAGGCACGCCAGGAAGCCTTCGATAAGATTCTGGAGGACTTCAAGGAGAAATACTTCGCCGAGCACCCGGAAACCCCGGAATACCTGGTAACCCCGGAACACCCGGAAGTCTCCAAGGACGAGTACGAAGCCATGATGGAGCGCTACTACCACGACGTGATGCGCGATGCCATGCGCCGCTGCATCCTCGATGAGGGCATCCGCCTCGACGGTCGTAAGACCACCGACATCCGCCCCATCTGGTGCGAGGTCAGCCCCCTGCCCATGCCTCACGGAAGTGCTATCTTCACCCGTGGTGAGACACAGTCGTTGAGTACCTGTACGCTCGGCACGAAGCTCGACGAGAAACTGGTCGACGATGTGCTGGAGCGCGGCTACATGAAGTTCCTGCTCCACTACAACTTCCCCCCGTTCTGCACCGGCGAGGCTAAGGCCCAGCGCGGCGTAGGCCGTCGCGAGATTGGTCACGGACACCTCGCCTGGCGCGGCCTGAAGGGCCAGATTCCTGCCGACTTCCCCTACACCATCCGTCTTGTCAGCCAGATCTTAGAGTCCAACGGCTCCAGCTCGATGGCTACCGTCTGTGCCGGTACGCTGGCCCTGATGGATGCCGGTGTGCCCATGAAGAAGCCCGTATCGGGTATCGCCATGGGTCTGATTAAGAATCCCGGTGAAGAGAAGTACGCCGTGCTTAGTGATATCCTCGGCGATGAGGACCACCTGGGCGACATGGACTTCAAGACCACCGGTACGAAGGACGGTCTGACCGCTACCCAGATGGATATCAAGTGCGACGGCCTGTCGTTCGAGATCCTCGAGAAGGCCCTCATGCAGGCCAAGGCCGGTCGTGAGCACATCCTGAAGTGCCTCACCGACACCATTGCCGAGCCTCGCCCGGAACTGAAGCCTCAGGTGCCGCGCATCGAGGCCTTCGATATCCCCAAGGAGTTCATCGGAGCCGTCATTGGCCCTGGCGGCAAGATTATCCAGCAGATGCAGGAAGATACCGGCACCGTCATCACTATCGACGAAGCCGACGGCGTGGGCCACGTGCAAGTCTCTGCTCCCGACAAGGCCAGCATTGAGGCTGCCATCTCGAAGATCAAGGCCATCGTGGCTATCCCCGAGGTGGGCGAGGTCTATGAGGGCACCGTGCGCAGCATCATGCCTTACGGCTGCTTCGTGGAGATTATGCCTGGCAAGGACGGACTGCTCCACATCTCCGAGATTGACTGGAAGCGCCTCGAGACGGTTGAGGAGGCCGGTATCAAGGAGGGCGACAAGATCAAGGTGAAGCTGTTGGAGATTGACCCCAAGACTGGTAAGTATAAGCTCTCACACCGCGTGCTGATTGAGAAGCCCGCCGACTATCAGGAGCGCCCCGCCCGTGGTGAGCGCCGCGAGCGTCCGGAGCGTGGTGAGCGTCGTCCCCGCCCGGAGCGCGGTGAGCGTCGTGACCGTCCGGAGCGTGGTGAGCGTCGTGACCGTCCGGAGCGTCATCAGCGCCCTGAGCAGCAGAGCGACTTTGCCGACAAGCTCGCAGAGAAGCTTGGCCAGGAGAAGCAGGAGCCAAAGGACTTCAGCGACTCTCTCGACCACATGGACTTCTAAGGGAAAACAAAGTCAGTAAATAATCAAGTAGGAGGTGAGCACCAATCAGAGGTGTTCACCTCCTACTCGTCTGTAACGGCTGATAATAGCGGAGTGGTGGCAGGCCTCCAATCTCAGGATGCAGGATGCGTATGAAGTCGCTCAGCAGCCAGTCGGGGTGGAAGGGCGTCTCCTCATAGAATGTCGACTGCTCCACATTGCATCCGTAGACGCGACGGTCAGTGAATGCCTTGAACTGACGGTAGCCGTGATGCTCGCGGCGCAGCTCGTCGTAGGTGATGGTGTGATCGCCGCCATAGCGGAAGAGCCACACGTCGGCATCGCCAGCCTTCTCGAGCACAGTCTCGAAGGGCAGGGGTACGGAGCCGCTGTGATCGTCGCCTGCCCAGGGGTAGCTGCCATTAGCATCGGTCATCATCTGGCCGATGGTGCTGCGGCCTCCAGGTACATACCACACATTGCCCGTCAGCTTGTCGAGGAGGACGGAATGGCCGGATATCCCGGGGTTTCCGGATATTCCGGGGTTTCCGGATTGTTGGGCCAGTGCCTTCAGGGCATTGTAGCTGCTGTCAGTGACAGCAAAGAGGCTGTCGGCCTTCTGCTCGCAGCCGAAGAGCATACCGTAGAACCGTAGCCACTCGGCACGGGCCAGTGGAGAGGCCTCCATATACTCAGCACACTCAATGATGGGGATGTCGATCTCCTCCAGCTTGCCGTAGCCGCCGCTGTTCTCGAAGGGCGACATGAACAGGGCATCGGGCCGGCGGTCGATAATCTTCTCCACCACGGGGCTCAGACCGTCGCCGACGTCGGCTATGCGCCCTGCCTTCACCTGCTGCTGAATCCAGGGAATCTTGATATATTTCAGGTCGGCCACGCCCGCGATGCAGTCATGGCGTCCCATCTCCATCAGCATGGCACAGTGGACGGTGCTGAAAATCATCGACCGCTTGAGAGGTGTGCGAACGATGGTGGCGTGGTGTACATCGGCAGGTATCTCCTGACCTGCAGGCACGAGGGCATACTGATGCAGGATCCTGTCCTCCCGCCAGGGGTTCTTGATGGTGGCCAGCGTGTAGCCCTCGTGGCGCACCACCGTGAGCTGACGGGCGTACTTGAAGCTGACGGTATCGCCCTCCTCCTGCCAGGCTGACGTACGGCCACCCTGGCAGGCGAAGAGCGATACTGCTGTTAATATCAGGAGAACGGCTCTCATTACATCTCTACGACAACCTCCATGTCGTCGATACACATATAGGCAGGCGTAGTTACGCCATAGTCGTTCTTCTTCGTACCCTCGAAGCCGAAGCTGATGCTCTTGATGTTCTTGAAGGCGGCCACGCCGCTCAGGTCGCAGTACTTCCACTCCTTCACGTAGTCGCCATTGCTGGCCAGGTCGATTTCATAACGTGCGCCGCCTTCGCCATCGGCAGGCGTGGGATAGACGACGCAACGGAACCAGTCCGAAGCCTCGAACTTGCCGGGCGTATAGCCGTCGCCGTTGAGGATGGCATCCACCGTCCATGCACTGTTGGTATACCAGAAGCCCTTCAGCGTGACGGGCTTGTCGAACTCGATGCTCTCGCCATAGGTCTGCACGATACCGAAGTTCTTACCGCTCTTGGCCGTGCCGGTGATGTTGTTGTACTGGTCGGGTGTCAGGTCCTTGTAGGTGGTGGCGGTTCGGTTGGAGACGGCATAGCCCGACCACGAGGCCCACGACGGGGTGTAATTGACGGGGAAGTTAACCACGCCCTCTTTGTAGCTGCAGGCGAAGGCGTCCGATCCGTAGTTGTCGAACTTGGTGCCGCTCTCGTTGCCAATCCAGTAGCCGTCGGCGTTGAGGGTGGCATTCTCGAAGGAGATTACCTGTGTGGCTGAGGTCTTGCCGTCAACGGGGTTGTCCTCCTTGGTACACGAGGTCATCGTCAGGGCCATGCCGCATACGGCGGCAGCCAGCCCGAATAGTTTGTTTGTCTTCATAATGTTTTTTGTTTAATGGGTTAATGATGTGAGTTATTTATTGATGTATTTCTTTCCGTTCTTGATGTAGAAGCCGGGGCGGCGACAGTCAGCTTTCCGTCCCTGCAGGTCGTAGACGGGTGTATCGCTCTGTAAACCGTAAACCGTAGACTGTAAACTGCGGATTCCCGTAGCCTGACGGATGGCATCGAGGGAGGCTTCGAGGTGGATATCCTCGGCACCCATGAACTCAGTGGATGTCTCGCCCCACCATTCGGGTTGCGGACACTTCTGGTTCAGTCCTGTGTATACACGCACGAAGTCTACGAAGTCGAGGCTGACGGGCCGCCGCTGCTCGTCGACGGCCCAGGAGATGTCGATGCCGCAGCCCTCATAGTTATACGAGGCGGCGTCGGCACGGTCGGTGAAGTTGGGCAGATTGTCGGCATAGCCCTGCCGGAATCCGATGAGCACGTAGTAGTAGGGGCTCCAGCCAGTGTCCACTTGGTCTGAGAGGTTATACATGTTATTCGGCAAGCGGGTGCCACGGAACGTAAGCCCGTCAGGCAGCCACTGGGGGTAGTACTCCTGCTCGTGGTAGTGGTTGCGGTCGATGGTGCCGCTCCCGCCACGGTTGTCTGTCCAGGGGATGTCGCCCATGGGATTCTTCCGGTAGGTGATCTCGTAGCCGTAGTCCACCTTGCCGATGCTGTCCTCATCGCACGAGCCGCTGATTTCGTACCACGGGTCGTCGGGCAGGCCGTTGCCGTTCGTGTCCTTCGACACCATCACCACGCCGGCCTCGTTCATGCCGCCGAACACCAGGTTCTTCATCTCCTGGTAGGCATTGCCCCAGACGGCGAAGTCGCGCTCTCCGGGGATGTTGGCGATGGAGTGGTCGAAGTGGAAGGTGATGTAGCCTCCCCATCCGCCGAGGGCGATGAGGTGGGCGTCGACGGGGCCGAGGCCTGCCACGTTGTCATTGCACTTGCGCAGCATGTCAGCCTCGGTGTCGCCCTCCTCATACTCCGGGGCGTCGTTGACGAACTGTCCCGGTGCCGGGCGATACTCATCCACGGCCTGGATGTACTTTGAATGGTGTGTCACGTTGTCCATCCGCTGGGCAAGGGCAGTGGATACTGTAAAGAGGACGGCGTTTGACAAGCAAAACGCCCTACACCAATACTGAATGCCCCACAGAAGGGCGGTAGCAAATTCTTTATTCTTCATTCTTCATTCTTTATTTAAAGAGAAACGCCGCATGTGCTGGTATGTCGCCCGTCCTGACCTTCCAGTCGAAGGTGCCGTCGGGCAGGAAGTGGAGCAGCTCGCCGCTCGACACGTAGTTCTTAGCATCCATCAGGTAGAAGTCGCGGCCGATGGGGTTCACGATGATGCCGTAGGGCATGCGTATCTTCTGGATTTCAGGACTGTCGCTGAGGCTGCGGCTCACAATCTGGTGGGTACGGATGTTGATGATGCCGTAGGTGACGGTGTTTTTCATCGTCAGCTCGCTCCATTGTGAGCCGTAGAAGTAGAGCGAGTCGCCTACGATTGAAAGGTCGCTCACTGCTTGGTCCAGCCGGCCACCGAGGCGCATGCCGCCACGGCCGTCGGGTTCGAGCCAGTAGATGCTCGAAGCTTCGTTGGTATAGTTGCCTCGGGCCGTCACCCAGAGCTGCCCACGCTGGTCCGCCTTCAGGCGGTGCAGGTTGGGGGCCACCTCTATGCGGCCTGTCTCCTGCATGGTGTTGAGGTCTATGACGCTCACCGTCGACTCGTAGCCCTGTCCCGTCATGCCCTGATAGCCGCCGCTGTTGGCCACGTAGAGGCGACTGCCCACGATGGCCATCTCCTCCGGCTGGTAGCCCACGCTGACGGAGTCGACCTTCTGGAGCGAGAGGGTGTCGATCTTAAAGACGCTGCCTAATGGGCTGCTGCTGCCGCCGTACTGCGTGCCTACATACGATGACACGTATGCATAGCCATCGGCGAAGGCGACGTAGCGGCAGTTGGGCACGTCCACCTTCCCGATGCGCACGGCATCCGAGGCACGGGCCACTTCCACCTTGTTGGAGCAGTTGATGACCAGCCACAGTCGCTGACCGTATATCTGACAGTCGTTGCCCACGTCGCCGAGCGACATCACCGTCGATGGATTGCGCTCAGAGTAGATATTCCTATAATAATGCACGGTGGAATCACTTGCCGAGAGGTCGAGGTAGTCGAGGGTCGCCTTGTTCGAACCCATATTCCCCTCGTTGAGCACGTACATGCCCCGGATCTCGCTCCTTACTGTCTGTCCTCCCGTGTCGATATTCTCCATCGGCACCACCATCACGTCGTTGCGACAGGACGAAAATAGTGAATAGTGAATAATGAATAGTGAATAGTAGGCTGCGCGTAACACTGCGCCAGCCCATCTGCTGCCCGATATCGATTTTCTCTTATTATCCATACTTTTCACTATTCATTATTCACTATTCACCATTAAATCTCCACGCTCAGCGTCAGTTTGTAGTTGCGTCCCGGCATCGGGTAGTTCACAATCACCTCGTACTGCTGGTCGAGCAGGTTGTTTACCTCGGCCTGTGCTGTAAACCGTAAACTGTTCACCGTAAACCAATAGCGGAGTGAGAGGTCGCTGGTGTACCAAGGCTCCACGTGGTTGTAGATGATGTTCTCCTGCTCGTCGTAGCGCTCGCCGGCGTAGATGAACGAGTAGTTCAGGTTCCACCGCTTCCACGAGAGGCCGAGGATGGCCGAGCCGGAGTGCCAGGGGATGTAGGGTATCTGGTGGCGGTAGTAGCTGTCGGCGGGGTCGGTCATGTCGCGGGCGTCCTGGTAGGTGTACTGGGCGCGGAGTGTCGCAGTGAAACTGCGACCTACACTGAAGTCGGCCTCGGCCTCTACGTCGAGGCCCTTGATGTGAACCATGCCCAGGTTGAGCATCGTCCAGCGGAACTGCTGGCCCTTGGGGTAGGCCACTATCTTGTCGTCTACCGTGTTGTAGTAGGCATCGAAGTGCATCTCGGCGTGGCGGATGAGGCCGCTCTGGAAGTGCTTGTTGAGCGCGAAGCCTAAGTCGTACTGTAGGGCACTCTCCGGCTTCAGGTTGGCGTTGCCCATGTCGGTGTAGTAGAGGTCGTTGAATGTCGGCATGCGGAAGCTCTGCTTCACATAGGCCCTCAGCGAGAAAAAGGTTCCCCGGAAGGGGTAGACGTTGACAAATATGGCGGGCGTCAGCCGGGAGAGCGAGGCGGAACTGGATAACCCGGAATCCCTGGAATCCCCGGATAATCCGGTATTTCCGTTATTTCCGTTTCCCCCGGATAGCCTCCGATGCGTGCGGTCGCTGATAAAGGTGGCCAGCACCGAGGCCTGCGCTTTCAGGTGCTTGTAGTCGATGGCGGTGGCCAGGCTCACGAGGTTGGAGAGTCGGGTGGGATAGGCGAAGTTCCAGGTGTCGGCGTCGAGCTTGTTCCATTTCAGGTCGTAGCTCAGCGAGGCGCTCCAGTTGGGCAGCAGCTCCAGCACGTTGGCCGTAGAGAGGTATAGCTCCTGCTGCTTGTAGCGGTTGTCCACGGGCAGCTGCGTCGTGTCGCGGTTCTCGTAGTGGGTGTTGTAGTAGGCATATTTCGCTATGAGGCGGGTGGAGAATCGCTCGCCGATGTTCTTGTCGAAGGCTGCCTGGAAGAAGGTGTTCAGGTCCTGCTGTCGCTCGCCGCGCCGCCACACATTGTTCACGATAGCCCCAGGGATACCCCGTGCGGAGTTGTAGACGTAGGCCTTCGCCTGCCAGCCGCCCTGATAGAGCCGTCCGAAGAGGTTGGCCTCTAGGCGCTCGGCATGGATGTCGCCGTTCTGGCGCACGGCCGTCGTGTCCCAGGCTGTCGCCCCGTTGGGGTAGCGGCGCTCGTAGCGGAACTTATACTTGCCGCTGGCCGTCAGGAATCCTGCACTCACCGACGAGCTGACCCTGTCCGACAGCCGTTGCTCCCAGAGCACCGATGTACGGAACATATCGCTGCTCCCGTATTGTGCCTTGATGCGTAGGTTGGTGCAGACGGGGGTGCGGGGGTGCGGGGGAGCTGGGGTGCGAGACATGACTTGCGTCGGATTCTGCCCTTCGGTACTATCCTCGTACCCCCGCGCCCCCGGGCCCCCGTTCCTCCGAGAGTCTTCGCGCTCCCGAAACACCGGCTCCTTCGTCCGGATATATATCGCCCCGGCGTTACCGAAGTCGGAGGCAGGCTGGAAGATGGCGCTCTTCTGGCCGTTGTAGAGCGTGATCTCCTCCACGTTATCAAGCGAGAACTGTCCCAAGTCAATCTGTCCGTTCTGGGCATTGCCCAATTGCACGCCGTCGTACGATATGCCCAGATGGTGGGAGCCCATCGAGCGGATGTTCACCGTCTTGATGCCGCCCACGCCCCCGTAGTCCTTCAGCTGGATGCCGGAGAAGTAGCGCAGGGCGTCGGCCACGGAGAGCGTGTTCAGCCGCTCCAGCTGCTCGTCGTTGAGCTTCTGGCTGGGCACCACCTCGCGCATGGCAGGTCGCGACACGACAACTATCTCCCGCACACGCTGTACGGAATCCAGCTTGCTCTGAGCCGGCGCGGCCAGGCTCAGGCAGCAGGCAAGGGCGGTAGCAAATTCTTCACTCTTCACTCTTCAAGCTTCATTTCCACCGTTGCCGCCTAACCCCAGAGGCCAGCAAACGGTACACGATCTATCGGCAGGTATTCTGACTCACCGTCCGGCAGCAAACGTCTTCCCGATAATCTCAGTGACTCATTTGTTTGCCCCGAAAACGACGGCTCACAGCAGCGGGACTGTCCGGGATTCTCACCCGATTCCCTCTTGGCATCCAAAGGGTGAACCGATTTCGACTGCAAAGATAGTGCAAATTGGGCGAAACACCAAATTAATTTGGATTTTTCCCCGAAAACGCCGTAAATAAAGAACTATTCTTTTGCTACCACTGTAGTCACCGCATTTTTTTTCGCCTTTTTCTTTGACGCTTTGGGAAAAAACACTTAACTTTGCACCCGGAGGTGTAGTGAAACGGCTAACACGTAATCGTAACTTTTGCAACAATCATGAAGAAGGCTGCTATATGGACTGCTTTGGTACTGCTCATCATGCTGGCAAGCGTGGTGGGGGGCAGTTGCTATATGCTCGACTATGCCCTGGCACCTGCTCCCGACCGAAAGGATACGGCGAAGTGTTTCCGCAGGTTGTTCGACCGCTATCCTGAGACGAAGCCCTGGATGGATAGCCTGAAGCGCATCCGTGCCCTGAAGGATACGTTCATCAACATGCCCACACGGCTGAACGAGCACCACCATGCCTACTATATCGACAATGGTGCCAACAAGACGGCCTTGGTGCTGCACGGGTGGCGCAACTGCGCGATAGACATGCTGTTTCTGGCCAGGATCTACGACCGCTATCTGGGCTATAACGTAGTGCTGCCCGACTTTCATGCCCACGGGCTGAGCGATGGCGAGGCTGTAGGCATGGGATGGCTCGACAGGAAGGACATGCTCCACTGGATGAGCGTGTTCCGGACGGATACAATGGTTGTACACGGCATTTCGATGGGCGCGGCTACCACCATGATGATGGCCGGCGACGACGCGCCCGCAGGCATCAGCGACATCCGCTTCGTGGAGGATTGCGGCTACACCAGCGTGTGGGATGAGTTTGCCGGACAACTGCAGGAACAGTTCAGCCTACCAGCCTTTCCGCTGATGTACACCACCAGTATGCTCTGCCAGTGGCGCTATGGCTGGAACTTCCGCGAGGCGTCATCGCTCCAGCAAATCAGCAAAGCGACGTCCCCCATGCTGTTCATCCACGGCGATGCCGACACCTTCGTACCAACTGCTATGGTGCATCCGTTGTATGAATCTAAGTCCGGGCCTAAAGAACTGTGGATAGCCAGTGATGCTATTCATGCCTTCTCCTACAAGACGCATAAGGCGGAATACATAGAGCGCATCACGAGGTTTGTCCGTCGCTCGTACTAACTGACTGTACGAACAGGATGTTTCTATGAATGAAGCATAAATAACGATTTATAGGTTGTAACGTTGTAACATCGCCGATGTACAAAGGGCGTGCAACCTGTTTTGGAGGTTGTGAGGTTGTAACGAGGTTGTAACATGCTGATCCTTGTTTGTCTGAGGGTGATAATGGTCCGATTTACTAGTAAATTCAGCGAAAGATAGGCTTCTGTCACTGGTTAAGTGCTTCCTGGCGCATGGGGCCAAGCTCTACAGCACTATAAGCAGCCATCAAATAAAACGGCTATGTTAGTTTAGAAAGATCAGTTGTTCAAACTAACATGGCCAATATAACAAGCAGACATACTTGCTGCAAGGCAGGAAAATGTTACAACCTTGTAGCAACCTTACAACCTCCAAAAAAGGTTGCACGCCCTTTATACATCGCCGATGTTACAACGTTACAACCTATATTCCCCAAAAACTGTAAAACATAAAATAAATGATTACGTTTCCTTGCCCATCCATATTTCTTATATTATATCCCCCGCTCAGCCCAGTCGCCTCGGTCAAGGTTGCGGTAGCCGATGGCCTCGGCGATGTGTGCGTAATCCGCCCCATACCCGTTCACTTTCCGGGGGCTATTCAAAGCCCCG
>CAMHUC010000066.1 GCA_946188155.1 uncultured bacterium | reverse complement strand
TGGCGTGAGTCTCGTCCACGAAGTCCACGTTCTGCTGTCCGTTCATGTGGAACGACACCTTAGCTGCACCGAAGGCCTTGTACTGACGAATCATGTCTTGCACGTCACGGGCTTGCATACCCAACTTGTCACCGAAATACACGTCGAGCTTGATGTCCGGGCGGAAAATCTCCACGTAGCAGTCCTGGTTGTTCTTGTCACTCTCGGTTGCATAGAAGTATTTATGTTACATTCACTTGAGCGGACCACCGCCGTCGCTTGTGGGGTTGCCCCAAAGCAGTTGCTGGTTGGTGCGCAGCCAGTTGCCCCATCCCGTCAGTTTGTGGAATGTGGTCTGCTCGTAGCCTTGGTCGAAATTGCACAGGGCATTAGGATAAAATTGGATGAAAGCTGCCGTGTAGATATCGTTGTTGGTCAGGCAGACGCTCAGCGTGTAGTGGTCCAGATGCTGTTCGTTCGTGTTGATATCGACATAGTGGACGAAGGCTTCGCGGAAGGCTTTGTCCAGATCGGCAGAGATGGCAGCCATTTCTGCGTCGCCAGTCTCCTTTGTCAACAAATGGGCATAGTCAGCCAAATCGAAAAAGGGAAACATGTAGGTGAATACGATACTCTTTTCGGGGGACTGTTTATTTTGAATATAGGTGTTGAACCGATACACCTCCTTGGTGGCCTTGTCGATGGCTTCCCTTTGCGTGGGGTAGAGAGCGAGGAGCCTGTCGGCGAGGCGCTTGGTGGCACCGATGATGGCATCGAGTTTGGCATTGCGGATGAGTTTGTAGTCACCGTTCTGCCAGCACTCTCTCTTAGTCCCATCTTTTTCGTCCTTAAAGCCGTGATAGGACTGTTCCCATACTGGGTGTACGCGCTCAAACATCTGCGCGACAGCATCTTCGGTATTCCCCTTTTCCAGCAGTCCGCGGACGTATTCCGTGAGCAGTTCGCCCTCGCTCTCAAGCAAGTGTGCCGAGGCCACGATGTAGTCGGACAGGCCGCGCAGCTCGGTCAGCGTCTCCATGTTGCCCATCAGGCAGTTGTGGAAGAAGATGGTGTTCAGCCGGTTCAAGCCTGCGGAACGGATGGCGGTACTCAGTTCATACATATCCAGCTCTTCACGTTTATTCCACTCATCGGCAATGACCCCTCGGGTGGCAGGTGCAGCGGCGGGGTCTTCGTATTTGCCAGGGACATCGGTCATGGGGATTAGTCCATTGCCATGTCCCCAGATGCTGAACACATACTGCTCGGCAGGACACACCAGACTGCTGATCTGGATGAACGCGCTGACGGTCTTGGGGTCGCACAGTTTCATAGCCTTGGCCTCCTTTTCATACCCCAGAGCCTGAAGTCCTCCGTTACGAATATTCTCCAGGTTGGTCGTGTCGTTCAGATCGAACCATACGATGTCGCCCGGGTCGGCATACTTACCGGTAAAGGGCTTTCTCTCCTCGGGCAGGTCCTTGCCATATTTGTAGAAGCAGACTACGCGGACGTTGTTGTGGTCCGTGAGCAGCGGCTGTATCTTCTCCCAGAAGCCGTACTCAATAATTGCGTCCATGGTGCCTCCCGCATTGCCATAGACAAAGACGGTGTAGCGGGCGGGCTGCGGCACATTGACCAGGTTGTCCTTCCTGTTCCACGCATCAAAGTCCTTAGCCTTCGCGTCGTCCATCTTCTGCATGGCCAGTTGGTGGTCAGCCTCCGTCAACGTCAGTTTGCCGTCGCTCACGGTATATCTGGCAGTGGTCTTGGTGTTCCTCTCCGCGATGTCCATCGTCAGCACACCGTCCGTGGCTGTATAGGTGAACGAATAGCGCTCACGGCCCACGGCGTCGTCGTTGTTAAGGTAATAGATGCTGGTGGTTCCTGTGCCGTCGGCCTTCAGTTCTGTCTGCTGCCAAGCCTTGCCGTATGTCCAGGCGGCGTAAGTATCCCCCGACACGTCGGAATACCATTGGCCTACAAGTTCGCCACTTGCTCCTGATTCGGGAACAGGGTTGTCGTCGTTGTCCGACGAACACGAGTTGAATACGCTTGTGCCGCAGATGAGGGTGGCGGCCAGCACCCATTGCATTAAATTCTTCATTATCTGTTTCATTATTTTTTATATGTTTACTCTATAGTCCCTGAAAGTCATTACCTTCCTACGACGGGGATATCATCTTTGTCTGTACACGATGCCAGACCGGGCGTATATGATTGAATATTTATGGCTTAGAGTTAAAAAACGCTTGCAAAGGTACAAAAAGTTTTCGAAATTTAGCGTCTTCGCCCGCCATTTGTTCCATTATCTCTTACTATTACGGCTGTTATTCCCTGAAATCACTTGGTTTCGCCCCTAAATTGGTTTGTACATAACGACTGAAATGTGAGAGCGATGAGAAGCCGAACATATCGCTGATGTCAGTAAACGAGAGGCTGCGATCACGCAACAATCGGCTGATGTCGAGTGCCGTGTAGCGGGTAATCCAGAACGCTGCAGGCAGTCCGCTTACCTTCTTGCAGACCTCGCTGAGATATTTCGATGTGACACATAATTTGTCGGCATAGTAGCCGATGTCGCGGTTCTGCCGGAAGTCGCCACGTTCCAGCATCGACATGAACTCCTCCATCAGCTGATGTTGCTGGGAGGTGATTTTGTCTGCCGGATACAGTTGGGCATGGAAGTCAAAGAAGTCGATAATCATACACTCTACGGCATTCATCAGTGCATCGTGGCGGAAACGGTGTTCGGTCTGCTTCAGCCGTCGCTTCACGGCCTCAAAATTCAGACGACACACCTCCTGCTGCTCAGGGGTCAGTTTCATGATGGGGTTCTGAAACAAAAAGAGCTGGCCGCGCATGCCGTAGTTGCTCTGGGGTGTGCTTAGTTCGATGAACTTCTGCGTCACGTAGATGACATCCACGCGGAAATCCTCGCTCTCCATCAGGTTCATCACCAAGTCCCCTCGACGGGCTATAATCATGCAGTCGCCAGCCTCGAAGCGGAATGCCTGCCCGTTGCGCTCGAACGTGCAATACCCATCGTGGCAATAGGCGTGGCAGAGATAGTCGGTGAACTGTGGCTCACCGATTCTCTTCAATGTATTGTCTATGATAATATGCTGAATCGTTTCCATTGGATTTAATTAGGTTCACACTTGTATTTCAATCTGCTGAACTGATTCGTTTTTATCACAAGCTCCGCAATTGCTGCATCCGTTGCAGGTCATTCGACTGCCACAAGTGTTGCAATGTTCAAAGTCCTCTGCATCATAGACGATGGAGTAACTTGGACGTTTGGCTCCAGGAATGTCCTCTATTAGGATATTCTTGTCAACTAAATCCTGGATGTCACGTATGGCCGTGTCCTTCGAACACTTTGCCAATGTTGCCCATGTATTTGACGTTATCTTAGCCTCATAGCCGTCAAGAAAGAGATTGAGCATCTGAGTCTGACGCTCTGTCATCGGAACTGACGATGCCTTCTGCCAGAAGAAGCTTTTGTTCAAGATGGTGGTGACGATGGTGTCTGCCTCGTCAAGTGCATCCACCAATTTCTGCATGTACCACACCAACCACTCCGTTATATCGCCATTGCCATGCTGCATACGCTCCAGAATATCATAGTAGTGGTTCTTGTCCTTGTTAATCTGTGATGAGACGTTGTAGAAACGGAACTCGCTCTTCTCACCACGAGCAAGCAGCATGTCTGAAAGGATGCGAGCCAGACGACCATTGCCATCCTCAAATGGATGAATACTCACAAACCAGAAATGTGCAATGGCAGAACGGATGACACTGCTCACAGGCTCCTCGCTATCAAACCAGATGAGGAACTTTTCCATCTCCTCTTCTACGCGGTCTGGCGAAGGAGCAATATAGTGAATCTTCTCACGTCCAAACATTGGCTTTCCCCTACGGGCCGCCGAGCTAAACCTTCCGCTGACAATATGCTCCTCGTTTGTGCGGTACTGACCTGTTTCTATCTGACTTCCATCACTATAGCCTGTAGGAAAGAAAGCGGATTGCCAAGCACATAGTTTCTTTTTACTGAGGGGCGTATCATAGTGCTGAATCGCTTCGAGCATGACACCCACTACGGAGTCAACATAGTGCGAAGGCGCAGTATCTTTCACGTTCTCAATACCAAGCTTTCGGGCAATGGAAGAACGAACCTGATCAACGTTCAGTCGTATGCCTTCTATCTCTGAAGAATATACCACGTCGTAAGTCAGATTCTCTGCCATAGCACGGAGTTTGCTGTCAAAGCCCAATGAACTTAACCTGCCATAAAGCAACCCCTGCTTACGGAATACTTTCTCCTGAAGGAGTGACACTTGGGACATGTCCCAACGGAAGTCCGTCCAATTATCTCTTTCGTGTATATACATAACGCATTCCTACTTTGTGCAACATAAAACAGCGATTAACGTCGCAAATTCTGCGACAAAGATACAAATATAATTCCGAATCGACAAATAAAACCGCAAATTATCGCATATTATGCGACGGTTTTAGTCAATAATCGTCGGAAGCCTTCTTCTGAAGACTAAAAAAGGACCTGTCCGTTAGGGCAGGTCCTTTTTATTATATCAGAGAGTTTTATTACTCCTCTACAGCAGCCTGCGCGGCGGCCAGGCGGGCGATGGGCACACGGAACGGAGAGCAAGATGCGTAGTTCATGCCAATCTTGGCACAGAACTTCACGGAGCTGGGCTCACCACCATGCTCACCGCAGATGCCGCAACGCAGCTCGGGACGCACCTCGCGGCCACTCTTGACGGCATACTTGATAAGCTTGCCGACACCCTTCTGGTCGAGCACCTGGAACGGGTCTACCTTCAGGATCTTCTTGTCGAGATAGACGGGCAGGAACGAGGCGATGTCATCGCGGCTGTAGCCGAAGGTCATCTGAGTGAGGTCGTTAGTACCGAATGAGAAGTACTGAGCCTCGGTGGCGATGCGGTCGGCTGTCAGGGCAGCGCGCGGAATCTCAATCATCGTACCGATTTCGAACTCCACCTCGATGCCGTACTCCTCGAAGGTCTCCTTGGCAGCCTGCTGGATGACCTCCTTCTGCTGCTTCAGCTCGTAGAGCGTACCGATGAGCGGCACCATGATCTCAGGCATCGGGTTCTTGCCCTCCTTCTTCAGCTCGCAGGCAGCACCGAGGATGGCCTTGGTCTGCATGGCGGTGATTTCGGGGAAGGTGATGCCCAGACGGCAACCACGGTGACCCAGCATCGGGTTGTTCTCTGCCAGCGAGTCTACGCGACGCTTGATGTCCTCAACCGAGACGCCCATTTCCTTGGCCATCGTCTCCTGACCGGCCAGATCGTGGGGTACGAACTCGTGGAGAGGAGGATCGAGCAGGCGGATATTGACGGGCAGTCCGTCCATAGCCTCGAGGATACCCTTGAAGTCAGCCTTCTGATAGGGCAGCAGCTTGGCCAGAGCCTTCTCGCGGCCGGCAGCATCGCTGGCGAGAATCATCTCACGCATGGCGATAATCTTCTTGTCCTCGAAGAACATGTGCTCGGTACGTGTCAGACCGATACCCTTGGCACCGAACTCGCGGGCCAACTGTGCGTCGCGCGGTGTGTCGGCATTGGTGCGAACCTGCAGCTTGGTGTACTTGTCGCAGAGGTCCATCAGTTCCTTGAAGTCGCCAGAGAGCTCGGCAGCCTTGGTGGTCACCTCGCCGGCATATACCTGACCTGTAGAACCGTTCAGAGAGATGTAGTCACCCTCCTTATATACTGTACCGTCGATCTCGACAGTCTTATCCTTGTAGCTGACGTTAAGCGAGCCTACGCCTGATACGCAGCACTTACCCATGCCACGGGCCACCACAGCAGCGTGAGAAGTCATACCGCCACGGGCCGTCAGGATACCCTCGGCAGCCGACATACCGGCCAGGTCTTCAGGCGATGTCTCGATACGCACGAGCACCACCTTGTGGCCGTCCTTGTGCCACTCCTGTGCATCGTCGGCGTGGAACACGATCTGTCCGCATGCAGCACCGGGGCTGGCGGGCAGACCCTGGGCGATAACCTTGGCTGTGGAGAGTGCCTTCTTGTCGAACACGGGGTGCAGCAGCTCGTCGAGCTTCTGGGGCTCGCAGCGCATGATGGCGGTCTTCTCGTCGATCTTGCCCTCGTGCAGCAGGTCGATGGCAATCTTCACCATAGCAGCACCCGTGCGCTTGCCGTTACGTGTCTGGAGGAACCAGAGCTTGCCCTCCTGCACGGTGAACTCCATGTCCTGCATGTCGCGATAGTGCTCCTCGAGCTTCTCCTGGATGCCGTTCAGCTGAGCATAGATCTCAGGCATAGCCTCCTCCATCGAGGGATACTTGGCCACGCGCTCCTCCTCGGAGATGCCGGCACGCTCAGCCCAGCGCTGAGAGCCGATCTTGGTAATCTGCTGCGGCGTACGGATACCGGCCACAACGTCCTCACCCTGTGCATTGACGAGGTACTCACCGTTGAACAGATTCTCACCGTTGGCAGCGTCGCGGCTGAAGCATACGCCCGTAGCAGAGGTGTCGCCCATGTTACCGAATACCATAGCCATCACCGAGACGGCCGTACCCCACTCGTCGGGGATGCCCTCCATCTTGCGGTAGAGGATGGCGCGCTCGTTCATCCAAGAGCGGAACACGGCGCAGATGGCGCCCCACAGCTGCTCGATGGGATCGTTGGGGAACTCCTTGCCGGTGCGCTCCTTGATGGCCTCCTTGAACAGCTTGACGAGTTTCTTCAGCTCATCGACGCTCAGGTCCTTATCCAGCTTGACGCCACGCTCCTCCTTCACCTTCTCGATGATCTCCTCGAACGGATCGATGTCGGTCTTGTTGACGGGCTTCATCTCCAGCACCACATCGCCGTACATCTGAACAAAGCGGCGATAACTGTCGTAGACGAAGTGGGGATTGTTGGTCTTCTTCACCATGCCCTCGGCCACCTCGTCGTTCAGGCCCAGGTTAAGGATGGTGTCCATCATGCCAGGCATAGAGGCGCGTGCACCCGAGCGGACGGAGACGAGCAGGGGATTCTCCTTGTCGCCGAACTTCGAATTCATCAGCACCTCGATGTGCTTCACGGCTGCCATCACGTCGTCGTTGAGCAGCTCCATGATCTTCTGCTGCCCCACCTGATAGTACTCGTTGCAGCAGTCGGTGGTGATTGTGAAACCTGGAGGAACGGGAACGCCGATCAGGTTCATCTCAGCAAGGTTTGCGCCCTTGCCGCCCAGTTCCTCACGCATCTTTGCATTACCTTCGGCCTTACCATTGCCGAACAGGTAGACTCTTTTTTGGCTCATAAGTTAGTAACTTGATATTTATTAATTATGAATAAATTGTTTTTGTTCATTAATTCTGCAAAATTACTTATTTTTTGGGAGAACGCAAAGAAAAAAGTCGAAAAAAGACATGCTCACCTGACATTTTTTGTTTTTTTGGCACGGATTACTCGGAATAACACGGATTTTTAATAATTATTTCGTAACTTTGCCGCCCAAAACCAAGAAGTATGGCAAGAAAGAAGAAACCGTTACCGCTCCTTGAGAGCGTCGAGATAGAGGCTGTGGCCGCCGAGGGCAAGTGCTTGTTCCACTGGCAGGAGTTAGTTGTGTTTGTGCCCTTCTGCGTGCCGGGCGACGTCTGCGACATTCAGATCCGCCGCAAGAAGCACTCCTTCGCCGAGGGCGAGGTGGTGCGCTTCATTAAATATAGTAATGTACGCGCAATACCCTTCTGCGCTCACTTCGGCATCTGCGGCGGCTGCAAGTGGCAGAACCTGCCCTACGAGGAGCAGCTCCGCTTCAAGCAGCAGCAGGTGAAGGACCAGCTGACGCGCATCGGCAAGATTCAGCTGCCCGAGTTCCGACCCATCCTGGGCAGCGTCAAGACGCAGGAGTACCGCAACAAGCTCGACTTCGGCTGCGCCAACAAGCGGTGGCTTACCAGCGAGCAGCTGAAAGACGAATCGGTGGTGAAGGGCCTGCCCGCCATCGGATTCCACATCACCGGCGCCTTCGACAAGATACTGCCCATCGAGAAGTGCTGGCTGATGGACGACCTGCACAACCAGATACGCAACGCCATCCGCGACTATGCCATCGCCGAGGGCATCACCTTCTTCGACCTCAGGCAGCAGACAGGACTGCTGCGCGACGTCATCATCCGCAACTCGAACACGGGCGAGTGGATGGTTATCATCCAGTTCCACTACGACGAGCCGGGCGACGACCAGAAGGCCAAGGCCCTGCTTGAGCATATAGCAGACAAGTTCCCGCAAATCAGCTCACTGATGTATCTCGACAACCAGAAGTGCAACGACACCATCGGCGACCAGGAGATACTCGTATTCCGAGGCACAGACCACATCTTCGAGACGATGGAGGAGCTGCGCTTCAAGGTGGGCCCCAAGAGTTTCTACCAGACCAACACCGAGCAGGCCTACCACCTCTACAGCGTAGCCCGCGAGTTTGCTTTTGGAAGCGCAGAGGAGTCAGCAGGCACAGAGAAGCCCTTGGTATACGACCTCTATACCGGCACGGGCACCATCGCCAACTTCGTGGCCAAGAAGGCCCGAAGGGTGATTGGCATCGAGTATGTGCCCGAGGCCATCGAGGACGCCAAGGTGAACTCTGAGGTGAACCACATCGACAACACGCTCTTCTTCGCCGGCGACATGAAGGACATCCTCAACGACGACTTCATCGGCGAGTATGGCCGTCCCGACGTGATCATCACCGACCCGCCCCGCGCAGGCATGCATCCCGACGTGGTGAAGACCATCCTCAGGGCTGCGCCCGAGCGCATCGTCTACGTCAGCTGCAATCCCGCCACGCAGGCCCGCGACCTGCAGATGATGGACGAGTGCTACGAGGTGGTGGCCGTTCAGCCTGTCGACATGTTCCCACATACCCCTCACGTGGAGAACGTGGTGCTGCTCAGAAAAAGATAACTAACAAAACAATCAATGATATGAAGAAAGCAGTTGTAATATTGTCGCTGCTTGCCGGACTGGCAGGCACTGCAAATGCAGAATCCGCGGCAGAAGTCAGTGAGAACCAGGGCACCAGTGGGAAAAGCACCATCGAACTACCCCAGTGGGTGAAGAACATCAAGTTCAGCGGCTACGGCATCCTTCAGTATCAGGGTGAGGACACCGAAGGCAACCACACCAACTCGTTCAACCTCCGCCTGGCCCGCTTCATCCTCGACGGTAAAATCGGCGACTTCGACTGGCGTGCACAGTTACAGGGCACTAACAACACCGGCCCGGGACAGCCCACCGTACAGCTGGTAGACCTCTATGCCGAGTGGCGCCGGTTCCCTGAGTTCAAGGTGCGCGTCGGACAGTTCAAGCGTGCCTTTACCTACGAGAACCCCACCCATCCCATCACGCAGGGATGGTATGCCTATGCCATGGTCATCAACAACCTCTCCGGCCTTGGCGACCGTACAGGCGAGCGCGCATCAGGAGGCCGCGACATCGGCATCCAGTTCTCTGGCGACGTGCTGCCCAATGCCAGTGGCCGCAAGCTGCTCCACTACCAGGTGGGTATCTATAATGGTGAGGGCATCAATGAGAAAGACAAGGACAA
Source organism: uncultured bacterium (assembly GCA_946188155.1). Taxonomy (GTDB): domain Bacteria; phylum Bacteroidota; class Bacteroidia; order Bacteroidales; family Bacteroidaceae; genus Prevotella. The sequence continues at coordinate 12,471 of CAMHUC010000066.1, read as the reverse complement.
CAAGAAAGACATCATCGGCGGCCTGTGGGTCATGCCCGTCAAGGGACTCCGCATAGGTGCCTTCGGATGGACAGGCACCCGAGGCGACATGCTCGACCCCGAGAGCGGCGACAAGGTGAGTCTCAGGAAGAACCGCTACGCCCTCAGCGCAGAGTACGACCTCGACGAGTACACCTTCCGGGCAGAGTATCTGCACAGCCAGGGGTGGGGTGCCGCCTCGGCAGGGAACAATGTGCGCGAGATAGACTATTCGAAGGGCGACAAGGCCGACGGCTGGTATGCCTTCGGCATCGTGCCGCTCATCAAGTCGAAGCTGCACGCCAAGGCCCGCTACCAGACCTACCGCCCACAGAAGGAGTGGGCCACGTCGAAAACCATGTATGAGGTGGGGCTGAACTATTTCTTCACCAAGAACTTTCAGCTGAATGCGGAATACGGTCTCGTGAATGAGCGCTCACAGCACAAGAACCACAATTTCGTCGACGTGGAGCTATCCTTCAGATTCTGAACATACGGCGGAAGTGCCTGACAAGAGCCTCCCACAGACGTGTCTTCTGATGCAGGATAAGCAGTGAGAAGAGTAGGCTGACAAGTGTCAGGCCGATGCCAAAGACCCAGTAGGAATAGCCGCCGACCGTGATGGTAGTGAAGAATGCCAGCAGTCCGATGAGGATGTGGATGGCGCCGTACTTCATCACGGCCGGCGTTATCTTATAACCATAGCACAAGCGAGCCACGGCGTGGATCATCAGGAAGTCGAATACATTGGCCAGCGCTATGGCGGCACCCGTACCCACGAGCCCCCAGTGGCGATAGCCTGTGATGATTAGCCCTACGAATACCGCGAAATAGGCCGACTCCAGAATCAGGTACATCATCGAATAGCCTCGGGCCAGCGTGATATATGCCACCGGTAGCGTGACGGACTTGAAGAACATGGCCAGCACTGCCACCTGCGTCATTGCCACCACCGGCATGAACTCGCTGGAGAAGAGCAGCGGGATGAGCACCGGCAGGAAGATGATAAGCCCTACGAGCATTGGCGAGGAGATCAGCAGCGACACTTCCATCTGCTTGTTAACCGTCTCGTTCGTCGCATCCACATCGCTGCACACTGCCGATAGCCGGGGAAAATAGTCGCTTTCCATGGCCGAGAACACCATGCTGGCGTAGGTGACGGTTATCATATAGCCCACATTGTACAGCCCCAGCTCTCCCAGGTCGCCAGTCACGTTGAGCCACGAACGGACGAACATCTCCGCCCCGCTGCCCACAATGCCGGCCACCGTAAAGGCCACCCCCAGTCGCACCATCTCCATTCCCTCGCCCAGTATGCCCTTGGTGCCGCGTAGCTGCAATGGAAAGAGCCGGAAGCTGCGGCGCACCGTGAGCACCGTCGTGACAAGTGCCATCAGCACTATGACTGGCACAATGGCCGTCTCGCCGAAGGAATAGTACAGGGGTATGGACAGCAGCAGGGCTGCAATGACCGATACCGCCTGAACCGTCGCCAACGCACCAAGCTGCCGCATGCCCTTCAGTATGGCTGTCTCGCCACCGGTGACGGCCATCATGCCGATGGAAGGAGCCAGCAGGATAAAGTGCAGCGTATGGTCGCCCCAGGCAAAAGTGGCAATGCTCAGTAAGGGGCCCACGGCCACGCAGAGCAGCATCCCCGCCAGGGCCGTCAGCAGGCACCACCCGCGTATCAGCCTCACATAGTGGGAGGTGCGCTCCTCGTTGCCTGCATCATAGCACTCGGCGACATGGCGCACGGCACTGAACGGGATGCCCAGGCTCGTAGCCTGCAGGATGAAGTTGACCGTGGTGTTGAACAGCGACACCAGCCCCATGCCGGCAGGTCCTAAGAGCAGGGCCACGAACTTGTTGCGCACAAGGGTCACCAACACGTTCAGCCCCTGCACGCCGCCAAACACGCCCGTGTACTTCAGCACGTGGCTGTAGCTATCATCGCGCTCACTTGTCATATATTTACACTATTGAAACGGAAAAACCTGCATTTTTATTATGATTTTACAAATAAATTCGTAACTTTGCCGCTGATTACGTATCAAAAGCAGTGTAATGAGCCACAAACTGAGTGTTGTCATCCCCGTATGGTGTACCGAAGCCACGCTCGACAGATGTGTCAGCAGCGTGGTGAGTCAGGATTATGCCCCGATAGAGGTGATACTCGTCGACGACGGGTCGCCCGACGACTGTCCCAGGCTCTGCGATCAGTGGGCCGCGAGAGACAGCCGTGTCAGCGCCATCCACCAGAGCAACGGCGGGTTGAGTGCTGCACGGAATGCAGGCATCGCAGCGGCCGGTGGCGACTACATCACCTTCGTCGACTCCGACGACTATCTGGCCCTCGGCACCTATCGGCAGCTGATGCAGAGGCTCGAAGAGCGCCCCGACATCGACTTGCTGGAGTTTCCTGTCTGTCAGTTCTATGGCTCCCGGCGGCAGCGCATGCTCTGTTTCCCCGACGAGAGGGAGTACCGCGACATGCAGGCTTATTGGTATGAGGCCGAGGCCTGGAGCCACGCCTATGCCTGCAATAAAGTCTTCAAGCGCAGCCTGTTCAGCTGCGTCAGGTTTCCTGTGGGTATATGTTTCGAAGATATCCATACACTGCCGCTGCTGCTGGCGGAAGCCTCCCTTGTGGCCACTGCCAACCAGGGCCTCTACTACTACTGCGCCAACCCCCTGGGCATCACGGCTACAGCCGACGGCCACCGGCTAAGCATGCTCCTCGCACCCCACGCCGACATTATCCGTAAAAGCCGTCGCCGCGATGCTGCCTTCAGCAGATACTACATGCACGTGCTCAACATCCAGATGGACGTCTGCGAACTGACTGGTCAGGAGCCCATCCTGCCCTACATACCGCAGCCGACGAAAGCACTTCGCGGTTTACCAAAGCTAAAGGCAATGCTGCTTAACCGGCTGGGAATAAAGAGATTGTCAGTAATAAACAGTATGATTCACAAGATATGGAGAAACCACTGATCAGCTTTATCCTGACTTACTATAACCTGCCCGTCGGCATGCTCCGGGAGTGCGTGGAGAGCATCCTCGCACTGTCGCTACGCAACTCTGAGAGAGAGATTGTCATCGTCGACGACGGCTCAACGGTGTCCCCTCTCGGCAGCTTGAAGGATTACGCCAGCCAGCTCATCTACATCCGCCAGCATAATCAGGGACTCAGCCAGGCACGCAACACGGGTCTGAGGATGGCACGGGGAGAGTACATCCAGATCGTCGACGGCGACGACCGCCTGATCCAAGCACCCTACGAGCACTGCATCGACCTGATACGCTTCGGCAGTCCCGACATGGTGATGTTCGACTTTGCCAGAGAGCCATCAGAGCCGTCACCCTTCAGCGACCTGGAGCCGCAGAGCGGCACCAGCTACATGCGCAGCCACAACATCAGGGGCACCGCATGTGGATACCTCTTCCGAAGAGCCACGCTCGGCAACCTGCGCTTCACGCCACGCATCTGGCACGAGGACGAGGAGTTCACGCCACTGCTGCTGCTCAGGGCCGAGTGCGTCGTCGTGACCACTGCCAAGGCCTACCTCTACACAGAGCGGCCCGGCTCTATCATCACCACCCGCGACGCGCGAAGCACCATCCGGCGGCTGAGCGACCTGCGAGCCATCATCAGCCGGCTCAACCTGAAGGCCGACCTCTTGCCCGAGGGCGACAGGCAAGCACTGCAGCGCCGCGTGGCCCAGCTCACTATGGACTATCTTTACAACATCATCCGCCAGACGCGCTCACTCCACTATCTGGAGCGCAAGGTGAGCAGCCTCAGCCGCGAAGGACTGTTCCCGCTGCCCGACAGAGACTATTCCGCCAAGTACGTCATGTTTCGCCGACTCACGGCCAGCCAGAGGGGCCGGCGACTACTGGCGCACATCATACCATTAATCCACAAAGAAAGATGAAAATACTATTATTAGGTGAATACAGCAACGTGCATGCCACGCTCGCAGAAGGTCTCAGGCTGCTGGGACATCAAGTGACGGTCATCTCCAACGGTGACTTCTGGAAGAACTATCCACGCGACATCGACGTCAGCCGAGGCCAGGGGCGCCTCGCAGGGCTACAGCTGATGCTGAAACTCTGCCAGCTGCTGCCACAGATGAAAGGCTACGACGTGGTGCAGCTCGTCAACCCCATATTCTTCGAACTCAAGGCCCAGCGACTCTTCTGGTTCTACAGCTACCTGAGCAAGCACAACCGAAAAGTGTTCCTCGGTGCTTTCGGCATGGACTGGTACTGGGTACACACCTGCACCACCACCATGCCCCTGCGCTACAGCGACTTCAACTTCGGCAAGGAGCTCAGGCGCGATCCAGAAGCCCTCAAGTACCAGTACGAATGGCTCGGCACTGCCAAGCAGCGGCTCAACCAGCATATCGCCGCCCACTGCGACGGCATTATCGCCGGACTCTATGAATACTGGGCCTGCTATCACCCCGCATTCCCCGACAAGACCACATTCATCCCATTCCCCGTCAAGCCTGCCGACAATCCCAGGACCGACCGCGTCAAGCGCTCCAAGGTGGTCATCTTCATAGGCATCAACCGCGAGCGCTCGGCCTACAAGGGCACCGACGTCATGCTCCATGCCGCCCTCGACCTGCGACAGAAATACAACTTCAGGATGAAGCTCGAGATTGCCGAGTCGCTGCCTTTCGACGAGTACCAGCAGATGATGGAGGACTCCGATGCCATCCTCGACCAGCTATATTCCTACACCCCCTCGATGAATCCCCTGCTGGCCATGTCGAAGGGCATCATCTGCATTGGAGGCGGCGAGCCTGAGAACTACGAGATTATCAATGAGAACGAACTAAGGCCCATCATCAACGTCGAGCCTACCTACGAGAGCGTCTACCACGAGCTGGAGCAGCTTGTGCTCCACCCTGAGCGCATCCCCGAGCTTAAGCGGCAAAGCGTGGAGTACGTCCGCCGCCATCACCACTATCTGAAGGTGGCACAGCAGTACCTCGACTTCTGGGCAAAAGGGTAGGGTGCACGCAGTTAGGCGCGTGAAAAGAAGGGTGTCCTTTGCTCTTATTGAAAATGGCGGTGACATAGAGGAAGACGATAGTGAGCACCAATCGTCTGTGCAGTATGTGTTGGCACGGAAGCAAAAGTGCTCTTATGGAAACATTTAACCCGCATTGCAGTTGTATAAAGTAACTACTAAGGTGTGCCAGAGTGATGGATTAAGATGCCACAAGCAAAATCCCGTACCCCCCTACGAGAGATTTTTTAGACAAGAATCTCAGGAGGCAGATTTTTTTGCAACTAATTGATAATCAATAAAATATATCTCATTTTGTTTGGTAGTTTCATTCTTTTTTTGTACCTTCGCGCCAGAAATGAAGAAGAGAACTTCCAAAGTAGGGTGTAAAGTTTCTGCCAGTTTTTCAGCCTATTTTTCGGAATGTTAGATTTCTTATAATCGCCCAGTTATCAAGCAGGTTGAGGTCTTTCCACTCCTTGACATCTTTCAGTCTTACCGCCTCCATTTTGCCTTTGAAGTCGTATGCGTTTCTCCCCTCCTTGACGGCAAGTTTGCCTACCAAGGGAATGGTGAGTACGGAGGCCGTCACTCCGCACAGTTTATTGGTCGGCTTTCTTGCTTTGTACCATCCGAATGTAGACTCGATGATGTCCGACGATATGTTATGAGCCTTTTCTTTGCCCTCTATCTTGACTGCTTCCTCCAGCAGGTATATGCCTATTCTTGCGCCCACGGTCATAGTCCGACTGTTAGTTCCTTCGCCGGAAATGAGTCCGCACGCCACACTTGTACAGAGTTTTGCCGTTTGTTTGGACAGGCCATTCTGCTTGCATTCTTGCTCTATATTTTTTACGTATCGCATAACCGTTTCAAGCTCGGATATGAGCTGCCGGTACTCATTCACAAACGCGAAAGCCTCCTGCTCATCGTTCTTCAGTGTCGGCAAGACCCTAAGCATGCCGGCAGCCCATTCTACAAGCGAGAAAAGGTTCATAAACCGTGCGATAGCCCGCTGTTTGGGCGGCAGCAGATAGGCCATCTTGGTGAGATGGTACTTGGTACGGATGCCGTTCATCTTCTGCATAAATCCCTCAAAGTCCTCCTGCCCCTTGTACACATCCTCCAGTATCAGGCCGAACGAGTGTCCGATGTCACGGTGGTGCGTAATCCCCGCCTGCCTGATTCCCTTTGCCAGATTGGGGGCGTTGTCACTGATAAAATGGTGCCTCCCTAAAAAAAGACAAAAAAGTCACGCAAATATTTGGTAGTCAGGAATTTATTTTGTACCTTTGCATGCAGAAGGGCGCGGGATAAACCTTTGCTCCGAACAAAGACCCGCGCCCTGCAAAAAATAAAAAAATATATTTCAATATATTAAGGTGCCTACCCGGCGGCGAACAGCCGCCCTCAGGGGCGCGTAGAGATGATACCTGCATCGCAGGGGCTTCAAACTCCACATGCAGACAAAAGCCTCTGAGTGGTTTAAATGAAAGACTTAAATGAAAAAGCCCTGACGCAAAAGCAACTTTTACTGCAAAGACAACTTGAGTTTCAAATATTTGTTGTATCTTTGCAGCGTATGAGAAAACTATGGCTACTATCAGCATTGCTTGTCAGCATCTCTGCCTTCGGCCAGAAGCAGAAGATTGGCGACTTCATCGAGTCGAAGTCGTACAATCTCGACAAGATCGGAGTGGGGCGTCAGCAACAGTATTTCCCAGAGGGGGGAGCCTTCGTCTGTGAGAATGGAGAGAACCGCTACACCCGTGCGCTATATGGCTCACATACCGACTGGCGACTGGATACCAGCGACCGTCCGGTGTTTGCTGTAGTCAAAAAGGGGCACCACCGGAATATCCGTTTCGAACTGGACTACGGTGGACGGACATATGCCCTCGACCAGCTGGACTGTAAGGCCCTCTATGGGGGCAATATTCCCGGGGCACGCTACTACGTGGTTTCTTCGCCTCAGTGGGCCGACACGTTGGGCATTGTCGTCATGGCGCATCCCGAACGTGAGGCGGCACTCTTCACATTCCTGGCACCGTGGACGGGCGACTCGGCACGGGTGAGAGCCATCGCCTGCCCCATCGTCCAGCCCAAGCTGCACCGCAACGGCGACATCGGTGCTGACAAGCCCGGCTGCCTGGAAGCCGCCGACAGCGTGCTGCAGGAGGTGACGGTGGCAACGGAGGGAGGAACCTGCTTCCTCGAGGTGGACCTCGACGAGGTGAAGCCCGTGACGCTCGCGCAAGGCCGTCAGGACGGCCATGACATCATGCAACATAACATGGAACTGGCCTCGCGCATCGTATTCGACACCCCTGACCCCTACATCAACACCCTTGGCAGTGCTCTGGTATTGGCAGCCGACGGCGACTGGGACGGACAGACATGGCTACACGGCTGCATAGGCTGGCGCATGCCGTTGGCAGGATGGCGTGCAGGCTATCTGGGCGATGTCCTGGGATGGAATGATCGTGCCATCAGTCATTTCGATGCCTATGCCAAGAGTCAGGTGACGGCCGTGGAGCCTACCATTCCCCATCCTTCGCAGGACCCGATGATGAACTTGGCGCGTGCCGAGAAACGATGGGGTACGCAGATGTACTCCAACGGCTATATCTGTCGGAATCCTGAGCGCAACGATCAGATGCACCACTACGACATGAACCTGAACTACATCGACGAGCTGCTGTGGCACTTCCAGTATGATGCCGATACGGCCTACATGCGGCGGATGTGGCCTGTCATCGAGCGGCACCTGGCCTGGGAGAAGCGCAATTACGACCCTGATGGCGATCATCTCTACGATGCCTACTGCTGCATCTGGGCTTCGGATGCACTATTCTATAGTGGTGGGGCCGTGACCCACAGCTCTGCCTACAACTACCGCGGCAACCGTCTGGCGGCTCGCATAGCAGTACTCATTGGCGAAGATCCGAAACCATACGCTGAAGAGGCCGAAGCCATTCTGAAGGCGATGAACGAGCGACTGTGGATGCCGCAGAAAGGCGTGTGGGCAGAGTATCAGGACGCGATGGGACTGAAGCGCCGTCATGAGCATCCTGCCGTATGGAGCATCTATACCCCGATAGACTGCGGGGCATGTACGCCGAAGCAGGCATGGCAGGCCACGCGTTATGTTGACGAGCATATCCCGCATATCGACGTGGAGGACACTGGCTATCAGACCGTCTCTACCAGCGACTGGCTACCATATTCCTGGAGCATTAATAATGTAGCGGCGGCCGAAGTAATGCACACCGCACTGGCCTATTTCGAGGCAGGGCGCAGTGAGGAGGCCTATCGGCTGATGAAGGCCAATATCATGGATCAGATGTACTACGGACAGTCACCTGCCAATTTCGGACAGATCAGCTACTACGATGCCGCCCGTGGAGAGTGCTATCGCGACTTTGGCGACTGCATCGGCATATCCTCGCGTACGCTTCTGCAAGGTCTCTTTGGCATCATCCCACAAGCCCTCGACGGGGTGTGTATTATCCGTCCTGGACTGCCTGTGGACTGGGAGAGGGCATCGGTGAAGACACCCTATATAGAATATAAGTACACGCGCGAGGACGGACACGCCTGCTATGAGATTACCCAGCACTTCCGCCGTCCGCTGAAAATCATCCTTCGCCAGAACCTCGGCAATGGGGAGTATCGTGATATTGAGGGAACGGATGAAGTGTATCAGGTCATTTTAAGTGAAGAGTTAAGAGTGAAGGGTGAAGAAAGTGAAGAAAATGACGAGTTAAGAGTTAAGAGTGAAGAATTTGCTGCCGCCCTCCCGGTTCCTGCGGTAGCGGAGCCAACTACGGCGGTAGCAAATTCTTCACTCTTCACTCTTCATTCTTCACTTAAAGACTACTTCAATGCCGAGGTAGATGACATCTTCAAGAATGAATACCTCTCGCCGCGTCCACTGACCACTACGCTGCAGATTCCCACGCAGGGCATCGGTGAATGGTGCCATCCACAGCTGACGGCAGAAATCAACGACTCCGTGTTCCGCACGCTTATCCACGACGGCATCTTCGAGATGGCTGGCGTTCCCTTCCGTACTCCTGCCGAAGGCCCGAACATCATCTACACCTCGCTTTGGGACAACTACCCTGACTCCGTGGATATCCCGCTGAAGGGTAGGGCGGAGGCCGTCTGGCTACTGATGGCCGGAAGCACTAATCACATGCAGAGCCGCATTGACAACGGCATCGTGATAGTGTCGTATACTGACAATATGGCTGACACTTTGGCTCTGCGCAATCCAGACAACTGGTGTCCCATAGAGCAGGACTACTATATTGACGAACGGGCCTTCCAGACTGCCGAGCCCCGTCCTTATCGCGTCTGCCTGTCGAATGGCATCGTCAGTCGTGACTTGGGCAAAGCCCTTGGCATCGAGGGCGTCTATGGACGTGAGATTCCTGGTGGAGCAGCCCAAATGCTTCGCATGCCCCTCAATCCTATGAAGGAACTGCGCTCACTTACCCTGCGTACCCTCTCTAACGACGTAGTCATCGGCCTGATGGCTGTCACCCTCCAGCAGTAATCATCTGTAAACAGTAAACTCTAAACCGTAAACAAAAGATATATGGAGAAACTATTAGAACTCTACAAACAATGGCGAGGCCAGGAGCCAGCCAACATACACCAAATACCTGGCGGAGGCAGCAATCGCACCTACTTCCGCCTGACCGACAGCGAGGGGCAGACCGTTGTCGGTGTCATTGGTACCAGCTGTGACGAAGATCATGCCTTTATTTACCTGACGGAGCACTTCACGCGCCGCAAACTGCCCGTGCCCAAGATTCTGGCGGCTACTGATGACCAACTGCGCTACCTGCAGACCGACCTGGGCAGTACATCGCTCTTTGATGCCATCAGGGGCGGGCGCGAGGCCGGAGGCCGTTATACGCTGAAAGAGCAGGAACTGCTGCGCCGCACCATTCGCGAACTGCCTAACATACAGATACGTGGAGCCCGTGGACTCGACTACTCCAACTGCTATCCCCAGGCGGAGTTTGACCAGGACAGCGTACTCTTCGACTTAAATTACTTTAAGTACTGTTTCCTGAAGGCTACCGAACTTGACTTCCACGAACTGAAGTTGGAGGCAGACTTCCGACTCTTTGCCAAGGATCTCACTACCGACATCGACAATCCCGTGCCACAGGTGGAGAGTTTCCTTTATCGCGACTTTCAGGCACGCAACGTGATGCTCGACCACGAAGGTAATCCCTGGTTCATTGACTATCAGGGCGGTCGCAAGGGGCCTTACTATTACGACCTGGCCTCCTTCCTTTGGCAGGCCTCGGCCAAATACCCCCATAAGTTGCGTAGGGAACTGGTTTACGAATACTACAACTCATTGAAGAACTATACCGAGGTGCCTCCTGTACGACATTTCGTCAAGCGCCTCACCCTCTTCGTGCTCTTCCGAACCCTCCAGGTGCTCGGTGCCTACGGCTTTCGAGGCTATTTCGAACAGAAGAAACACTTCATCGAGTCCATACCGCCCGCCATCCAGAACCTCCGCGAGTTGCTGGAGCCCTCCACAGGCCACTCCGAAGGCGGGAACCCGGGGGGCGGGACTATGGGGAGGCCGGTCGTGTTCCACTATCCCTACCTGATGGACATCCTGCGCCAGCTTACCGAGTTGCCTCAGTTCCAGCAGATAGAAGCCAAAGTCAGCCGCGCAGATGGCTACAAGACCACCGAACAGAACCCCTACAAGGCCCATCCTGCTGACGGCCCAGCAACCTTTTCCAAGTATGATGCACAGGGACCGCTGGTGGTCAGGGTCTATAGCTTCTCATACGGCAAGGGCATTCCAGCCGATGAGTCGGGTAATGGCGGCGGCTATGTGTTCGACTGCCGTTCCACCCATAACCCCGGACGCTATGAACCTTACAAGACGTTGACGGGACTCGATGAGCCAGTCATCCGATTTCTTGAGGATGATGGTGAGATACTCACCTTCCTTGACTCAGTATACCGGCTTGCTGATGCCCATGTGCGAAGATACATCCAGCGTGGCTTCACCTCGCTGATGTTTTCTTTCGGCTGTACCGGAGGGCAGCACCGCAGTGTCTACTCTGCTCAGCATCTGGCGGAACATATACATGAGAAATTCGGTATCGAGGTGCGCATCTGCCACCGTGAGCAGGGCATCACCCAGACTCTTTCCGCCCGGGATGACAGGCACTGAGGCAACATAAAGGGGCTCAGCGGATTTACCCGGTTGGTAATGCTTGGCTAATCAACGGTCTGAACGGGCAGACGCTCCGTAAGCAGTACAAGGAGAAGATCAGTGACCACCGTCAGTGGGAGCAGCTGGAGCATGCCGAGGAGTACATGCTTTTCCCCAACAACTTCGGTGATAACATGAGTCTTGACGAAACCTGCCTGTCCAACGGCGAGGTCTATACCATCCTGACCAACAAGGACGCGCACGGCGGCAAGGGCGCCTTGGCCGCAATGGTACGCGGAGTGGCCTCTGACACGGTGTCCGAGATTCTGAAGAAAGTTCCGCGTGAACTTCGCCGCAGGGGAAAGACCGTGACGACGGATCTATCCTCAGCCATGATGCTGACCGTCAGGACGGTGTTCCCAAAGGCAATGCTCATAAACGACCGCTTCCATGTGCAGCAGCTGGTGACGGACGCTATAGACCAGATGAGAATCGGCTTTCGCTGGGAAGTGCTTGCTGAAGAGAACAAGGCAATCAGGGAGCACCATGCCAAGCACAAGGCCGCACACACCAGAGCGGAGAAGGACCTTATCGGCGAGTGGGAGCCCCAGAGGATGGAGAATGGCGAGACCAAACCGCAGATTATGGCACGCAGCCGCCATATTATCCTCATGCACAAGACGAAATGGAATGCCCAGCAGCAGGCAAGGGCCGCTATCCTCTTCAGAATGTTCCCAAAACTGGAGGAGGCATACAACATCTATCTCGAACTCGTGGACATCTTCAACAAGAAGTCAAAGCCTGCAGAGGCCAGGCTCAACCTGGCAAGATGGTACAATAAGGTGGAGGCGTTTGGCGACGATGGCTTCAGCAAAGTCATTGAGACGTTTGAGAACCACAATGCAACCATCATCAACTACTTCCAAGACAGGCTCACCAATGCATCGGCAGAATCCTTCAATGCTAAAATCAAGGCTTTCAGAACGCAGTTCAGAGGGGTTGGAGACATCAGGTTCTTTATGTACAGACTTGCCACACTTTATTCTTGATTAGCCAAGCATTACCAACCGGGTAAATCCGCTGAGCCGGAAAAGGCGTTCATTGATAGTATTGGGGTAGGCAAAAAAAGAAAAGAGGACTCTTATAAAGTCCTCATTTTCAAGCTTCTGTAGTCGATAGGGGAATCGAACCCCTATGCCAAGATTGAGAATCTTGTATCCTA
>CAMHUC010000065.1 GCA_946188155.1 uncultured bacterium | reverse complement strand
CATGCACACATACACGCGCACACGAGAGCTCAAGTTTTAGCGGACACCAATAATATTTTTCGTACCTTTGCCAAAAATTTGGCGAGTACGGGCTGCACCTCGGCAATTCAAGTATACTTGATTGCTCTCGGTTTGCACCGTCCTTGCACCCGAATTCGCAAATCAAGGAAAAGGCCTTAAGGAATATGTTTAATATCAAAAAGACACAAGTATGCAAAAGACGAAAGAAGAATTATTGATTCAGGGTGAGGCCCTCGGAGCCTCGCAAGTAGGAATGCTGCAAGTGGAGATGTTCCTCAGGAACAACTATCTGCTGCGCCGCAATGTGCTCAACGGCAAGGTGGAGTTTTCTGGTAAGCCGAAAGAGGGTGAAGATCCAGGGTGGAAGCCGCTGACTCAGACGGCTCTCAACAGCATCGTGATTCGTGCCAAGCGCGAACAGGTGCTGGAGGATGGGGCTTCGAAGTCGGACATCGTGGAGTATGTGAACTCTGACGAGGTGGACACGTTCGACCCCATCCGTGACTACCTGGAGCATCTGCCCCAATGGGACGGCGAGAACCATGTGGCGCGACTCTTCAACCGGCTGCCTGGGGTGGACTCGGAACTGATGGGCTATCTGGCCACGTGGCTGCGATCCGTAGTGGCCCACTGGATGCAGATGGATACCATTCATGGTAACGAATGCGTGCCTACGCTGATTGGTGCGCATCTGCTTCCGCAAGCCTGAGGAGGGCGAGCCCTCGCAGTCGATGAACTGCGACCGTCTGCTGGCAGTCATCACCCAGGAGTTCCCCTCGCTGAAGGATACTCACAGTACGAGGATAGCGCTGGGCCGAGCCATGAAGACGTTCGGATTCGAGAGTACCGACTGTGGCCATGTGGCCCACTACAAGGTGGTGCAGCTACGGCTTGCAGCATGAGCAGGAGTGAGGTGACGGGTGAGGTCTGAGTGAGGTGTCAGTGAGGTCTATCGCTGACACCTCACTTGCTGAAACCCCTTTGTATAAAGGCGTTCTGAACGATTTAGTGAGGTGTGGGCAAAATAAAAGACCATCGTTTTACACTACTAATAAAAATTAAAAAGCAGGTCCGAGATTGTGACAATTGGACTTTTTTTCCTATATTTGCAAACTAAAGGGGCGTAGTTACTCATTCCACCCCCAGCGATTGCCTTATCTTAACCAAAACTTGCGAATATGGATACCAATACAAGAAAGATCAACATCTACGAGGAAGCAGGCCTCTGCTTGCTGTGTAATGATGCTCCCTGTACGAAAGCCTGCCGTACAGGAGATCCCGCTCGCGCCATCCGTGCCGTCCGCTTCTACAACCATAAGCCCGCCCTGCGATGGGTGAAAGACTGTAGTGATGAAGACTTGGAACGAGCCGAGCAGGCTTGTATCCACTACAACGGCCCCATCCGCATCCGTCAACTCATCCGCAGCATATCGGCAGACGATGTGGACGAAAGCCACTATCCCGACCTGGGCATCACCTTCTGTGGCATCAAGTGCGAGAATCCGTTCTTCCTGGCCTCATCGGCCGTATGCACCAACTATGAGATGGTGGCCCATGCGTTCGACCTGGGCTGGGGCGGTGTGTTCTACAAGACCATCTGTATAGAGGATATCCACGAGGTGTCGCCCCGGTTTGATGCGATGCACAGTGCTGCCAATCATGGCGACTTCTACGGGTTCCGCAATATGGAGCAGCTGAGCGAGAACGCTGTAGATGTGGACTTTGACATTCTGCACCGTCTAAAGACCGACTACCCCACCAAGGTCGTCGTGGCTTCCATCATGGGAAAGACCGAAGACGAGTGGATGGCCCTGGCCAAGATGGCCGAGGATGCCGGCTGCGATGCCGTGGAGCTGAACTTCTCGTGCCCGCAGATGAAGAGCAAGGGCATGGGCAGCGATGTGGGCCAGAGTCCTGAGCTGGTGAAGGCCTATACAGCCAGTGTGAAACGTGCCGTCGCGATACCGGTCATTGCCAAGATGACACCCAACATCACCCATATCACCGAACCAGCCGAGGCCTCACTGCAGGGCGGTGCCGACGCATTGTCGGCCATCAACACCATCAAGTCGGTGACGATGAGCAGAGAAGCCGAGGTGACAGGCCAGCGCACCATATCGGGCTATTCCGGCCGGGCCGTGCGCCCCATAGCCCTGCGCTATGTGCTGGAGATGGCTGAGATGCCCTGGCGGCCCCAGTTGAGCGGCATCGGGGGCATTGAGACCTGGCGCGACGCACTGGAGTTCCTGCAGTTGGGCTGCAGCAATGTACAGGTATGCACAGCAGTCATGCAGTATGGCTATCGCATCATCGACGACCTCGTGCTCGGCCTGCAGCGCTACATGGCGAAGTGCGGCATAACCGAACTGCAGCAATTGGTGGGCGAGCAACTGACGTCGTTTGAGAGTCCCAGCGGGCTGGATCGCGACACCATCGTCTATCCAAAGTTCAGTCAGGATCTGTGTGTGGGCTGTGGTCGCTGCGAGATATCATGTAGTGACGGCGGCCATCAGGCCATCGTCTTCAACAGCGAGACGCGTCGTCCCCGCTTGGTGGGCACCAAGTGTGTGGGTTGCCACCTCTGCCGACTGGTCTGTCCGACAGGTGCCATCGGCGTTACCAAACGGATAGCGAAATAACAGGGGGACGGTTCTTTTGTTAGCGCGCTGCATCGCGCTAACAAAAGAACCGTCCCCCTGTTATCCGTATCCCTCCTGATCGTAACACTGGTGATACTTGTTGATGGTATCAATCAGATGCTGAAGATCGGGAAGGGATGTTGTCAGGTTTCTGAACTTGTGATATTGGGCATTGTATCTTTCTGTTGAGCCTTTGGCCAGCCTCTGTTCGATATCCGCTGGGATGAAGAATTACCGCCTTGTGGCACTCTAAGCATCTCCTTGCGAATGTATCCGCACAGCTGACTACGCATAGAGAATGAATGTGAAGACAGCTATCCAGCCAACGATGCAAACATGGATGAAGCGGTCGTGGATCAGCACATTCGTGGGACTGCCGCTCCGATGGTCGACCATCGTGAGCTGCATATAGCGCAGGATGCCGGCCAGCACGAACACTGACGTAACATAGAGGTAGCGGCTGCCCATACGCTGCTGAACATCGGCTGACACGGTGTAGAGTATGTAGCATACGACGGTGATGCTGCCCAGGACGGCAATGGCGGCAGCAAGGAACGACGTGTTGTAGCGATCCACATTAGTCCGAGACTTCACCCCCGATGCCTCAAAGACAGCCACGTCGTCACGCCGCTTGGCCAGTGCCAGGAAGAGGGCCAATAGGAATGTGGTGAGCACAATCCAGTGTGACAAGGCGATGCCCGTGACAAGTCCTCCCGCCACGATGCGCATCACGAAGCCTGTGGCAATCATAAACACATCGAGAAGCGCTGTCTGCTTCAGCTTCACGCAGTAGGCTATGTTCATGACGATATAGAGGATCAACGTGCAGGCAAGACCTTCCTGCCTGCTGTCGCCGATGAACCTCGCTGTGGCTGTCAATGCAAATGCTATCAGCCACGCCAGGCCCATCGTGGCGTAAGCCGCAGGCTTGCCAACGGCCCCGCTGGCCACTGGTCGTCTCCTCTTCACGGGATGCAGCCTGTCGGCCTCGGCATCATGGATGTCGTTGAAGCAATATACTCCGCTGGCGGCAAGGCAGAAGGCGAGGAAGGCCAGCACGGTTGGGGCCACATAGCACCATTCTGTGGCGTGACGGCTAAAGAACAGGGGCGTGAACACGAAGGCATTCTTCAGCCATTGGTGTGGGCGAATCAGGCGGATGATGTCTCTACTCATGTTTCTTCTTGACTTGATAGAGTGTGAGGGAGGGTTTTTCGCAGGTATCTATGGCGGTGATGGTCAAGGTCGAGTCTGCCTTTAGCTTGTTGAGATAGTCAGTGACGGGCTGGTCATACGCATCGCCATCTGGGGCTTCGATGATGTAGTCGGCGTGGCTGATGTATTCCGTTGGGAAGATGCCGGCGAAATAGCAGGTGTCGCAAAGCGGCTTTATCTCGTAGAACACAGAGAAAGGACAGACCACGACGTCGGACTTCTTGAAGGCCTGTCGCCCGATGAATGACTGCAGCCTGCTGTAATCGCCCTGACCATCAGGCAACATCGACCTGATGCCGAAGGCTGACATCGTGAAAGCTGCCACACAGAACACAGCGCACCACACGCGGCTCCTGACAGCCATCAGCGTGACGGAAAGCAGCAGCGGCAGGAATGCCATCCAATGGTAGTAGACAGGGAATCGCCCTGCGAGAACCATCACGATGGGCGTACAGAGTGCAAACAGCCACGTCTGAAAGCCTGCATCGGATAAAAGCAGGCGCAGGCTGTTCCTGTAGCAGGAGATATATGCCGCCAGCGTGATGGCTGCCAGGATGAGGAAGCTGCGATATGCTGCTATGCTGAGCAGTCGCTGGCCGAGGCTCATCTTGGTGGTCAGCTGGAGGAGCTTCTGTGTGTAGGGAATGGCATCGAAGCCAAGTACATCGCCAGCCCAGGGAACCACCGTCAAGGCAAGGCTCGACAGCGTGGCTGAATACTGCACGATGCTACTGGCAAAGGCCACCAGCCGGCCATGCGCCAGCATGAACAATGCCACAGAGGGAATACCCAGGGAAAAGCCCGTGAGCATGAGAACGAGCAGACGGATGTATGGTTTGCGCCTTTCTCTATCCGCAATGAAGCAAAAGGACCAGAGGGCGCACAGGTAGACGACAGCCTGAAGGCCGGAGCACGCAAGTGCAGCCGATGCGGCGATGACGGCGATGCGTGTGGAGGGCGATTCGGATGCCAGATAGCGGCGGGCGGCAAGGATCGCGGTAGCCACCAATAGGGCGCACAGCATGTCGGGCCGTCCGTTGCGGTACATCCAGGCCATTTCGCCGGTGCCCCACAATAGTAATGTAAACAGCACCGTGGCCCATACCGACAAAGCCAGTCCTTGACGCTTCATCATCCGCAGACAGGCACCGCCCAACAGAAACGTCATGAGCAGATTGATGCTCCTGACAGCCACCAAGCTGCTGCCGAAGAGCCGCATCCAGGCGGCGGCCAGCATCTGGTAGAGTGGGGGATAGGTGGGGAAAGGGTATTGACCGACCACGCGATACCAGGCTGTGGTCTGCCAGCGTCCGTGAAAGGCGGCGTTGTAGGCTGTGTCGAGCATCATCACTTCGTCTATCCAAGGCCGAAGATGGTTCAGCGTGAGCAGGTTGACGATGATGAACGCCAGCGACAACAGGACGTATGTATGGCTACACTTGCTCATGTCACACAACTTAGAAGTCGTTGATGATGCGCTCCTGCATCTTGTCACTCTCGTGGCGATGCTGACGATGCCGCAGGCGGGTACCCCAGTTGTAGGTCAGCGTCAGGCGCAGCTGGCGGTAGTTGAGCTTATTGTCGAAGTCCATCGTTGTCGTACTGAGATATTCCGTTCCCCTGAGGCGTGAGGCTATCAGGTTGCGGCAGGCAAGTCCCAGCGTCATGCGGTCTTTCCAGAAACGGTACTGCATCCCTGCGTCCACCGCATATCTGGCATGAAGCTGGCGGGCCACATCCTTCTCTGCGGAACGGTAGGAGGCGTGGAGGTGGGCCGTCCATTTGCGACGGGCGTCAAAGAAGAGCGCCACCTGCACGTCGCCCTGGCAGGCTATGTCTTCCACTTGTGGATACATGAACCTCCTCTTGATTCCTGCGGCCGTCCTGTCCTGCCGTCTTACGGTCTTCGAGTAGTCGATGCCCAGCGTCAGTGTGGCCTGCATCCAATTGAGCCTGTCAAAACTGTAGAACGAGTGGAGGCCGAAGTCGTATTCGCGTGTGACGTTATCCCAGGAATTGTAAGTCACTTGCCTTTCAACCATGTAGACGGGGTCAATCCTGTCTGGCTCGTAGGCATAGTACAGTTCGAAGCTGAGTCGGCCTCTGTAGGTATAGTCCATCGTTGCCTTATAGCGGCAGGAGGACTTGAGGTCCTGATTGCCGAATGACACGTGGTTGACATCGCTCCACACCGAGGCGGAATTGAGGTGGAGGATGTTAGGGCGTGTGATACGGCTGCTGAGAGTCCAGCTGAAGGCATGCGACGGATGAGGCTTGAACGCCACGTGGAGCGAGGGAAACAGCTTGCCGTAGTTTTTCGCAGTAGCATTGGCCATCGGCTGGTCAGCGGCTTCTGTCCAGAGATGCTCATAGCGAGCGCCGGCTTCCGCCGTCCAGCAGTCGCCCAGTTTCCTGGCGTATTCCGCATAGCCTGTCAGCAGTCGCTCGTCGTAGGTATTGGTGATGCGGCTGTAGGCGCCCACTCCGGAATAGCCCAAGTCGCGATAGCTATGGGTATAGGCATATTGCAGGCCCAGCTTGAACCCCTCATAGCTGAAGTCGGCCTTTGCGGAATAGTTGTCTACGCTGAGGGCGATGTGGTTCTGATAGTTGAATTCTGTTGTGTCCTCTTCTTGTGGCTGTTCGGCATAAATGTTGTTGCCCAGCGAGTGGCGCCCGTCGCTCATCCTCATCCGATAGTAGTCGAGGTTGTAGTCTATCCTGGCATCCTTGTTGTTTAGTTTCTGACTGGCATTGACGTTGGCGGCCCATGTCTTTCTGTCTTCCTTTCTGCGGGTCTGCGTTGTGATGCTGCTGACAGAATATGTGGTTCCTGGCTCGTAGTCGTAGCCTCCGTCAACGGCGAGTGTGCGGTTGCCGTCGGCATACATGACGTATGCCCCAAAGTCGAGTTTGTCGGAAATGCTGTAGTCCAGCTGCCATCTCAGTGAGTAGTTCTCATTTCCTATACGTCCGTGGTCGGTGCCGTAGCGGAGATTGTCGGTGAAGCTCACGGTGTTGGTTTCCAGATAGCGTGTGTTGTTCCATGTGGCGGCGAGGTTCAGCGAGGTCGACACTTTGCCTTTGTTGTAGGTCACGCTGGCTATGGCTTCGTCGCCGTGATCTTCTGACTGTGCGTGGACATAGCCGAGCACTCCGCCTATATAGTCGTTGCCTTTCTGCTTCAGTATGAGGTTCACCATACCCGCATGGCCTGCGGCAGCATACTTGGCCCCTGGTGTCTGGGTTATCTCGATTCGCTCTACGTCACTGGCAGGAAGTGTCATCAGCATCTGTAGCATCTCCTTCTGCCCCATGCGCTGCTCCTTGCCATTGATGCAGAGGATGATGCCGCTGGTGCCAAAGAGCAGGATGCCTGCATCGGTGAGCAGCACTCCTGGCGCATAGCGCAGCAAGTCGGTGGCATCGGCGGCTCCTGCGACATGGCGGGTGTCGAAGATCACAGTTGCTGCCTCTCGACGCAGGATGGGCATCTGACCTCTTACGGTCACGCCCTTCAGCGTCTGGTTCTTTTGGCGCATCCGTATCGTGGAGGCCTCAGACGGATGACACATTCTATAAACGGTCTGATAGCCGATGTGAGAGATGCGGGCCATCGCATGACTTGCCTCGCAGGGGATGACGAAGTGGCCGCCCTCGTTCGACACGCCGCCTGCCAGGAGCGTGGAGTCGTGGGGTGAGAGCAGGGCAATGTAGGCGTAGGCAACGGGCTGGCCTCGCTCATCGATGACGGTGCCCTTGTATCGGGAGCTTGTCTTTTGGATACATTCAACGAACAAAGAGCCTTTGCCCGTCTCTGTCACGCGTATGGGATAGAAGCCTATCATCTGACGTATGGCATCGGGCACAGACTGGTGCTCGATGTTGGTGGTTACGCGGAAGTCCTCCAGTTCGTCGTAGATGAAGTTGATGGTGTATGTCTGTTGCAGGTCGTTGAGTTCCATCAGGGCCTTCGACATCGGAACACCATTGTATTTACAATTTACGGATTTCTCGGACGAGCCGAGCGCTTCGCGAGTCCTATTTGCGATTTGCTGCGCATTGAGAGACAAAGAGATAGCGCAGAATGCGGAAAGAATCATCAGTATTCTCATGGTCATTCTGCTATGATCGTGTTGTCGCTCAATTTCAGGTGGATGCGCTCAAACATGTTGAGCTGTCCTATCGCCTCCGTCGGCTCCAGATGCTGGTCCCACTGGAAGAACATCCGTATGGTCTTGGCCTCCTCGTCCTTCCACTCTATGTGCAAGTGGTAGTAGTCGGCCATGTCGGTGAGGATCTTCTGGAGTGTGGCCTCGTTGTAGCGGATGATACTGGGAGTGGTGGCATCTGCCGAAATGGAGTCCTTAGTAGCGGATGCAGCCTGCTGGTTGTCATCCACCTGCCCTGCTTCAGGCTGACCATTGCCTGCCCTTTGGTGTCTGACAATTTGGATGGCGGCAAGGGCCATGACCGATACGAACAGGATGCCGAGGAGCGTTATAGAGAGTTTGTATTCCTTCATCGACGTCATGGCTTTCACCAGGTGCTTGTACACCATCACCCGGCTGATGCCCAACTGGTCGGCTATCTCCTGATACTTCATGCCCTGGAGGTGGCGCATCTGGAACACCCGCAGCGTCTGTTCCGTCATCCGATGCCTGGCGTAGGCCATCAGTTGCTGATACTGCTGGTCTACAGTGGTTGCTGTCAGGTCCTCATAGTTGTCGTGATGTTTTATCTCTATGGCATACGCCTGTTCAAACTTAGTCCTCACGTTCTTGTGTTCTATCAGGTTCAGGCAGCGGTTTCTGACGCTTGTCATCAGATAGTTTTCCACATTCCTCGGCGTGACATCCGTCTGCACCAACGAGGCAAACACCTCGCTCACCACATCGCGGGCTTCCTCTTCATCATAGAGCATCGTTCTGGCCAGCCCTATCATCTGCTGATAGTGCCGACGGTATAGCTGTTCTGTCTCAGTTTCTTTCATCCTATTACTATAGACAGGAATGGGACTGAAAAAGCTAACCTCTTCTGCCGATTTTTTTCGGCGAATGGATAAGACGGCTATTTTTACTTTTCACGCAAAGATCCCACCCCACTGTACTCTTGTCGAGTTCTCATAATCTTATTGCAACAGTTTAGACGGATTTGACCTCTGATTACGATTGCAAAAATAAAGAAAATATTTCAATTCACCTTAATTATTAATGAAAATCTGCAAAAACAGGTAAACATTTAAGTAGATGCACAATACTATCTTATATAAATATTAATGAGAAATTCGTGTTCAATTAATGGCAATTCGTGTTTATATAAAACATATAATTATCACGAATTGAACGCGAATTATCATAAATTAATTTTGTTCAGTTACTTATCTGTTTTGGGGAGGAAACTGAATCTCCTTGCCAGATGTTTGCCTGCTATACCGTTATCTGATAGTTAGGGTGAATCATTTGTTTCTATAGATAAAGTCTATATATCCCTCCTGATCATAACATCTATGCTGACTGTTGATGGTGTCAATCAGATGTTGGAGGCAGGGGATGTCTGTGGTCAAATTCCAGAACTTGTGATACTGGGCATTATACCTTTCTGTCGAGCCTTTGGCCAGCCTCTGTTCGATATCTGCTGGTATGAAGAATGAACTGCGCTCGCCCAAATAGGCATGAAACTCGGTGAGGAAGATGTGGATGCCGGCCAGATCGAAATCGCCGAAATGGACATAGCCATTAGGGATGGACTGCAGCCAGGAGCGCAGGTCGGTGGATTGCGGATAGCGGGAGACAAACAGCAGGCGGCCTGTGCCTATCGTCTGCTCAAACAAAGCCCGCTGACGGCGAATCATGCGAAAGTTCTCCATATTCTCTATACCTACGACAATGACATCCTGGGGGATGGTGAACGACTGCCAGTCGGCGATGAACAAGGAACTGCCTTCCTCTGGGGCTATTGTCATCTCACGACCATTCAGCCAGCAAGGAATCGGCTCGTATGCATTGACGGGAAAGCCAGGGCATGAGCGGACGGTTACGAGTTTTGAATTGCCCGTAGCAGATGCCTGCGATGAACGGGAGGCCTCGTCAGCCAGCAAGGTGTGGCGCATCAGATCCAAATCTGCCAGTCTTTCGTCAATGGCGGATAGGGCTTGCAGGAAAGAATCCGACTGAGGGGCAAAGATGGTGCGGCGGCTACCATGAGCGATGCTGACTATCACGCCATCACGCTCCAGTTCGTCCACCCACTCGCCGCGAAGTTGGCTGGCAGGCAGGCTCTCTCCGTTGCGCAGACGGATGAGGCGGTCGATGAGTGATGACGTAATCTTCATTTCTGCGAGATTAACGGATGGACGATGGTCTTCGACTTGCCGTCCTTCTGCAGCAGATAGGTGTAGCGGTAGTCGGAGACGTTGTAGGTGGTAGGCGATGAATTGATGAGCAGGATGTTGCGGGCGTTGGCAAAGTCGAGTATTCCCTTGACATTCTGCGGGTGCAACTTGCCTATCTCGTCCATCATGCAGTGGATAAAGAAGTCGCCGAACTTGCGGCTCACCTTCTCCTTGAACACATTAATGAGCATGATGTTGATCATCGCCTTGACCAGCGTGTCGGTACCCTCACTGCCCACGTGCGACAGCTTGTCGGCCCACCCCGTATCGTTGTCGTTCTCAATGATGCGGAACTGCAACTGGAACAGGTTGGAGAGGGTCAGATACTGGCGCGAGGGATTGTCCGTGAGCGACTTCATGAAGTCGAGCAAGTGGCTGACAGCCTTCTGGTTCACCTCGTCGCGGTTGACGGTAGAGAAGAGGTTCATCTCGCCCATCGCAAACTGGTTCTCGTCGTTGAACTCCTTGATGCGCTTCATCAGTTGCACCATCTTGTCCGTCGAGGGCACCGACTGTAGGGCGATGAGCTTGATGACGCCCACAAAGTTGCGCTCCTTGAAGTCGCGGTTGATGTCGTGGATGATTTTGTCGACATCCGACTCGTGGCGCGTCAGTTCGCCCATCTCCTTCGACACGCGGGCCAGGATGTCTACATAGCGCTCACTAGTGCGGCGGCGATACTCCTCTAGTTTATTATTAATAAGGAAGTCGTCGAGATTGTTGGCGAAGTCGAGGTAGTCCTCGTCTATCGTCAGTTCCGTCCTGAAGTTGAAGGTGTTCTTCGCAGAGAAATTGCCCTTGAACACATTGACGCTCTGCTTGAACTGGTTCTGGCGCGACTGACGCTGTACGATGATGCCCGTCAGCTCGTCGACAGCCTGGCCTGGTGTGCGCAGCGTCTGCTTCTCCTTCGCATCGGCCAGCATGGGAGGGCATAGGTTCTCGTCATGGGCAAAGCGGTCGGCCTTCTGCAATTCTTCTTCCAGATGTTTCTGTTCGTCTCTGCGCTCTGAGAGTTCCTTGCCGATGGCAGCCAACTGCTGGTCGTACTTCAGTTTGCGCTGCTGATACTTCTCGTTCAGTTGCGAAAGCCGTTCTGCGAGTGTTTTCTTCTGACTCTTCAGGTTGTCCTCCTGATCAAAGAGTTCCTCCTTGTCGCGCAGATAGTCGTACACCAGTTTGCGATGCTCGTCAATAAAGCGGAGTTCGTCTTCGGCAGACGCTATCCTCGCCTTGCAGTCCTCCACGAGTGCTGTGTCTGCCCCACGGCCTTTCAACTCGTCCAGTTCTTGTTGCTTCAGCCTCTGCAGTTCTGCCTCAGCATTCTTCTCAGCAACCTTGGTCTCAGCATTGATAGCGGCTACACGCTCGGCATGCACCTTCACATTCTCTGCCCTCGCCTCTTGATATTTCTTCTCTGCACCGTTCAGCTGCTTCTGCTTGTCGGCATTCAGTTTCTCAAGGGTGGCCTGCGATGCTGATAATTGGTGGGCCAACTCCTGCTGACGAGTATGGAGTGCTTGCTGTCTTTCCTCGATGATTTGCCTGGCTCTGTTCTCATAGTCCTCGATGCTGACGGCAATGGTATTGCGCCGCTGGGGAATCATGCGCAGTTCCGTTTCTGCCAGCGACTTCTGCTGACGGAGTTCCTTCATCTGAGGGGCGAACTGGCGCTTCAACGCTTCGATGGCCTTCTCCTGCTGTTGCTGAATCTGCTGCCATTCGTCCTTGGTCCGCTTTTGCTCCTGCTCCAGGTTCGACTTCTCTTCCTGGAGTTGCTTGGGTTTTCTGACATTTAGCGGCAGGTCGGTCAAGTCGAGTTTCACACCATACAGCGATGCTCCTTCTGTCTTCTGTGGATGAAGGCCCGTCTGATAGAGCACTTTCTCCTCATTGATAACCTTGCCGATGTTCTGTTCCCAGTCGGCCTTGTTCTCTTCGAGCCATTCGTAAAGCGAACCCTTGGTGCGTTCGAGCAACTTATCGATGGCGGCAATCTGCTCAGAATACTTATCAATCTCTGCCTGCTTTTCTTCCGACTTTCGCAGGTATTCAGCCGTCGTTCCCGCCACTTGCTTATCATATTCAGCCTGGACGCGGTTGATGTCAGAAGTCAATGAACTGATTCTGCCTGTCAGTTCTTTCTCGCTGAGTTGCAGTTCGTTCAGTTGCTGGCGGAGCGCCTCCCGTTCTGCCTTGTACGGTTCGAGATACTTGAGTTTCAGCAGTTCTTTCTCGCAGTCGGTCTGCTCGGTCTTTACGGTATCGATGGCATTTGTAGCCGCTGTTATCTTCTCAGCAAGCGACTGTTCAATCTCTGTCCGCGCATCATGATATGCTCGCAGCAGTCGCTCGTCAGTCTTTTGCCGTTCCTGCTCTTCCGAGAGGATGCGCTGCTGCTGGGCTTGTCGGAACGATTCCTGCTGATGAGTGATGTTCTGGCGCAAGGCCTTGTATTTCGTGGTGACATCGTTGAAACGTGCTGTCAGGTCGGCCAGTTTTTCCTTGAGGTTTTCCAGTTCGGCCTTCACGCCCGGCTCCTTCTCCTGACGGCTCATCACGCTGTCTATCTGCTGCGCCGCATAGTATTCCCTCCGCTCCTTCAGGCGCTTCAGTCTGTCGTTCACCACGCCCTGCTCCTGGTTCAGCGACGCCTTCTCTGTATCATGCTTCTGCTGGATTTCCGACACGAGGCGCTTCTGGCGGTCTTGCTCCTGCATCAGTTCCGCTATCCTCGCCTCTATCAGCGGGAGTTTCTCCCGTGACACCCGCTCGGCATATTTCAGCTCACTGCATAATTCTGCTATTTGCTGCTTCATGTAGAGCAGTTCGTGGTAGGCCTTCACTACGGCATCGGCCTGCTTCCTCACCTGCGACTCGCCCTTCTGGTTCAGCCTGTACCAGCAGGAGATGTCCTTGTACTCCTGCTCGAAGTCGGCCACCTGTCTGCGGAAATAGCCCAGGTCGATATTCGCCTCCTCGTCGCTCATCGAGCGGATGATGATGTCCTTGATGAAATTGGCATCCAGTCGCGAGTTGAGAAACACGTTCTGTATGCTTCGCGGGATATTCTGATAACTGTTGGTCTCCAACAGCCGGAAGCGGGCGAACTCCTTCCCTGCGGTCTGCTTGTTGCCATAGAGGATGTCGCGATACTGCTCATAGCGGTCGATGATCTTGCTCATATAGATGCCGCCAAGCCGCTCGCGGATTACCTTCCACTCTGCCGTCACCTCGCCGCGTTCATCTACCAGCCACTCTTTCCTGTAGGCGGCATCCACGAATCGGTAGCATGCCCTGCCCGACGAACGGAGCACGAGGATGCTGAAAGGTCCGTGCTCGTGCTCCACCTCATAGACCATATACGAGTTGGCGTGGGGCAGGTAGAACTCGTCGAACGACTTCATCTCCTTGGGGATGCCCAGATGCAGCTTGTCGGCATTATAGAAGAACAGGACGGCGCGGAGCAACGTGCTCTTGCCCACGCCCTGCGTGCCGATGAAGTGGACGTTGCCATCCAGTTTCACTTCTGCGTAGCGTATGTTGGCGCTGTTGATAAAGACTATCTTGCGTAATGCTCTCATGACTCTTCTGTTTCGATGATGGTGAGACAATCAATCAGTTCCTCGATGTAATTGAAGGCGGCGGTCACCTTGTAGGTGCCGTCCAGTTCGTTCTCCAGTTCCACGAAGCCCATCCGCTCCAGGTCGCCTACCAGTTTTTCTATCTTCTCTTCGTTGGTCTTGACATCGGTATAGAGGTTGCGTGCCTTCTCCTTCAGTTCGATGTCGCTGGAGAACTTCTCGAGAATGTTCGACTTGCGGAACGTGAAGCCTGAGGCGAAGGTGTTGTTGAAGGTCTTGAGGAAGTCCACACGGTCTATCCACTGTGCCAGGCGCTGCACCTTGTCCGTCAGGTCCACCCTGTTCTCTGTCCTTGAGAAATAGTAGTAGCCGTTGCCGCCCTCCAGCAGGAAGCCGATGCCACTGAAGTACTCCTGGTAGTCGTTGAAATCGTCCTCGATGGCATCGTAGAGGTGGGCGCGCTGCTGCGAGATGGAGTTCTGCGAGATAAAGCCGCCCTTGCTCAGTATGTCGAATATTTCTTTTGTATAGCGCATAATTGTTGTTTACATCATCTTTGTCTGTGGATAGATCACGGGATATTCTATGTCACCCTGCTGCCGATATTCGTCATCGATACGCAGTTCGTCGAGATATTGCGTGGCTATCTGGCAGAAGACCACCAGCTTGGCCTCATCGTCCATCTGGATGCTGTAGCCTGTATAGTTCATCACGAAGTGGAACAGATGGTCGCCCGATGCCATGAAGGCATTCTTCACCTCGCCGATGTCCACCATCCGCAGCACCTCCTGCTGCTCTGTCAGTTCGCTCTCCGTCAGCGGTTCGGCCAGATGGCCTTTCCGCAGCCGGCTGTTGCCCTTCCCTTTGGCCACATCCTGCAATACGCGGAGTCCCTCTTCCGAATTGCGGAGCATGGAGAGCGACACCTTCAGCGCATAGCGCGGACGGGGCTCCATCCATACGGGGTTCCTCGTCTGCAGCTTGGCCCTTATGTCGGTATTCGTGTCGAGCAGCATCTGGTCGCGCAGGTATTTCAGTTTCTGCACCTTCTGCAGCAGCCGGCTCTGGTATTCTATCAGGTTCAGGTAGTTGATGATCTGGCGGTCCAGTTCCAGCAGGTTGTGGTACACCTCGCGCAGTTGCAGCTTCACGTCGGTCACGATGTCCTTCAGTTGCACGTCCATCGCCACCATGAAGAAGGTGGTCTGCTTCTCGTCTATCACCCTTTCGCACTCGTTGATCAGCGCCGCAATGTCCTGGCGCTTCTCGTCCAGATGCACCAGTTTCTTTTTCTTGACGGCGAAGGTAGGTTCGTTCTTGTAGGTGTTGTCGATGTTGCGCTTCAGGTCAATGACGTTCCGCAGCGTGGTGAGGGCGATATTCCGCAGTATGCGCTTCACGTCGCGCAGATAGCCGTACCTGCGGCTGGGGTTGTTCTCGCTGAGATAGTAGTCGATGGCGTTGTTCAGATTGCCGATGCTCTCCTTGACGCTGGCCACATTGATCTCCTCGTTCACCTCTAAGACGTCCTCGAAGAACTTCAGATAGACATCCTCCAGTTCCACGAAATCGGCATTCTCGCGGATGATGCCGTATCGGCGCAGAAACTCGATGCTCTCATCCCGCTTGCTGGCCAGCTCGCGAGCCAGGTCGTAGCGGAACGACAGTTTCTTCCTGTCCTGGAACAGCGCATGCAGCAACCGCCGTTCCCTGTCCAGGGCACGTATCAGTTCGTCTAACGAGCGGAAATGCGAAAGGTTGTCCATATCCTTAGTCTATATGAAAATACGGAACTGTGTGGCCTCGTAGCTATTCACACGATAGCCCACGGCAATGACCACATCGAGGTTGTACATCATCACCTCGCCAGACCATTTGTCCGAAGGTATTAAAATTTTTTTAATCGCATCGGACAAATGGATTTCTCCACTATCTTCTATTTGTTTCAGATGATAAACAATATTTGGGACTGTCACCCCAAACAATTCTGCCATCCTTTGCTGTGAAAGCCGAAAAGTATTGGCGTCGAAGATCACCTGGACCTGCACCCTCCCCCGTCCACCTTTATATAATAAGATGGAGGACTCCATGCTCCGCAACGGCGATTCCTTGCCGTCGGCATCCACCTCCCTCAGTTGCTCAAACGGAGATCGCAGTTCTGGGATGTTGTTTGTATCTTGAATATCAGCCATACGCTTGTAAATTGGCTACAAAGTTACTAAAAGCAATTCATAATCAGGCATAATATACTTGATTTTTTGCAAAAACATTTTGAGGATTGCCCGAAAAGAAGTAATTTTGCCGACCCCAGCATGCGCTGCTGCATCAGTCCGTGCGAACCGCAGGAGACCGTCATCGACGACGAAGCCTTTGAGGCTCTGATGACAAGCCTAAAGCAGATTCCCCAGGGCGTAGTAAAAATGAGCGACACAATGAAAGACACGGTGGAAACCTCAAACAACATCGGGCGCATCATGACTGAGGAAGCCGACGGTGAGCACCAGTCGTCATCAATCTTCGTATCCACCCACACCCGCTGTTTCATCGACAGCGAGATGGAGAAACTTAGCCGGAGGATTGCCGATGTGATGCGCGAAGCCGGAGCCGAGAGCGAGACCGTGATGTCAGCGCCTGCCTGGCAGGAGGACCAGCAGTCGGCGTTCCTGCAGACGACCTCCGACACCTTCCTCGACGTGCTGGGCTGGCGGCCGCGCATGGTGGCGATGCACTTCGTGCTCGAGGCAGGCTTCTTCGTAGAGCGTTATCCTGGCATCCAGATAGCCAGCATAGGCCCGCGCATCGTGGAGCCCCACTCCACCAGCGAGCGCGTGGAACTATCCACCATCGATGACATCTGGCGAGTACTTATAGAACTGTTGAGCAGACTTGCCTGAGAGACAAGTCTGCCAGAGATGCCGTACTTCCGTAATACGGATTATATCATGCTGTTGATGGCATCCAGCATCGTGCCATAGTCCGTCACTTCGTGGTAGCGGACATGGCTCGTTGACACATCATTGAACAGTTTCTTGGCGCAGGCAATCTTTGCCTTCTCCACACCCTTCAGCTGCATGGAGTCCATCGAACCCTTGGTCTCTGCTATAAAGAAGATGTGCTTCACACCCATCTTGTCGTTGAAGGCGATGGCCCAGTCGGGCGCATAGTTGCCTACAGGGGTGGGAATCAGGAATGTGCGAGGCAGTCGTGCATACACGCACACCTCGTCTGCCTTGTCCAGGTCCTCCGCAAACTGCCGCTCGCCCTTGCTGTCGGTAAACACATAGTCCAGGATATGCTTCTTGGCAGGATAGGCCTTGTCAACAGTCTGACGGCTCTTCTCCTGCGTGAAGATATCTGTATCGTAGGTCTGCTCCGTGCGATTATAGCTGATATGCTCCACTATCATCGTGGCTTTCTGCTCCTTGATGAGTTTGATCACATTGCGGATAAACTCCTCCGGATTGTTCTTGAACAGCAGCAGACGGGCGGGCAGGATGCCTTTCAGAATACGCACAACTGTTCTTCTGGTCAGCGTAGCACCACGGGCGATATCACCCACTAAGTCGTATGGCACTGTTGATGTCGATACCTCGCGCAGGGTTTGTCTTCTCGTTGTCTGACTGCCCGTGAAGTCCAAGTCGTCCTCGCCCTGCTCGCCTGTCGTCACCACATATTTCATCTGGGTGACGGTCAGGGCTTTGTCGATGGCGGCAATGGACTTCCTGATGAGTTCCTCGCTGTCGTAGTGTACCGTATAGACATAGCGGTGGTTGATTTCTGCCCACAGCCGCTTGAACTCGTCCTTGGCAGCGTTGTCGTTCAGTTTTTCATTCACCACCTCAGCCTTTTCGTTACCATTCTCTATCATACCCTCCAGGGCTGATGGGTCGAAGATGCCCTGTATCAGTCGGTGTACCTGCTGGCCGATGGGTTGCAGTTTCTTGCTGAGCGGTGCCAGCGTGCCCTGCTCCTTATCCTCATGGTAGCCAGACAGGATATTTCCCTTGCTGTCCGTATAGTCGTTGTCAAAGAGATAACTCACGATGCCGGCAGCCTCCTGACTGCTGATGGTATGGCGTTCTGTGCCCACCATAAAGGTCTTGCCCTCGAAATAGGCGACGGTAGCCACTCTTGGACGTTCGCGGAGGGCCTCACGGGTATCCTTCTGCAGGTCATCCACAAACGTAGAATAGCTCTCGTTGGCGATTACCGTCAGCTTGTTGATGTCGTGTACGGCATCGCCCAGTCGCTCTGCATCCATGCGGTTCCCCTGCTGATCCACACAGATACGCAGTCCCCGGCCCACCTCCTGCCGCTTGGCGGTAGCACTGTTGGCATGGCGCAGCGTACAGATCTGGAACACATTCGGATTGTCCCAGCCCTCGCGCAGTGCCGAGTGTGAGAAGATGAATCGTGTGGGTTCATCGAAACTCAGCAGCCTCTCCTTGTCCTTCAGTATCAGGTCGTAGGCAGAGATGTCCGACGAGAACGCCTCGCCCCGCTTCACCTCACTGTTCACGGCACGACCAGTTTTCTTGTCGATAGAAAAATAGCCGTTATGCACCAGCTCCGTGCTGAATCGCTTCAGATACCGCTGATAGTCATCCTCAAAAAGCGACAGGTTCTCGTTCAGGTAGCGGGTGTACTCCTGCTCGAACATCGTCCAGAGCGGGCCTTTCACCACTTCGCCACTCCCGTCATAGCCCTTGTAGTTTGCCACCTCGTCAATAAAGAACAGCGAGAGTGTCTTGATGCCCTGCTGGAACAGTTGGCGCTCCTTCTCGAAGTGGCTTTTTATCGTCTCACGTATCTGCACCTGCTGGATGGTCTTCTCGCTGACGTCGCCCATCACCTCGCCGGCCCTAATCTGGTCGCCGTTGCGGAAATAGACCGTATTCGTCCGAGGGTTGATGTCGGTAATCACAAATTCCTTGTAGGCTGGCAGTCCGGAGGCATCGTAGAGCGAGTCGCCCTGCGCGAACTTCATGGTCTGACGGCGTGCCTGGCTGGCTCCTTTCACCTCTATCTCCAACTTCACCTCCGGTGCCTTGTTCTTCGAGAGCACGATGCTGTCGAAATAGATATACGCCTGAGCACCCATCAGGTTCTGCAGCGTGATACCCTTCACTTGGATTTTCTTCACCAGTTGCTGGCAGTAGGCATCGTAGGCATCGAGCGCATAGATGCAGTTGTGTGAGGTCTTGTGGGTGGCCGAGTAGTTGAGTACGAAGAGCGGCTTAAAGTTTTTCAGTGCCCGCTGGGTGGCAGCACCCTCCATCTTCTGCGGCTCGTCCATGATGATAATCGGGCGGTTGGCGGCTATCACATCAATAGGACGGCGGCTCTGGAAGTCGTCGCGCTTCGAGTAGATGATGCGCGACTCCTTGTTCTTCGCCCCCTCCTTGAATGAGGTGTTGAAGGCCTGCGTGTTGATAATCATCACGTTGAGCGAGGCATCGCTGCTGAAGGCATCAATTTGTGTCAGGTTCGAACTGTTGTAGATGAAGAACCGGGCCTTCCGTCCATACTGCTCCATAAAGTGGTCCTCCAGCATGGTGAAGCTCTTGTACACGCCCTCACGGATGGCGATACTGGGTACCACCACGATGAACTTCGACCAGCCGTAGCGCTTCTGCAACTCGAACATCGTCTTGATATAGACGTAGGTCTTACCCGTTCCCGTCTCCATCTCGATGTCGAGCGAACAGGCCCCCAGACCTTCCGGTTTACTCAGTCTGGCCGACTTGGGGATGTTGCCCTCCATCTGCTGTTGCTGGATGTTGGCCAACAGCTGCTGACTATTTAGTTCCACATCGTTGTTACGCCAGCCCACATATTCCTCATCATACACGATGCGCCCCCTGGTCTTGCCCAGGTCTCTGCGATACTGGGCGTTCGCCTTCGAAGGCTGCCCTGCAAACACGCTGACGGTCTGCTCCACCGCCTCCGTCTGGTATTGTTGAATCTTGAATTTGAATTTCATAAGCTATAACGACGGGGTAATAAACACGCGCCAACTGCCGTCTTTCTCACCTCGTTCCACATATTTCTTTTCTGTTAATTGAGTAACTAATTTCTGGATAGCCCAGATGCTGATGCCAATTTCTTCATGCATGTCGGAAAAAGAAAGCGTTGGATTACTTAACATCAGATTCAGCACTTTTGAATAGTTGGGAGAACGAAAAGCCACGCGCTCCCCATCATACCACCAAACATTCTCATTCTTCTCCGTCAAGAAGAGTACGTCGTTATACATTTCATTCATGACCAAGTCCGTGAAGTACTTCATAAAAGGCTTGATATCCTTTAATTCTGCATGTGCGCCATCAGCAGGCACTGGCCCCACCTCTATATCAGCTTGATGGAGTGCCTCTAAATAGTACTGCTTGTTACGACTACGTACAACTACCATTGGGTATCCATGACGCGACAAGATGAAGTTCACCATCAGTCGGGCTATACGTCCATTCCCGTCTTCAAACGGGTGGATACGTATATAACGATAGTGAAATAATCCAGCTAATTCTACAGGCGAGAGTCTGCCAAGTTTTTCTTCTTCATTATACCAATCCACCAAATCTGTCATCAGTGAAGGTGTCTCTTCGGGTAATGCGTAGTCAAAGCGGTCGCCATAGCGGGTAATCACGCTGTTGGGACGGGTCTTATATTGACCTGCATGTATTACATAACTGGTCTGCTGACCGCCAGGCAGACTACGATAGACAGTGTAGTCCTCACGTAGCAGTGTTTTATGGAGTGTACGAATAAAATGTTGCGACAACGGCATTTCTTTCATGGCCGCTTCTTCACCCATCATTTGAAGTCCGACATTACTGGCAGTCATTTCGTGTACATCGCGTACTTGTGCCTCACCTATTACTTTTCCAAAAAGCAACAGCAGTTCTGTCTGGCCATACGTCAGCGTATTGCCTTCTATATGGTTGCTGTTGTAGTTGAAGTCAACAGTAAAGCGCCTACTTAGTCTGTTCTTGTCTCGCTCTGACAAAGGCTGAATATCCTGCCAGGCTTCCAATGCTTTTTTTAGAGTTAGATATTTCATAATGCCACCTTTTAAATTTTAACGCGAATGTTTGAGAAAAGGTTGTATCTATACAACCTTTTCAGCAACAAATTTACGACTTTATTCCGAAATGAGCAAGAATGTTGCCATAAATAGTTGTAATTTAACATCTTTAATCCCATTTTGTTTCATTTTTACCAAAATATTACTAAAAAGGTTGTATCAATGCAACCTTTTGGCCAACATTTTCACAATATCAGCCTGATGGTGTCCTTGCTGTAGTGACAGAATATCTGCTCGAAGTTGTCGGCTACGTTATCGCTGGCGAGGCTCTTGTCGCGCATCATGAAATAGTAGGGCTGCCGTCGGGCTATCTCCGTGATGGTGGTCTCGTTCACGTCTTCATCGAAGCAGGCCAGCAGGTAACCCTCGCTGACATTCCACACCGTCTTGCCGGCTATCTGCTTCTGTTCTATCTTGGCAGACAGTGGAATACCAAGTTCTATCATCGTCTGGAAGAGCAAGTCCTCGTCTGTGCGGTCCGTCTTGATGTTGTCCTCAAACAGGTCTCGCTCGTTGAAGTCCGCTGGGGTGTAATACACATCCTGCATGTTCGACGAGTCGAGCTTCAGCACACGGAAGCCGGTATCAAGGTCTTGGGTGGTCAGCGGGCTTTCCTCCTTGATCTTCTTGCCAGCACGGCGGATGCGCTCCTTGCCGATTTCGCAGATGTTCATGTAGCCAGCCTTGTAAGCCTCACTCTTCTCGTCGGTCTTTTCAGGCAGCTGCACCATGATGAACTTCCGCTTGCCGCCATCCTCGGCATTGAGTTGCATCACGGCATGGGCGGTGGTGGCAGAGCCGGAGAAGAAGTCGAGAATAATATCCTCTTCTGCTAAATTACCTATGTATATAAGTTTCTGAAGCATCCCAACAGGCTTGGCATACTCAAATATTTTACTTCCAAAGAAATCTACTACCATTTTACTTCCCTGGGTAGTATTAAACAATTTTCACTACCTTTGCACTCGATTTGCAAAACTTGCGAATCAACGACTCTATAGCTTGGTAGAGCTTATGCTCTGCTTCGCCGCTTGCCAAGGACTCGAGCCATTGCCACCACGGGCTTGCTGCTATATGTGGTGGCAGGTGCTGGTTGTTTCGATCTCGCTGTACTGATAGCCGTACGACGCACATCGCAGCCCAAGCACTTTGTCGATAATCGGAGCCATATAACGGGAAAAAAGCTCTCTTACGTGAAATATTCCTCCAAAAGGAGTGACTTTCTCAGATTTTATTTGTACCTTTGCCATGTCATTGATGATTTTGCTTGTCTTGAATTGCAGCACTAAGGTAAGTGAAAAATCTGACATGACAAAATCCTGGGCCGCTCGGCT
>CAMHUC010000064.1 GCA_946188155.1 uncultured bacterium | reverse complement strand
GCGAGTAAGGGCTTTCGGGTGCCTCGAAACGTAAGCTCGGAGGCTTCGAAGTTACGGCTCGTGGCGAGTAATATGGAGAAAGGCTCATCTCTCCCTCCGATGCTCTGGAATGCCTTTGTTTAAAGGGGTTTCTGGATTTTAATCCCTCCCTTGATCTCTCCCCCGACCCCTCCTGCCTGTCCTCGCTTGACTTTGTTTCGTAAAAATGGTGGGGACAGAGTGAGAAAGGGAGAGATGGGGGATAGATGGGAAAAATCCCTCCTATACTGGAATGCCTGTATACAAAGGCGATTCGGACGATGATGGGAGAGATGGGAGGGATTGCGCATTCACATGCGCCCGTTTTTCCTGAAGTCTACGGGAGTCATGCCGAAATGCTCCTTCACATACTTGCCGAAGAAGGAGGGGTTGGGGAAGCCCAGCTGGTCGGCCACCTGCGTGATAGTAAGGTCGGTCTGTTTCAGGTAGTAGCGGATGTCCTCCACCACCTGTTCGGTAATCCATTCGTTGGCCGTCTTTCCAGACTGTTTCTTGCAGATGGCAGACAGGTATTTGGGCGAGAGGCAGAGGTCGTTGGCGTATGACTCTACGGTGCGGTGCCTCACTTGGCTCGAGTGTAGCAAGTCGAGAAATCGCTGGAAGTGGCTGCTTCCGGTCTTCGCCTCCAGTGGCAGTCGGCTGCTGTTCTTCAGCTGCTGTTTCATGGCCCCGCAGAGTCCCAGCATGGCACTTCGCACAAGCGACTGAATCACGTCGGAACGGAACGGAGTGTCGGCATCTTTCTCAAAACACAGGCTGAGCATGTCGTAAAAACAGGTATAGAAGCGGATGTCATCGTCGGCGAGACTGATGACGTGGAGCCGCTGGATGTACATCACCTCATTCCATATACTCATTTTCTCGCGGAGGAAGCTCTGCAGGATCTGGTTAGTGAAGAACATGGCCTTGAGATTGAAGTCGGGGCTGATCATCAAGTCGGTAATCACCACATTGGCAGGGATGACCGCCACCTGATTCTGCCGCAGCCCGATGGTCTGTCCGTTCATCAGCCCCTGCACGCGTCCGCTGGTGCAGATGGCTATGGCACTCATCTGCACATGAGCTTCGCTGACCTTGGCAAACTTCTGGATGCTGTCTACGATGACGATGTCGTCGTCGGAATAGCCCACATGTACCGCTTCGTTGGTAGTCAGGGTGTGGAGTGTTATCTCTTCTTGGTGCATGAAAGATGTCTTTTAGGCGTACAAAGTTAAGCAATTCTTACGGAAATCCATGTCCTATTTGGGATATTTTTAGGCAATTATGACCAGTAGAGGAAAAATCGACCGTATCATATTCCCTATAGGACACCACATATAAGGATATTTCTACTATTTTTGCACCAAAAATCAGATATGCAGACAATGAGAAGAAGTGTTTTAGGACTAATAGCGCTCTTGGTGCTATGCAGTTCTTGCCAAGAGCAAGCGGCAAAGCCGAGCGGTGACGAAAAAAAAACGAGTGAGGGGAAGGCCCCTACGAGAGTGACTACGCAGGTGGTATCGCCCGGGCAGGCTGATAATGGCCAGACGTATGTAGGCATCGTGGAGGAGCGCGAGGCCACGGCGGTGAGCTTCACCGGCATGGGTGTGGTGAAGCGGATGCTGGTCAGCGAGGGGCAGGCCGTCAGCCGCGGACAGCTGATAGCCGAGATGGACGACACGCAAGCCCGCAACGTGCTAACCGGCGTCGAGGCACAGATGGCTCAGGCCAACGATGCCCTGGGTCGCTACAAGCTGCTCCACGACAACGGGTCGCTGCCCGAGGTGCAGTGGGTGGAGATACAGAGCAAGGTGGCTCAGGCGGCATCGCAGTTGGAGGTGGCCAAGAAGAACCTCGCCGACTGCAGGCTGACGGCCCCCGTGAGCGGCATCGTCGGCAAACGGCTGGTGGGAGTTGGCGAAACGGCGCTGCCCTCACAGGCTGTGGTGAGCATACTCGACATCTCGAGCGTGAAGGTGAAGGTGGCAGTGCCGGAGGCAGAGATTAGCAGCATCCATGCCAGCACGCCCACCAGCATCCAGGTGGAAGCCGTCGGCGGCAACTACCGTGGCGGCAGGATAGAGAAAGGCGTAGCTGCCGACGCCCTCACTCACACCTACGACATCAGGATCAATGTGGCCAACGACGGCCGGAAGCTGCTACCCGGCATGGTGGCCAGAGTGCACTTCGCCTCCGGAGGGTCGCAGGACGGTAGCGGCGGCAGTATGATTCCCGTGACGGCGGTACAGAAGCAGGCCGACGGAAGTCTGTTTGTCTGGACGGTAGACCAGCAGAATACTGCCCATCGCACCACGGTGACCGTCGGACTAACAGAAGGCGACTGTATCCGAGTCAAGACCGGCCTGAACACGGGCGACCGCATCGTGACCGAGGGTTATCAGAAACTGAGTGAAGGGACGAAGGTGGTTTATTAGTTTATAGTTTACGGTTTATAGTTTATAGTTTACGGTTTACAGTTTACGGATGATATGAAACAGATGTCATGGCTCAAGTGGCCATTAGAGCACTATAGCATCACGCTGCTCATCATCGCGATACTCTTCGTGCTGGGTATCTACGGCATGTATGTGATGCCGAAGGATGAGTTCCCCCATGCCACCATCCGTCAGGGCGTGGTGGTGGCCGTCTATCCCGGAGCCACTACCGAGGAGATAGAGCAGCAGGTGGCGCGCCCGCTGGAGCGCTACCTCTTTACATACGGCGAGGTGAAGCGCGCCAAGACCACCACCACGTCGCAGAACGGCATGTGCATCGCCATGGTGGAACTCAACGACAACGTGAACAACAAGGACGAGGTGTGGTCGAAGATCAAGCACGGCCTGAACAGTTTCAAGGCCCAGTTGCCGGCAGGCGTGCTGGCCATCGTGGTCAACGACGACTTCGGCAACACCTCTGCCCTGCTGATAGCCATCGAGAGCAGCCAGCGCAGTTATCGCGAACTGAAGAAGTACAGCGACGACCTCAGCGACCGCCTGCGCCGCATACCGTCGGTAGCCAACGTGAAGATGTTCGGCGAGCAGAAGGAGCAGATTGCGCTCTACGTAGACCGCCAGCGCCTGCAGGCCTACGGCATCGGCCAGCAGATGCTCTTCTCGCGCCTGCAGGCCCAGGGCATCACCACCATGAGCGGCAGCATCAGCGACGACGACCAGCAGGTGCCCATCCACATCGAGGCCACGGAGAACAGCGTCGAGGAGATAGCCAACCAGATCATCTTCAGCGACCCGGCGACGGGCAAGGTGGCCCGTGTGCGCGACGTGGCCCGCGTGGTGCGCGAGTACGACACCAATGCCAGCCGCATCGAGCAGGACGGCCATCCCTGCGTGCTGCTGTCGATGGAGATGACGGCAGGCAACAACGTGGTCATCTACGGCGAGGAGGTGGACAAGGTGCTGCAGGAGTTCCGCGAGAGTGAACTGCCCGACGACGTCACCATCACCCGCATCGCCGACAAGCCCAAGGTGGTGGCCATGAGCGTCACCTCGTTTCTGCGCGACCTGCTCATCTCGATGGCTGTCATCATCCTCGTGATGATGGTGCTGTTCCCCATCCGCTCGGCCATCGTGGCGGCCATCACCATCCCGCTGAGCACGTTCGTCTCCGTGGCCATCATGTATATCGCCGGCATCGAACTGAACATCGTCACGCTGGCAGCGCTCATCGTCGTGCTGGGAATGATCGTGGATAACTCCATCGTGGTCATCGACGGCTATCTGGAATATCTCGGCAAGGGCTACGAGCCTAACGATGCCGCTATGGAGAGCGTCCGCCAGTACTTCATGCCGATGATGCTCGCCACGATATGCATCTGCGCCATCTTCTACCCCTTCCTGCTCACCTTCACGGGCATGTTCCTCGACGCCCTGCAGGACTTCCCGTGGACCATCACCATCAATCTGATGGTGTCGCTCCTGCTGGCAGTCACCGTCATCCCCTTCCTCGAGGTGCGCATCATCAAGCCAGGCAAGGTGAGCACCGGCGGCAATGCCATCACCAAGTGGGTGCAGCGCACCTACGACCGCGTGCTCGACTGGACCTTCCAGCACCCGTGGCTCACCATCGGCGGGGGCATCGGCGTCATCCTGCTCTCGCTGCTCATCGTGCCCACGCTGAAGATACGCCTGTTCCCATACGCCGACCGCGACCAGTTTGCCGTGGAGATCTTCCTGCCCGACGGCAAGGGGCTTAAAGAGACGGAGGCCGTAGCCGACTCTGTCTATCGGGTGCTCCGTCCCGACGAGCGCGTCACGGGCATCACCTCGTTCCTGGGCTGTTCGTCGCCCCGCTTCATGGATGTCTATGCCCCGCAGATGGCCGGCAAGAACTTCGCACAGTTCATCGTCAACACCACCTCCGACAAGGCCACTCTGGCACTGCTCGCCGAATACCAGCCACGCCTGAGCGAGGCCTTCCCCAATGCCTACGTCAAGTTCAAGCGGCTCGACTATATGTCGGTGCCCGAACTGGAGTACCGCTTCTATGGCGAGAATCTCGACTCGCTGCACGTCGTGGCAGAGCGGCTGATGGAGCGCATGCGCCAGATGCCCGAACTGGAGTGGGTGCATACCGACTTCATGCAGCCCTACCCTATCATTAATGTGACGCTCGACCCCGTGGCCTCGGCACAGTTGGGCATCACACGCACCACTGCCGCCCTGGCCCTCAGCGCCACATCGAGCGACCTGCGCATCGGACAGGTCTGGGAGGACGACTATGAACTGCCCATCGTGGTGAAGGACAACAGCGACATGACCTACTCCGACATTCAGAACCTGGGACTGGCCACGCCCGTGAGCATGCTCTCTGGCGGACTACACACCACCAACAGCACCGTGCCGCTGCGACAGGTGGCCAGCGTCGGCCCGAAGTGGTCGGAGAGCCGCATCATGCACCGCGCCGGCGAGCGCTGCATCACCGTCACGGCACAGTTTGCCCAAGGGGTCTATACCTCTCCCGTGGAGCAGCGCATCGCCAAGATCATGACCGACGAGATACAGTTGCCACAGGGCGTGCGCTGCGAGGTGGGCGGCGAGATAGAGTACGGCAACGAGGCCCTGCCGCAGATCTTTGCCGGCATCAGCATCGCCATGCTCATCGTGTTCTTCTTCCTGCTCTTCAACTTCAAGAAGTATGGCATCACCACCATCTGCATGGCCGCCCTCGGCCTGATGATTCCGGGTGCCCTCATCGGACTGGGACTGATGGACCGCGCCCTGGGCCTGACCTCCATCTTCGGACTCATCACGCTGATGGGTATGATCATGCGCAACGAGATACTCATCTTCGAGCATGCCATCGACCTCATAAAAAAAGAAGAATTAAGAATGACGAATGAAGAAGGTTTGGCTCGACGGCCCGAAGGGGGAAGTCAATTTGCTACCGCCATCACACGACAAGTGCATAACGAAATAGTCAGAAAGGCCGCCTACGATGCCGGCAAGCGGCGCATGGTGCCCATCTTCCTCACCACGGCAACGACGGCCGTCGGCGTGGTGCCGATGATCATCGCCCAGTCGTCGTTCTGGATGCCCGTGGGCGTCACCATCTTCGCCGGCGGCATCGGCTCGCTCATCATGGTGGTCACCATGCTGCCCGTGGTCTATTGGAAAGTCAATCTAAAGTGAAAAGTGAAGAATGAAGAGTGAAGAATTTGCTACCGCATCAGTTATGAGAAAGATCATCGCCATCGCCATTTGTTCAGTATGCTGCGGTAATTCCGCAGCCCAGTCGGCATACTCCCTGGAGCAGATACTCGACTCCGCCCGCCAGAACAATTTCGCCACCCGCAAAGCCCGGCAAGCCATCGAGGCAGCACAGCAGCAGCGCAAGGAGGCGTTCACCAAGTATTTCCCCAACATCAGCGGCACGGGCCTCTGGTTCAATGCCAACAAGGGCATGGCACAGACCACCATCACGCCCTCAGAGCTATTGCCACAGTCGCTGGGAGAGATGCTTGCTCAGCTAATGCCTCAGCAGGTATTGCTTGACATGTCGAACCCTGTCAGCGTCTCCATGCTGAAGAACGGCACCATAGCGGGCATCACAGCCGTGCAGCCCGTCTTTGCAGGAGGGCAGATTGTCAACGGAAACCGTCTGGCCCGTGTCGGCGAGGATGTCAGCCGACTGCAGCTGCAGTTGTCGGAGAACGAGGTGGAACGGACTGCCGAGCAGTACTACTGGCAGGTGGTATCACTGCAGGAGAAGCTGAAGACCGTTGCCGCCGTCGAAGCCCTGCTCGCGGACATCCACAAGGATGTGGACGTGGCTGTCAGTGCCGGTGTCGCCTTGCACAATGACCTGCTGCAAGTACAGCTGCGGCAGAACGAGGTGGAAAGCCAGAAGCTGAAGCTGAATAACGGCATCAGCATCGTCAAACTGCTCTTGGCTCAGTATTGCGGGCTGCGCGACACTACTTTCACGCTGTCGGCAGACCAGCATGCCATTGCCGCCTCCCCTGCCAAGCAAGACCATCGGCAGGCACTGCTTGGCACAGCTGAATATCAGTTGCTGGGCAAGCAGGTAGAGGCCGCAAGGCTGCAGAAGAACATGGCCGTAGGGCAGAACCTGCCCACCGTTGCCGTCGGCGCAGGCTACAACTACCACAACCTGCTGGACAGCGACCACTCGTTCGCCATGCTCTTTGCTACCGTCAGTGTGCCCATCTCCGACTGGTGGGGCGGCTCTCATGCCATCAAGCGCAAGAAGATAGCCTACCAGCAGGCCGTCGACGAGCAGCACGACAAGGCCGAGCTGCTCACCATCCGTATGCAAAAGGCGTGGAACGACGTGGTGGAGGCCCGCCAGCAACTCGACATCGCACGGCGCAGCATCCAGCAGGCCGACGAGAACCTGCGCCTGCACCGCGACTACTACCGTGCCGGCACGTGCAGGATGGCCGACCTGCTCGAAGCCCAACTGCTCTACCAGCAGTCGTGCGACAAGCATACCGACACCTACGCCGACCTGCAGAACAAGCTGCTGGAATACCGACAGTCAACAGGGCAACTACATGAATAACCGGCTTAATACTTCAGCCCGTACTTCTCGTGCAGACGGCGAAGGGTGCCGTCGCGCTGCATCTTACGGATAGCATCGTTCACCGCCTGCAGCAGGTCTTCCTGTCCCTGTCGCATCAGCACGCCAATCCGGCCATGGGTGAATGGTTCGTTCAGCAGAGGTGCAGCCAGGCGACTGTCGGTCTGCACATAATAGGGAGCCTCCGTTATCTCCGTAATCATCACGTCGGCCGCTCCCTCGGCCACGAGTCCGGGTATCTCCTCGTTCTTCTG
The DNA here is from genome assembly GCA_946188155.1 of uncultured bacterium. GTDB lineage: Bacteria > Bacteroidota > Bacteroidia > Bacteroidales > Bacteroidaceae > Prevotella. Next base: position 15,671 of record CAMHUC010000064.1, on the reverse strand, counting down.
GTGTACCACGATGGTGGCGTGGGGAAGGTTCCCGTTGGCAAATTTCTCATTCAGCCCGCCGGGATTCACCATCACGCGCACCTTTGGCTTGTCAATGTCGGCCAGGGAGCGGAATCGGTCGGCTTCAGAGGCCCTGCAGAGGATGGTCTTGCCGTTGGACAGATAGCCGTCGCTCATCAGCATCGTTTCGCGACGCGCGTCAGTGATGGTGATGCCCCCGATAGCAAGGTCGAAGGTTTGTGGCTCTGCCACCACATCGGCAGACAACGTGGGCCACGAGGTGGGCACGAACGCCACCTCCACGCCTATGCTGCGGGCAATCTCCCCAGCCACCTCGATGCAGAAGCCCCAGTAGGTACCGTCGGCCTCGCGGAAGGACAGTGGGCGATAGTCGCCGGTGGTTCCTACGAGCAGCGTGCCGCGCTCCACTATCTCAGCCACCTTCCCTCCGTAACGCTCTGCCGGACTGTCGCTATTGGAGCAGGCAACCAATGCCGTAGAGCTGAACAGGGCCAGTACTACGGTCAAAAGCCAGAGTGACTTCCTCATCTGATTAACTGTCTTTAAGTCTTGATTCTTCATAACGGGGACAAAATTACACAAAAATTTCCATTCCATCAAGAGAAGCCATCATCTTTTTTCCATCATCGCTTTTGTCTTTCGGATCTGGGCAGTAGGCTGCTCTTTGATGTTCCGTTTTTCTCTTTCTAATGTAGGGCGTTTAGCTTGTCTAACGCCGAATCCGAGATGGACGGCATTTGACAAGCAAAACGCCCCACAAAAGTCGGTGATAAGAGGGTGCAAGATATTGAACGCCCTATTTGGGAAGGTCCCCGATGCGGGTCAGCGTGAAGTCGGTGGCAGAGAACCATTTGGAGCGGCACTGCTGGCCTGTGATGGTCATGTCGCTCGTCATACCGTAGGCGATGGTGCCGTCGGCAGCGACGATATTGTCGATGGTGACTACCGACCAGCCGTCGAGGCATTCGGCATGATGGCGCACAGCGGCAGAGTCTACCTGCAGGCTTAGGTACTTCAGGCTGCCGGCTTTATCCCGTCCATACTCCAGTTCCTGCTGCAGCAGGTCGTAGAGTCCGGCGGGCTTGTCCTCGTAGGCAGGTATCTCCATCAGGTAGGTGCTGTCGGCTGCCATTGCATAGACGTAGGCCCCAGGCCCTTCGGCACGCACCAGGCAGTCCATCCGGTAGATGCCGGGCTCGACGCTCTCGGAGCGCTCCACCTGCAGAATGGCCTCGCAGTTCTCGTTATAGGTGTCAAGGTAGCGCACCTCTTCGTCGCCCGAAGGATAACGCCCGCTCCAGGTATAGTGGTCGCAGTTGACTGCTGTCCGCAGGTTCCACCCGCCCTTTCTGAGGAAGTCACGGTCCTCCTCACTCATCTTCACGCCCTGATAGCGATAGCTGACGTGATGGTCGTACTTCCGGTCGAAGTATTGCTCGCTATACTGATTCATAATGATGCCACAGGGCACGGCGCAGCAGAGGGCCACTATCCAGAGGATGATCCACGCGATACGCTGTCCGATGCCCATCGGCTGCGTCTTGCCCGTCAGCGAGAGCACCATGTGGATGATGGCGTAGATAGGTATCAGCAGCAGCGTGAACAGCGCGAAGGCGAAGAGTATCAGCACTACGGGGTTAGCCTGATAGAGTTCAGCCAGTCCCAGCGTATCCAGGCTGAACGGCATATTGCTGGTAATCGGCAAGGCCAGGGCGCAGACGATGACTACCAATACGAAGAGTACTCCAATGCTAAGGAACAGACAGACCACCATAGCCATTGCCACGAAGAAGCCGAACAGGATCTTCAGCAGCACGGAGAAGAGTGTGCGCAAGAGGTTTGGCCGCTGCCTGACGGTCTCGTCCTTCTCCACCACCACGTCGGCCAGGTTCTGCGGTGTCACCTCCTTGCCCTCCATCAGGAGCATCTCCTCCGGTGTCTTGGCCTCTGGCAGCACGATGGCCAGGATGATATAGACTATCAGGCCGATGCCGTAGCAAGCCGTGAACAGCACGGTGAGCAGTCGCCAGATGACGGGGTCGGTGTCCGTATAGGTGGCAAAGCCTGAGAGTACACCTGCCAGCATCTTGTCCTTGGGGTTGCGGAAGAGTTTCTTGCCCGCCGTCCTCGCGCGAACATTATCGTATATGCCCTGAGCCGCAGAGCGGGCAGAGTCGTAGCGGTGGCCCGTGGCTTCTGCCTCATCGGCCTGCTCTTCCCCGCCGGCCAGTTCTTCGGGCTTGCCGATACGGGTGATGACGTCCTTCACGTGGTCGATGGTGATGGCCTCAGCGCCCTGCTGACGCAGTTCGTCGAACAGTTCTGCTATGCGGGCCTCGATGTCGTCAACGATTTCGTCGCCTCCCTCCTGCTTGCCGAAGGAGTGGCGGAGCGAGTCGATATAGTGCTGCAGCATATCGTATGCGTCCTCGTCTATCTGGAACAGACGGCCGCAGAGGTTGATGGTGATATTCTTCTTCATTTTGATTCTAACATTTTTGGGTGGATGTTCTTAAGATAACTGATGGTGCTGGCCAGTTCCGTCCATGCGGCATCCAGGCCGTTGAGGAATTTCTCGCCTTCAGGACTGAGGGCGTAGTACTTGCGGGGAGGCCCCTGTGTGGACTCCTGCCACTGGTAGCTGAGCAGCCCGTCGTTCTTCAGACGGGTCAGCAGGGGATAGAGCGTGCCCTCCACCACGAGCAGTTCGGCAGCCTTCAACTGCTGGATGATGTCGCTGGCGTAGCACGGCCGGTGCTTCAGCAGGAGCAGCACGCAGTACTCCAGCATCCCCTTGCGCATCTGTGATTTTGCATTCTCGATATTCATACTTTCTGCGGTTTGAATGGATTACGGGTGCAAAGATAGGCATAATCTTGGTACTATGCAATACAAAGTACAAAGATTATGCAAAGAATTATGCTTAATTAACTATTTCTTCGGCCTAAATAACTATTCTGCGATAGTCCATGCTGCCTTAAATAAGGTCACAGGAGGTCAGACCCCTTGTGAGTACAATTCACTTTTGCACGGAATTATTTTGTGGGAACGGGCAAAAAAAAACGTTAAATCATAGTTAAAAACTTGCAGAATCGTTTTTTAAAATGTATCTTTGCAATGTTAATCAGAACAAACGACATCTGAGCGACAAGAAACAGCAAGTTTAACAATTTAAAATTTATTAGATTATGGAACAGAATGAAAAGAACTGCCAGGAGGCTCAGGAGTTGACTAAGGAAGAGTTGGAGCTGGTAAACGGCGGCTCAGGTCCTACTATCAAAGAAATAATGTCATCTACCACTGCTATATTGATGTTTCTGTGAACTCACAGAGGACAGGTCCCGCAAGTTCATCAGGAGAACAAGAAGCAGTTAGCTTAACAATTGAAAGAATATAGGATAATCCGAAATAGTCCACATCAAATTTTGATTAATACAAAATGCCGGCGGGAACAGAAGCACGTGCTTCATAATCCCGCTGGCATCAGTATGCGTCGGTCTGGGGCGTCAGCGACGAATCTTATGAGTGGTGCCATCGGCCTGACGGCAGATGTAGATACGGCCGGGAGCGAGCGCCGTCGCCTGACGACCGTCGAGGGTGAAGTAGGTGGTCTGACCGGCAGCAGGCTTCAGGGTGCTGATGGCGGTGGCACTGCTCTTCACCTGGATGACGTAGGTCGCCATGACCGACATGTCGGCGCTGATGGCTCTGACGGTACACAGATAGTGGTCGCCTTCGGTCTCCACCGTCTTCACCACGCGGGCGCCCGTTCCGTCGACGGCGACCTCGATGTCGTCAGCCGTGATTTCCCCGTTCACTTCCATCTCATAGCTCTTGTTGTCGGATGCGAATCCCGGCACGTCCTGCCCCTTTATCTTCAGGCCGGTCACCTTGGCGTTGTAGATGAACTCGATGTCATCAATCAGCAACTCGTCATTGCCGCTGCCCTGTCCGCCGTCGGCATTGGTTGAGGCGGTCACCAGTACTGCCTTGGGGGCGACGTCATTGCCGGTGCCGATGAAGGGTGCCGTGACGCGAACCCACTGGCCGTCGGTGACTGCTATCTCGCTGTTCTTGGCCTTCGCCACGACGTTGGTGTACGCCTTGTCCTCCGGATCCTGGTAGCGGGTACCGTCGGTGATGACGGCACTCAGGGTGGCGTAAGGATGGGCGCTGTTAGGCGTGCCCTGGCTGAACTTCACCCAGGCGGCGATAGAGTCGGGCACGGCGTACATCGGGGTGTAGAAGGGGTCGCCATTACCGTCGACGTCAGTCATACTCATGTCGAGATAGGCGTGGTTGGCGGGGTCGGTGGCGCTCATGGCATCGGCATTCATGCGACCTGTGGTCATGGTGCCGTTGGCGATGATGCCAAAGATAGAGGTGGCGAAGATGCGGGCACTGGCCTTTCCTGAATGGGCATCGTCTGATTTCTCGATGTGATGGCCGGCCAGTGCTGCCAGGGCTCCCGTGGCACTCTCGAACGAGTGCCAGCCGTTGGGCTCCACATAGTCTGCTACCGAGGTGTGCCAGTTCTCAAAGCTCTGGTTGGTTATCTGGTAGCCGTCGCCGATGGCCACCTGGATAACCTGACCCATAGACGCCGACAGGTCGATGTCGATGTAGCAGCGCAGCTGGTCGCCCTCAATCTTTCCGCGCAGGTCAATGTTGACGGGAGGCAGCATAGCTGCCATCCAGAAGGTAACATTGGGGTCGTCGCCCGGGGTGATGCTCACGGTGTTGTTGGCGATGAGCAGTGTGGCATTGCCGTCGCGGTAGGGCGTGATGCCCTTGATCTCGACGTTGCCCACGGGCATGGAGGCATCGGCACTCTGCAGCGTGAAATTCTTCAGAGTGATGTCATACAGCCCGTTGCTTTCATTGACACTGAATACGCTCTTCTGTTCCGTCGACACACCGTTGACGGTAATCGTGACGGGTACGTTGTAATCGGTAGCACGGGCAGCAACAGCAGCCACGGCTACCATCAGTAAAGTAAAAAATTTCTTCATACGCTAATATTCTACGTTGTTAATGTTCATAATTGATCCTCGTAACTCACAATTTGGCTGCAAAAGTACTAATATTTTTTGAGAACAGACAGATTTCATCCAAAAAGTTACAAAATATCTGATATTACGATATGGTTACAAGACGGGCCTGTAACCGAATTGTAACCGTTTGTGCTTGCAGAACGTATGGATAATGCTTACCTTTGCAGCAAAAAAAGGAAAGATGACACAAGACTATTTCATGATAAGTCTGAAGCTGCTCGGAGCACTGGGACTGTTGATCTATGGTATGCGGATGATGAGCGACGCCCTGCAGAAGATGGCGGGCCCGCAGCTGCGCCACATCCTGGGGCGCATGACCACCAATCGCATTACCGGCATGCTGACGGGAGCCTTCGTGACCTGCGCCGTGCAGTCGTCATCGGCCACCACGGTGATGACCGTATCATTCGTCTCGGCAGGCCTGCTCACCCTGGGGCAGGCCATCTCGGTAATCATGGGTGCCAACATCGGAACCACGCTCACAGCCTGGATCATGTCGCTGGGCTACAACGTCGACCTGACGAGCGTCGTATTCCCCGCATTCTTCTTCGGCATGATACTCATCTACAAGAAGCGCCACCGCTTCGTGGGCGACTTCCTGTTCGGCATCGCCTTCATGTTCCTCTCATTAGTGATGCTCAGCTCGGCAGGCAAGGAGATGGACCTGGAGCACAACGAGGCCGTAGTCAGCTTCTTCGCCTCCTTCGACACGGGCAGCTACCTGACCATCATTTCCTTCCTCGCCATCGGAACCATCATCACCTGCATCGTACAGTCGTCGGCGGCCGTCATGGCCATCACCATACTGCTCTGCTCAACAGGCGTGCTGCCCATCTACCTGGGCATCGCACTGGTGATGGGCGAGAACATCGGCACCACGGCCACGGCCAACCTGGCAGCACTCGGCGCCAACACCCAGGCACGCCGCGCGGCACTGGCCCACCTGGTGTTCAACGTGTTCGGCGTCATCTGGGTGCTCTGCGTGTTCTACCCCTTTGTCGACACGGTATGCAGCCTGGTGGGCTACAACCCTGCCGAAGGAGGCCAGGCCACACTGCTGCCCGTGGTGCTCGCCACCTTCCACACCTGCTTCAACGTTACCAACACGGCCATCCTCATCGGACTGATTCCGCAGATGGAGCGACTCGTATGCTGGCTGCTGCCCGACAGGCAGGAGGCCAGTCAGGAGGAGTTCCGCCTGCAGTATATCCAGGCCAACCTGATGCAGACACCCGAAATCTCGGTGCTGCAGGCACAGAAGGAGACGGGGCACTTCGGACAGCGCGTGCAGCAGATGTTCGCCACAGTACGCGAACTGCTCGAAGAGAAGGACGACGACAAATTCCAGCAACTATATAATAAGGTGGCCCACCAGGAGGACATCACCGACAAGATGGAGATTGAGATAGCACGCTACCTGGAGCAGGTGAGCGACAACCACCTGAGCGACATCACCAAGCAGAAGGTGCGCCAGATGCTGCGCGAAATCAGCGAGCTGGAGTCCATCGGCGACGCATGCTACAACCTGGCTCGCACCCTGAACCGCCGCCATGAGTCGGGGCGCGACTTCACCCCCGCCCTCTACGACAAGCTGCGACGGATGATGCAGCTCACCGACGACGCCCTGACGCAGATGAACAACGTGATGACTGGCCACAGCCGCGAGCACGACATTCGCGACACCTATCGCATAGAGAACGACATCAACCAGCTGCGCCAGCGGCTCAAGGCGGAGAACGTGAAGGCCGTCAACGACCACGAATACGACTACGCCATCGGCACCATGTACACCGACATGGTGGGCGAGTGCGAGAAGCTGGGCGACTACGTGGTCAACGTCGTGCAGGCAAGATTCGGCAAATAAGTTTTGCTTCCCTCACCACGCTCTAATATGATTTTGATGCAGAATCGCGCAAGACATTCTCATTCGCCATCAAAAGGCAGTTCACCCATATACTTATCAAAGTCACTTTGAAACAGACGGTCTTGTACTATCCGATATTTTTCAAATTCAGTCTCAGCGTGTAGCACAGCCTCTTCGTGGCTGACGCTGCCAGCATTGTCAAGCAAAGGCCGTTCGTCACTACTCAAATAGGCATCAATTCGCTTAGCCCAGTCTTCCATCGTCATGGGGATATGCCGCTTGGCTCGACTCTCTGCAAACTCCAGTACAGCGGTAACAATACGCCCCATATCCTCTAGTTCCATTTGTTTCAGATAGTTTTTGGCAATTGAAACGTCCGTCTTCACAATTTTACACGATAACCTACTGCGATGATGGCATCGAGTGAATAGAATCGAGTTTGATAATGCTTACCGTCAGAGGCAGTTATTTCCATTTTGGAAACAACTGAATCATCCTTCAACTCACCAGACTCGAAAATATTCTTCAGATGCTTACTGATAGCTGGAACTTTGACATCAAACAGCGTTGCAATCGCTTTCTGCGTAGCCCAGATGTTCTCGTCTTTATAATAAACTTCAACACCTTTCTCTTTCGCTTCTGCCTGGAAGATTAGGAACTCTGCTGTACTATTCCTTATTTCTCTTCGTTTTGCCATATATTACTCTTTTGTTTTTGTCCTGATTCCATTCCTCATGTATTTAGGGTACCGGTCGGCCCCAGTTTCCTTTTACAAGGAAAAATGCTCTTTTGTAAATCGTCCGTTGCAGATGGACGATTCTTGAACTTTGTTCCATATTTCGTATCTCCTATTGTTCCTTGAAGGCAAAAAGATGCTGTAGTTCAGTGGAGAAATATAATTCAAGCCGAACTCATGCATGGCATTTTGATTCATTTTAGAGGGAAATGTGCACTATATCGTGTTAAAGTCTGTCATATCAGAACCTCCTTGAAGAATATTTTGTAACTTTGCAACCAAATTCACATAGGATTGTATCATCATGAACGAGAATTTCGCTATACAGCTCTTTGAGGGCAAGAAAGTTCGCATCGTATGGGATGCAGAACAGGAGAAGTACTATTTCTCTGTAACGGATATAGTGCAGGTCTTGACAGATTCCGTGAATCCGCGTGATTACATAAAGAAGATGCTTAGACGTGACCCAGAACTGAAATCCAAGTGGGGGACAATTTGTCCCCCTGTTGAAATGTTGGCTCCAGATGGCAAGCGACGCAAGACGCAAGCCGCTGATCTTGAAGGCATTTTTAGAATCATCCAGGCCATACCCTCCAAGAAAGCCGAACCTGTGAAGCAATGGCTTGCCGAGTTGGGCAGTATGCGCGTTGACCAAATGATTGACCCGGAACTGACCTTTCAGATGGCCGTCGAGGACTATCGTCGCCAAGGCTACAGCGACCGATGGATAAACGAGCGCATGCGCTCCATCGAGATGCGCAAAGAGCTGACCGATGAGTGGCATCGTTCCGGCATACATGAGCCTAAGGACTTCGCCATTCTGACAAATGTGCTGACAAAGGCGTGGAGCGGCATGACCACAGGCGAATACAAGCGTTACAAGGGGCTGACCAAGCAGAACCTGCGCGACAACATGACGAATGTGGAACTGGCACTCAACACACTTGCCGAGGTAGCTACCACGGAGTATTCTCGCCAATCTAATCCGCAGTCGATGGCCGAGAGCCAACGTATTGCAAAGGAAGGTGGCGAAGTAGCACGCGAAGCACGCGAGACGATGGAACGACGTCTTGGCAGAAGCGTTGTTTCTTCTGAGCGTGCATCAGACTACATAAGGCCAATTGAGGACAAAGGGCAGAACACTCTGCCCAAGGAGGACGAATAAGAACAATTCTATGAATATCATCATTATTGGAGCCACCTCAGGCATTGGCAAGGCCTTGTATGAGAAATATGCAGCTGACGGGAACCATATCGGTATCGTTGGGCGACGAACACACCTGCTGGATGAACTCCAACAACAACACCCAAAATGCACCATCACCGCAACAGCCGACATCACCAAACAGGACGAGGTAGAGAGAGCCATCCATGACTTCACCAAAGAACTCGGCCATGTGGATTTAGCCACTGGATCAGGGGACGGTTCTTTGACCCACTCTATCCTTGAGTCGGCACTCAGGCGTGGGCTTGGCGTTCGCCAACTCGCCAGACTCACTGGAGTAAGTTATGGAATCATCCAGCGCATCAATGAAAAGTGGGTCAAAGAACCGTCCCCTGACCCACACTGACATTCGGCCAGGTCTTGTCAATACGGCAATGGCCAAAGGCGAGGGCCTCTTCTGGGTGATGCCCGTCGAAAAGGTTGCCAGCCAGATCTGTGCAGCCATTCGCAAGCGCAAGTCTAAAGTGTATGTCACAAAGCGTTGGCACGTTCTCGCCATTATCAACAAGAATTTACCATTCACATTATATAAGAGAATGTAACTTCGTATTTTAGAAAATAGATAAATCGGAATTTATTATTCCGATTATTAAGGAACAAGACAAGTAAATTCCAATTTAGATATGAGATTTTATAAACAGACAAAACGTTTCCTGCTTCTGCTGGCAATGCTGTCAGCAGAGAGTTTTGCAGATGCACAGATTAAAGTTGAAGCATCAGAAACAGTAGAATTGATGTCCATTATTTCACGCACGGCCGGTTTTCCTGAGTATTGCATGGATAATGGCGGGCAATACACAAGCGACACGGAGACATGGTTTTCCGCGTATGGACAGCACCCGACTGTCGCATATGTCAAAGAACTGCGGAAAAATTGTGGCATATCCTACGATGCAGTAATGTCGATGGCCGTCCATCTTAACACTGACGGGCAGAAGGTGTCATTCACAGGAGAAAAGAGTGACCTCGAAAAGCGTTGGCAGAAGGTGGAAATTGATACATTCCTCGTCCGGCTCAATCAGTTCTATTCCGATACCCGCTTCCACGAATTTTACAAGCAGCACCAGACTTTCTACGAGTCCGTACTTCAGGCATACGAGGAGAACGTGATGAAGTATTTTCACCAAGATTGGTATCCCCAGTTCTATGGAACGGAACCGACAGAACAGTTCCGTATCATCATTGGTTTTACCAATGGGGGTGGAAACTATGGCACAAACAGGCAAATGATAGGCCAGCCTAAAGAAATTTTCGCCATCTGCGGTTACTATACAGACGAAACTATGAACAGTCCTTTTGAAAATGGAATGGACTATGCCTCGACACTTATTCATGAATTCAACCATTCATTTGTCAACTCCTTGTACGATGCAAATGCCGTTCTTCTTGACAGCATCGGTAAAACACTGTTAGGCCGACATTATCGCGGCATGAGTAGTCAAGCCTACGGAGACGCCGCTACGGTCATCAACGAGAGTGTCGTCCGTGCAGCAGTCATCATCTATATGCAGGAGAACGGCTTCGCTTATGACCAGGTAAAAAAAGAAATGTGCGCTCAGGTAGGAAGAGACTTCCTCTGGATGCCAGAACTAGTTACCACCTTACGTTATTACTCCAAGCACCGAAATCGTTATAAAACATTGGACAACTATTACCCCGAAATAGCCAAGTGCCTGAAGAAATATCTGAAAGAAGAAATGAAAAGAATAGAAAAATCATTATAACACTTATAAGACGAGGGTACTTTAGTATAAGTTAAATTCCAATTTATCGGACTGCTATCATATAACAGCGGCCTATCTTGACATCCCTTGCTGGAACTTCTGAATTCGCCCATCATATCTGCCATCGGCAATGTCGTGGACTTCATGGTCGGCACGTCTGAGTTCGTTGGCATTGAACCTGCCCAAGGTGCTTGCCAGCCATACAAACCAGTCCGCTACCTGCTTCAAGGTGGCACTGGCAAGTTCGGCAAACATCTTTAGGTAGTGTTTGATAGCGTATGACTCGTTGTCCCAGAAGAGACAAGGTGAATAATGCCGAGCTTACCACCATCGTTTGTAGTGGAACAGAAGAGAAAAAGCGAGAAATCTTCAAGCGTATCAACACTTTGGGCATTCCTCTCTCACGTTATGAAGTGCTGAATGGTCTCCATCATGGCGAATATCTTGAAGGGTTGGATGTCTTTATTCGGAATGACAAGAATGCTCGACATGTTTTGCCAACAGCAACGATAGATAGAGGTGACAATAAGTATCATCTGTTAGAATACGTCTACTGTGTTCGCCACGAAAGTCGTTTTCCTAAGAAAGACGAACTGGATGAATATGTGAAGCAACATAAAGACGAGAGTTTCAATGATGAGGTGAAGAATATAAAACCCTACATCAGCTTCATTCGTGATGTCTTTACCGATAAGTCGAAAATATCTGCTGTTCTGAAATTTAAGCTGTCCGTCAAATATCTGAAAGAACGTGCCATCTGGCTTCAGCATAAGGATGCTATATATAAAGAGGTGAACGACTTCATGAAGAGTCCCTTTGGCAGAAGATACGAAGAAGTGTTTATATCAAAGGCATATGAGGGGAATTGCCCGTTCTACATTTCTGTTGAAAAAGATGGTTATGAAGGTGTTTTAGATTTAAATGGAAATGTATTAATCTCTCCTAATAAGTACAAATCGTGCAGCCCAGAATATTACAGCCTAAAAGTGAAGTATCCGAATGGCGAAGAGAGAACTCTGCCTGCCGTAAAGATTGACCAAAGCTCTCGTTTTGATTATAAGCCCTTTGACAATTTATACTATGCGTTCAATAGAAATCCTGATAAGACTCTCAAAACTCCAACAGGTTACACATATCATGTAAAATCAGATGGAAAATATATGAATGTCTATACTCCAGACAAAAAGCAGCTGATCCTGTCATCAAATACATACAAACAGATAGATGTTGTAGCTGGGCAAGGACAAAGCTGGTGCTATAAAGTCAGTAGATCGAAAACCAGAGGTCCATATGGCATCCTGGATAAAAATGGAAAAGAGATTGCTGCACCAGAAATGGAAGCTTTGGAGTCAGCTGGCACTGGCTACCTGCGCTATAAGCTGAACGGTTTCTGGGGGCTGATGAACTATCAAGGGAAAGTGCTCATTGATACCAACCGAGGTTATACATCTATTGGCGACTACAAATCCTTTAATAAGCGGTTTGCTTACACAATGAACGGCTATAAGGGTGAATGCGATGCAACAGGAAAACAAATATCGAAGATAAAGGTTGATACGCCAAGGCAAAACACTTCTGTAGCTTCGTCATCGGGAACTTCCTCAAGTTCATCTTCCGGCACCTCAAGTAGCAGCAGTTCTGGTGGCACGACAACTATTCATGTAGAGCACCATCACACCCCTGTACCCGTTCAGCAATGGCAGGCATGTTTCGCTTGTGGGGGAACGGGAAAAATGGGATGTGACTTTTGTGGTGGTTCTGGAACAAAATACATAGGAGACAGGTTGGATATTTGTTCTCGTTGTAGAGGTCATGGAGAAATACCATGTAATGTTTGCTATGGCAACAAAGGGCAATATATAACAGTAAACCAATAAAACCAATTGGCTCTCGTTTGTTGTATCACTATAGGAAAAGGAGCCTCAGAAGAGAAATGAGCATTTTCTTCTGAGGCTCTTTAATTTACATTTTAATTCTCGCATCCATACAGCCTTTAAGCCGTTGGGCGATGGACACCTTAATAGGTTCATTAATTGTTCCTAATAATCTAAAAGCACTTCCTTGTATGACTTTATTCACCGCGAACAGCAGAATTAGGTTCGCTTATTTGGTTTGTTCGCATAATTTCTGTAACTTTGCCCACGATATGAACAGGAAAAAGATACTGGTGGTTGACGACGAGCGCGATCTGTGCGACATACTGTGCTTCAACCTGACGGTCGCCGGCTATGAGCCGGAGGCCGCCTATTCGGCTGAAGAAGCCTGGCAGAAAATAGAAGTCGCTACGCGCTTGGATAGTACAAGAAGCGGTAAGCGTTACAGCTTGCTGCTGCTCGACGTGATGATGCCCGGCATGTCGGGATACGAGCTAGCCGAGCGGCTGAAGCAGGAAGAGGCGACGGCACACATACCCATCATCTTCCTCACGGCGAAGGATACGGAAGAGGACACACTGAAGGGCTTCAGCCTCGGTGCCGACGACTACGTGACGAAGCCCTTCTCCGTACGCGAGGTGATGGCCAGGGTGAAAGCGGTGCTGAACCGCACCCACGACGACAAGCGGCCACACCTGACACACGAAGGACTGGCAATTGACAACGCCAGCAAGACGGTCACCATCGACGGCGGCGATGCCAGCCTCACCCGCACGGAGTTCGACCTGCTCTACTGGCTGCTCGCCCATCAGGGACAGGTATTCTCGCGCCAGCAGCTGCTCGACAACGTATGGCCACCCGACGTGGTGGTCACGGAGCGCACCGTCGACGTCACCATCACCCGTATGAGAAAGAAAATAGGCCCGTACGCCGCCTGCATCGTTGCCCGCCAGGGATTCGGCTATTGCTTTGAAGTGAAAAGTGAGACATTTGCTACCGCTAAAGACATATAAGATGACTGAAGGCCACAAGATGTGGATGAGCGTGATGGTAGTCTTTGCCGCCTACGCCATCATCTTCCTGCTCTTCGAGGACTACGACCGGAAGATGTCTGAACCCTTCGGCGAGGTAAGCGACTGGCACCTGCTGACATTCTCGCTCGTGGTGATGGCCGGACTGGGATGGCTGCTCTATCACTATGCCCGACGCATGGACGAGCGCATCAGCCGCGAGCAGCAGCAGCGCCAGAACCAAATGCGCCGCGAACTGACGCAGAACATCGCCCACGAGCTGAAAACACCCGTGGCCAGCATACTGGGATATACCGACACCATACTCGACAATCCCGACATCAGCGACGACACGCGCCGACAGTTCATCGTACGCACCAACGCACAGGCACGACGACTCTCGGCCCTGCTGCAGGACATATCGACACTCAACAAGATGGACTATGCACCCGAAATACTTAAAATGGAACGGATCGACCTGTCGGCCATGGTGGCCGACATCGTGCAGGAGTCGGAGCAGGCACTGGCAGCAAAGCAAATGGCGTTCCGCAACTGTCTGCCACAGGACATCTGCATACAGGGAAACTGGCAGCTGCTATACAGCATCTTCCGCAACCTGACCGACAACGCCATCAACTATGCGGGCGCCAATACCACCATCGAGCTGTCGGCCGAGCAACTGCCTGACGGCTGGCACTTCACTTTCAGCGACAATGGCGTAGGAGTGCCCGACGAGCACCTGCCGCGACTCTTCGAGCGCTTCTACCGCATCGACAAGGGGCGCAGCCGCAACCTGGGCGGCACCGGCCTGGGACTGGCCATCGTCAAGAATGCCGTCGTGCTGCACGGAGGGCAGATCAGCGTCAGCAACGCAGCAAGCGGTGGTCTGCACTTCGACTTCACATTAGTTGGTGCATAGAAACAAGCTGTTACAGCTGTCAGTCAGCCATACTACAGCCAGTTCCACCGCCTGGACTCGTCAGAAAGGCTTGCCTGACCGGCAGTCCAGCCCGTGGACTGACCATAGGGTCGGCCAGCAGTGCCGGTGCAGCACCCGTCTGAGAAATTTTTTCACGGTTTTTGTTGCCACTGTTGCCACTAAGGCATCTTACGCGCTGACTATCAGCGGGTTACGAAGTGGCAACAACCCTATTTCTCTTGCCACTCTTACCACTACCGTTGCAAGCGGTAAACGCCTGTAAATCAGCAAGTTTGGCATAGTGGCAAGAATGGCAACGGAAAATCATGCATGAGGGAAGGGGAAGAATTGGAAAAAATAATAGGCAAAACATTTGGAGGTAATAAAATAATTACCTATCTTTGCAACTGAAAGTCAAAAAAACGAAGGATATGCCAACAGTATTTACGCTATTTGGATATAGATTCTGGTTCTATGGTAACGACCATACGCCTATTCATATCCATGTGAAGAAAGGCGGATCTATGGCTAAATATAATATTCTGCCCATCTCATTAGTTTACAATCACGGATTCAAGCCTTCTGAACTGAAAATGATTGAGGCCATACTGGAGGATAATGAGGAGGTGATAGCACAGCATTGGAATACGTTTTTTAATAATGCAAAATAAAAAAGGAGGGGTATATGGAGAAAATAGAGAAGATTTGGCTGACAGATGACGCTGTATGGATAAGGACGGTCAGCGGAAAAGAGGCTTGCGAGAAATTCAATGATTATCCTCGATTGAGATATGCCACAAAGGAACAACGTACCAATTATGAGGCTGATGAGTATGGACTTCACTGGGAAGATATTGACGAGGATTTGAGCTTTGAGGGCTTCTTCGACAAGCGTGAGACGACACAACTCTACAAGTTGTTTATGGCCCATCCAGAGTTGAACGTATCAGCCATCGCGCGACGCATAGGCATCTCGCAGAGCTTGATGGCTCAGTATATCAGTGGCAAGAAGCATGCCAGTGATGAAAGGTTTGCGTTAATCCTTAATACTGTACGTGAAATAGGTCAGGAATTGATTGCTGTTTAATCCCAAATTTCGTAATGTCTCGCCTGTAAGCCCCCTCAGCAATTGTAGCACCTCAAAATCGAAAAGAGTCCCGAACCAGTTTCCTGATTCGGGACTCGCTTCAAAGATGGCGGCCTCCTACTCTCCCGCATTGCATTGCAGTACCATCGGCGCAGGC
>CAMHUC010000063.1 GCA_946188155.1 uncultured bacterium | reverse complement strand
AAAAATCCACCTCCTGAGAATCAGGGAGATACATAGACTTTAGCTGCAATGTGGGCTAAGATTCGTGTATAAGGTTCTTTTGAAACTAATTGCCACTAATTACCACAAATTTTATCCACAAATCATAACTAATAGGTAACTGGACAAAATAATTTGTGACAATTCGTGTTCAATTCGTGATAATTATATGTTTTTATAAAACACGAATTGCCATTAATTGAACACGCGCTCGAGCTCTGCTCGCCATTCCCGCTGTCGCGCCTACCCGTAGCCTTTGCTACCGAAGGGACGCAAGAATTTTTCATTAATTTTTATAATAAGCTGTGCATCTACTTATCTGGTAATATCCATATTTATGGGCAAGATTTGTGGTAATTAGTGGCAATTTGTTTCCATAAACATAGATGGCTCCATACAGCAAAGATTTGTGCCAGATTTTTGAAGGTCGTTGTCTTAGCATGAGGTGTTAGCGAACCCTTGTTGACAGGCATCTGGCATTCTGTTGCTTAATAAAATGTTTTGTTTTTGCCTACACTGCCTACATATCGATGTAGACTGCTGTATTTCAGCAGTTTACGGAGTGTAGGCAAGGTGTAGGCAGTGTAGGCAAGTGGCAGTTTGGTGACGAAATGAGGCTTTGGGGCGGTGAATGGAGGCTTCTTAGCGGCAACGGCAGGGCAGAAACGACGAGGGGAGGCTTCTTGGCGGATGTCCCAGGGGGTGGGACATGGAGTCCCAAGGGGTGGGACATCGGGGTTAAAGGTACTAATGGTGCTGTTGAGGCTCCTGGGAGTCGGCAGAAGGCTTCTGGGAGGCGGCGGGAGGCTCCGGAGAGGCGGCGGGAGGCTGGTTGGAAGCGAGGGGAGGCGTTCTGCTGAAACAGACATGAATCATTCATGGAAATTCTGTTGAATGGCCAAAGTTATTCTTTTTAACACGAATTGCCATTAATTGAACACGAATTTTTCATTAATATATTTATGGGTAATTCGTGTTTTGAAAAAATACAATCGAGTTCCTGAAGTTACGAAATCCCTATAAGCAAGATGCCCTACAATGGCAAGTGCGGCAATTAGTTTCCAGAAAAGGGCTTGCCTACACAGCCTACACCTTGCCTACACTCCGTAAACCGCTGAATTACAGCGGTATACGGCGATATGTAGGTAGTGTAGGCAAAAACAAAACATTTTATTAGAGG
Organism: uncultured bacterium; assembly: GCA_946188155.1. GTDB lineage: Bacteria > Bacteroidota > Bacteroidia > Bacteroidales > Bacteroidaceae > Prevotella. The sequence continues at coordinate 21,954 of CAMHUC010000063.1, read as the reverse complement.
AAACGTCTAAAACAAAAAAATGCTTAAGCATTGCGGTGTTATCAAATTTTTGAGTACCTTTGCAGCCAAATTCCGAAAAGAATGAAGATACTAATCACAGGAGCGAGCGGATTTATCGGCTCATTCATCGTGGAGGAGGCCCTCAGACGAGGCTTCGAGACGTGGGCCGCCGTGCGCAAGAGCAGCTCACGGGAGTACCTGCGCGACGAGCGGATTCGGCTGATAGAGCTGAACCTGGGCTCGAAGGAGCAGCTGAGGGAACAGCTGCGCGGACACGCGTTCGACTACGTGGTGCATGCCGCCGGGGTGACGAAATGCATAGACAAGTCCGACTTCCGCCGCATCAACACCGAGGGCACGCGGAATCTGGCCGAGGCGCTGCTGGAGCTGGGTATGCCGCTGCGTCGCTTCGTGTTCGTGAGCAGCCTGAGCATCTTCGGTGCCATCCGCGAGCAGCAGCCCTACGAGGAGATCCGCGAGAGCGACACGCCGCAGCCCAACACGGAGTACGGGCGCAGCAAGCTGGCCGCCGAGCAGCTGCTGGAGCAGCTGGGCGACAAGCTGCCCTGCGTGATACTCAGGCCGACGGGCGTCTACGGGCCTCGCGAGCGCGACTACTACGTGATGGCGAAGAGCATCAAGCAGCACACAGATTTCGCCGTGGGCTTCCGTCGGCAGGACATCACGTTTGTCTACGTCGCCGACGTGGTGCAGGCCGTGTTCCAGGCCTTAGAGAAGCCCGGCGTGGAGGGCCGCAAGTACTTCCTCTCAGACGGCGAGGTGTATCAGAGTTCGACATTCAGCGACCTGATCCGCGAGGAGCTGGGCCGCCCCTGGTGGATACGCATCACGGCCCCGGAGTGGGTGCTGCGCGCGATCACCTTCTTCGGCGAGTACGGCAACCGGCTGACGGGCCGGGCAGGCGTGCTGAACCGCGACAAGTACAACATCCTTCGCCAGCGCAACTGGCGGTGCGACATCCGTCCGGCCATCAGCGAGCTGGGCTTCCGGCCCACGGTGAAGCTGGCCGAGGGCGTCAGGCTGACCATCAAGTGGTACAGGGAGAACGGGTGGCTGTAGGTGAGATTAAAGTTTAGAGTTTAGAGTTTAAAGTTTAAAGTTTAGAGTTTAAAGTTAAGAATTGAAGTATTTTAAGTTTCTATTTGAGATAGACAAGAAGCCTCGCCGGGGGCTGCTGGTTGTGGAGTGGGTGACGATGGGCTACCTGCTACTGACAACGCTGCTGATACTGTTCTGCTGGACGAAGATGCAGAACCCGGAGCCGATGCTCTGGGGCCGGTTCCGCATGGTCATGCTGACTGCGGCGATGTGGCTCGTATACCGGCTGGTGCCTTGCCGCTTCACCCACCTCTGCCGCACGGCGGTACAGATGTTCTCGCTGGGGTGGTGGTATCCCGACACCTACCAGCTGAACCTGATATTCCCCAACTTCGACCACCTGTTTGCCGGCTACGAGCAACAGCTCTTCGGGTTCCAGCCGGCACTGGTGTTCGCCGAGCGGGTCAGCAACCCGGTGTTCAGCGAGCTGATGCACCTGGGCTACGGCTCCTACTATCCGCTGATAATCATGGAGACGCTGTTCTACTTCTTCTTCCGCAACCGGGAGTTCAACCGCACGGCGTTCATCATCACTACCAGCTTCTTCATCTTCTATGCCGTGTTCATCTTCCTGCCCGTGACGGGGCCGCAATACTACTATCTGGCAGCAGGACTTGACAACATCGCGCGGGGCGTGTTCCCCGACATCGGCAACTACTTCGCCACCCACACCGAGAGCCTGCCCATCCCGGGCTATGCCGACGGGCAGTTCTACCAGTTCGTGGCCAGTATGCACAAGGCGGGTGAGTGCCCCACGGCGGCCTTCCCAAGCAGCCATGTGGGCATCACGTCCATCCTGCTGATGCTGGCCTGGCGCAGCGGCAGCCGGTGGCTGCTGTTCACCATCCTGCCGCTCTACCTGCTGATGTGCCTGGCCACGGTCTACATACAGGCCCACTACGCCATCGACGTGCTTGGCGGCTGGGTATCGGCAGTGGTCATCTACTTAGGGCTGAGCCTGCTGTGGAAAAAGTGGATTTTTAAGCTCTGAGGCGATTTTTGCGCCCCGAAATTTGGTCGGTTCGAAAATTATTCATACCTTTGCAGGCAGAAAAGTAAGGATACAAGACATGTTAGCAAATAGGGATTCCGACACGCAGCCATTGTCGGAATTCTTTTGTTTTTGTATATCCAGACAATAGTGAATAAGTAGAATACTAAATAGTAAAATAGTAAATAGTTAAAACAGTAAATATCATGGCATATATGTCACAAGAAGGCTACGACAATCTGATAGCCGAACTGAAACGATTAGAGAGCATTGAGCGCCCCAAAGCCTCGGCCGCCATAGCGGAGGCCCGCGAGAAGGGCGACTTGAGTGAGAACAGTGAGTACGACGCCGCCAAGGAGGCGCAGGCCCACCTGGAGGACAAGATCAACCGCCTGAAGCTGACCATCTCGGAGGCGAAGGTGGTGGACACGAGCCGTCTGAGCACCGACGCGGTTCAGATACTGTCGAAGGTGGAGATGACCAACCTGGTGAACAAGGCCAAGATGACCTACACCATCGTCAGCGAGAGCGAGGCCAACCTGCGCGAGGGCAAGATCAGCATCAAGACGCCCATCGCCCAGGGTCTACTGAACCACAAGGTGGGTGACGAGGTGGAGGTGAAGATCCCCCGTGGCACCATCAAGCTGAGGATTGACAAGATCACCGTAGGATAATATCATGTTTACAGTTTACGGTTTACAGTTTACAGGTGATTTGCCAGCAAGCACTGACAATCCACTTGAAATGTAATCATCTGTAAACCGTAAACTGTAAACCGTAAACAATAAAAATATGGATATATTCAGTAAGATTGCCGCTGGCGAGATACCCAGCTACAAGTGCGCCGAGAACGAGGAGTTCTACGCCTTCCTCGACATCAACCCGCTGGTGAAGGGACACACACTGGTGATTCCCCGCCGCGAAGTGGACTACATCTACGACATGGCCGACGACGAGCTGGCCCGCTACCAGGTGTTCGCCAAGCGGGTGGCCCTGGCCGTGGGCCGCGCCTTCCCCTGCAAGAAGGTGGCTCAGGTGGTGCTGGGTCTCGAAGTGCCCCACGCCCATATCCACCTGATTCCGATGCAGTCGGAGCAGGATGCCGACTTCCGCCGCGAGAAGCTGAAGCTCACGGAAGAGGAGTTCAAGGAGATAGCTTCGAATATTCTGGCAGAATTTTCGAAGTGAAAAGCTTGTCTAAGTGAAGAGTGAAGAATTTGCTGCCGCCGAAGTTGGTTTACCTGTGGCGGCAGCAGATTTTTCACTCTTCACTTTTCACTATTCACACCAGACTAAACGCATTATAAATATTAAGGAAAGAAATTATCATAATTAGAATAATTACGCCAACAAACTAGAATATTATAATATCAATTTGTGGAATTAATTATTCTAATTATGATAATTCTTTCCTAAACAACACATTAGCGCTTATAATGCTTTTAGTCTGCTATTCACACATACTCTTCACCGTATTTCATCCCTACCTCGCTGACATACTTGCGCACCATCGACGAGGAGTCGCTCTTCTTGCAGATGAGCAGCACATTGTCCTTCTCGGCAACGATAAAGCCCTCGAGGCCGTTGAACACGCCAAGGCGGTCCTTGGGCAGCTTGATGACGTTGTCGTGACAATCCTCGAGCATGACCTCGGAGTCGATCACCACGTTGTCGCCCCCCACATTGCTCATCGACTCGTAGATGGCATGCCACGTGCCCAGGTCGGCCCAGCCGAAGTCGCACTTCATCACATACACATGCCTGCCCTGCTCCAGGATGGCATAGTCGAGCGACAGGTTGGGATAGCGTGGATAATTCTCCGACACATACCGCATCTCCTCCTCATAGCTGTAGCTGATACGCTTGTAGCGCAGCCCTCGGAGCACCTCGGGGAAGATGTGCTCGAAGGACTTGAGCAGATACTGGACGTTGGCGACGAATATGCCCGTGTTCCAATAGAACTCGCCACTCTCCATAAACATCCTGGCAAACTCGCGCTCGGGCTTCTCGGTGAACGACTTGACGGCATACACGTCGGGCTTGCAGCTCTGCTCGCCTATCTGTATGTAGCCATAGCCCGGCTCCGGCCGCGTCGGACGGACCCCCATCGCCATCAGCACGTCGTTCTCCGAAACATAGCTCACGCCAATGTCCAGGCTGCGGGCAAACTCCGACTCGTTGAGCACCATCTGGTCTGACGGCATGATGATGACATTGGCCTCCGGGCAGCGCTTCTGTATGCGCATGGCCGCCCAGGCCACGCTGGGCGCCGTGTTGCGGTGGATGGGCTCCACCATGATATTGCGCTCCGGGAGCTCAGGCAACTGCTCGCGGGCCATCGTCAGGTATTCGCGGCAGGTACACACGTAGATGTTCTCGCGAGGCAGCAGCTTCGCGATGCGGTCGTAGGTGGACTGCAGCTGCGTACGGCCCGTACCGAAGAAGTCGATGAACTGCTTGGGGTATAAGTCACGACTGCAGGGCCACAGCCTCCTGCCACGCCCTCCTGCCAGTATGATGCAGAAATTTCTCTTATCAGTCTTTTCCATGTATAATATTTATAGTTTCATTTCCGTGGGCGAAGATACGCAAATTATACGATATAAGCAAGCTTTTTTTATTTTTTTATCAGAAAACTTGGTTATTTCAGATTTTTATAGTACCTTTGCGCCCGATTTCGGTGAGTATCCAGCAGTGTGCATCATGCCCAGATGGCGGAATCGGTAGACGCGCTGGTCTCAAACACCAGTGGGGCAACCCGTGCCGGTTCGACCCCGGCTCTGGGTACTCTGAGAAGTACCGCCGAGCGGTTCTCAACGAAAGGAAGGAGGATGTGGCAAGATTGTCGCACCCTCCTTTTCTTGGAGTATATACTCGACGAATGCAACCAGTGCTTTGTGAACAGATATGAATAGAATGACGAATCCAAGGAATATAAAGTCGACGATACTGTCGGCACTATGCCTGTGGCTCCTGCTGCTGACGGGATGCTCTAAGGACGACGAGACAGAGACGTTGCCACCCGAACCGCCCCAGCAGGAGCAGGAAGAAGAGCCGGAGGAGCCACAGGAACCGGCACCAGAAGACGAAGAAGAGCCCGTAGTGATGAGGGAGGCCCACTTCACCGACACCATCGTCTACGACCGCTCGCCCCTGCTGACGAACTTCAACTTTGAATACCCGTCGGTAGACCCCTACGGCAAGCCGGTGATGCTCTCTGGCACCATCACCATCGGACCGCTGGTGAAGCTGGGCAAGTTGTCGACAGGCATCGTGCTCTACAACCACTACACCGTCTACCATGCTGACCAGTGCCCCTCGAGGGGCAAGCTCGACATGCCCGAGTACCTGCAACTGCTGATGCCCAAGAACGCCTTCATCACCGTGTCAGCCGACTACTACGGCTTCGGCGTCACAGAGGACAAGCCGCAGGCCTACTGCATCCCCTCGGCCAATGCCCGCGCCTCGGTGGACGCCCTCATCGCCGCCCGCAAGCTGATGGCCGACGCCGGCTACAAGTGGGCTGACCGGCTGTTCAATATCGGCTATTCGCAAGGAGGACAGACGGCCATAGGCGTGCTGAAGCTCGTCACCGAGCAATATCCCGACATCCACATCACCAGCACGATAGCAGGAGGCGGGCCTTACGACATCCCCGAGACCTACCACCGTATGCTCGAGTCGGACTATACCGACATGCCCTCGACAATCATCAGCGTGCTGCTGGCCTACAATGAGTTCTTCCGCCTGGGCATCAAGCGCAGCGACATGTTCAAGGAACCCCTGCTAAGCCACGTAGACGACTGGATACTGAGCAAGCAGTACAAGGCAGAGGAGATAGACAACATGGTAGGCACGAAAGCCATGAGCGACTTCGCCGCCGCACCGATACTCAATCTGGAGAGCGCCGTGTCGAAACGGCTGATGGAAGTGCTGGAGAAGGAGAACCTCTGCAAGGGTTGGAAGCCCAGCGAGGACAGCCATGTGATACTGATTCACAATGCCGACGACGACACGGTGCCTGTGGAGAACACCGACAACCTCTACTTCTTCCTCAAGGACAGCGGCGTATCAAAGGCCATCCGTGTGAAGGACCACTGGGGCCACATACCTGGCATGGACACCCACGACTCCGGTGCCATAGTATTCATCGGAGTGGCGTGCCTGAGGGTGAAGTCGATAATCGACCTGCTGGAGAAGATCCAGGAGGGTATCGACACCATTACTGGCGCCTGACAGGCGACTCGGTGCCAAAGAGGAACTGAGGCTGGTATCCCCCCGCATCCACGACAATCTTCTCCAAGACGATGGCAGGATCGTCTGGGCGGAATGTCAGCTGATGGGCGGCCTGCGAGGCACCAAGGGGCAGCGTGACGACAGACTCCACCACACGGCGTGCGACGGTAGGATAGAAGATGGAGTAGATATTGTCCTTGTCCTCATTCAGACGGCTGTTGAAGTTGATGCGCTGCGGCTCACCGCCGTCGAGCGACACGGTGTAGGTAAGCCCGCCCTTGTTGAGATAGTCGAGTGTAGACTTCACGATGACGTGAACCTTTACCTCCTTAGGCTGCAACTGACCTAACGAGAACCGGTAGGTGAGCGATGCACCGCCAGTGGGCTCGGTATAGGGCATCAAGGTCATGGCACTGCGAGTACGTCCGAATTCTGGAATCACCGTCCACCGTGCTGCGGCGCCATCCTTGGCCTCGAAATAGTGCTCTGCCTCCATCGCCACATAGCCGTCCTTGGCTTCGAAGAGATAGCCCCCCTTGCCGTCGGCCACGGTCTTCACGTCGGGCATCTTGTCGGCGGGGAAGTCGTCGTTCCATATCTTATAGCCGATGTGCTTCTGCGTCATCATACCGTTCCACTTGCCTCCGGCGATGTCCGTATTGTAGGCGGCACAGAGCAGGGAGTCGCGTACGAAGGTTTTCCTGACGCGCTCTGCCCAGAGGTTGGCATCGGGGTTGTTCTCAGCAGCCAGCTTCAGGTTCATGGCGTGGGCATAGTACATCTGGTAGATGTTCGACAGTGCCTGCACGGGGAAGAGGATGATCTGCTGGTAGGCGTCACGGTGGGCAGCATCGATGGTGATATACTGCCTGAGGGCTTCGGCTTCGAGGCGTATGAAGTCGTCGGCCACCTGTTTCCATTCGCCAGTATTGACGTTATAGGTCGTGGCGTCCATCATCTCGGTGGTGGTACGACCAGAATACTTGCAATAGAGGTTCAGGATGCGGGCAGCCTCGGGGGCCTGTTCTGGTCCGAAGAACTCCTGGCAGAAGCGCAGCGTATGATCGGTGATGTTATCAACTTTGAATTCACGTGGATTCCACGCCATGTCCATAAACAGGGTGATGGGATACTCCATCGGCTTGAGGTCGCCCACGTTCAGGATCCACATACGGTCGAGGCCGTTGTCGGCAGCCAGCGTCAGCTGTTCCCACATGTTCTGCGTCGGGGTGACATTGAGCCACTTTGAGTTACGGGGAGCACCGACGTAATCCACGTGGTAGTAGAGTCCCCAACCTCCGGGATGCTTCCGCTCCTGGGCATTAGGCACTCGGCGCAGGTTACCCCAGTTGTCGTCGCAGAGCAGGATGAGCACATCGTCGGGCACTCGCATGCCCTTGTCGTAATAGTCGAGCACCTCCTTATAGAGTGCCCACACCTGTGGAGTCTTGCTGGCAGGTTTGCCTGTCACCTGCTTAATGATTTTGCGCTGGTTTTCCACGATGGACTGGAGCAGCTTCGTGTCGGCATCCTCGCTCATTGCCTCATCGCCGTCGCCTCGCATGCCAATGGTGACGATGTCATCGGTACCCTTCATGCGTTCGATGCCCTCACGGAAGAAGCGGTCGAGGTTTGCCTTGTTCTTCTGATAGTTCCAGGGCCCCCACTCTCCCCGCTTGCGGGCATACTCCTGATGGTTACGGGCCATCGGCTCATGGTGGCTGGTGCCAACGATGATGCCCATCGCGTCGGCCGTCTTCAGGTTCTCCGGGTCGTCGGCATAGAATGCCCAGCTCCACATGGCAGGCCAGATGAAGTTGCCCTTCAGGCGGAGTATGAGTTCGAACACCTTCTCGTAGAAGCGGTGATCGCCATAGTTGGTGCCGAAGGTGTTCTTCACCCACGACGTCAGACAAGGGGCCTCGTCGTTGAGGAAGATGCCTCGGTAGCTTACGTTGGGTTCACCGTCGGTGTACTCTCCTTTCTTTATATATATAGCGCCGTGCTTTTCCACGGGTACGTCGGCCCAGTAGTACCAAGGCGACACACCAATCTGCTTGGACAACTCATAGATGCCAAACACTGTACCCCGCTTGTCGCTACCGGCAATGACCAGCTGGTCGCCGATGGTCTTGATGATATATTTCTCTCGCTTTCCCTTCAGGCCGTTCAGCTCACCCCGCTTCACCCATTGGTCTATCTGGCGGTTGCAGCCCACAGTGCCCACCAGCAGCTTCGGCTGACCGTCGGAGAGAGCCGGTCTGGCTCCAGTCACTTTCTGGAAGTCGCCTTGCAGGGAGGCCACGGCACGCTGCACGCAGCTGTGCTCACCAGCATCACAGGAAATGGTGAGTTCCGACAGTGAAAGGGCATTCTGCTCTGGTTGAAACGTCACGAACGGTTCAGCAGCAAACAATGAAAAGGTCGTAAGGACCGTCAGCAGGGAAAGGAAACATCTCTTCATACGCTTGATTTTTTAGGTTCTGCTTGCGCTCGGAACCATCGAAACGCTTTTCTCTGGTTCCGAGGTAAGCAAAAAACTACTAACTACTAACTTAATATAACTAAAACAATTCTACGTAGCATCATCCCGATGCTTTCTGGCTGCAAAGGTACAATGAATAATTGGTACTGCCTTTCTCGTATGTTACAATTCCTTTCAAATTTGTTTCATGCCGCAGAAAAGGGGCTTGCACCAATAGATGCAGCCCCTTTTTCACCTTTTTATTACCTAAAACAATCTTACCTTTTCTCGTAGTTTACTTGTTCATCAGAGCGACAGCCTTGGTCTTAACTACTGATGCGAGCTTTACTGCTACAAAATTCAAAATAATCATTTTACTAATACCTTTAAATTGTTAATCCTGTTATCTTTTCGGGTGCAAAGGTACTGCTGTGTCCGCACACGGACAAATATTTGGGGTAGAAAGTACACTATTAGGCGTTCTTCTTGACTCACATCAAAGTAAACTATCTACGACGGCTGCCAAACCGGTAGCCGACACCCAGCATCAGGTTGTTGGGGTGCTGAAAATCGTAGAGGCTGTAGCCTATATGGAGAAAGGTGGATCGCGAGAGTCCTATTTTCAGTGCCAGCAGCTCGTAGAATCCCTTGAAGCGCCCCGATCCGGCATTGATGAAATTATGACCGATGCCGAAGTTAATGGTAAAATAGGGCATGACGAACTCGCCGCGCAGGGACGCGCCGACCGCCACCTGCCTATACCATGCCGGCCTTGAGACGTTGCCGCCGAACTCCTGGGGATTTTCGGTTGTTGCTTCGGCATCACCAGTATCGGTGCTTTTCGGTTCATCGACAACAAGATTGGCACTACCGTCATAGTAGGTATCCAGCGAAGCGCCGAAATTCAGCCAGTGGTTGAAATTGTACATCGGGTTCACGTTGATACCCACCACGCCGTAAGTGTCGGGCAGGATCAGCGCCCCGAAGTCCGACTCCGTCCCCTTACGCTTCCATCCTCCAAAGAGCACCACGTCGGTGCTCCAGTGGCGCTGGAAGGCTGGCAGTGGTCCGTCGGCAGGCTGTTCGGCAGACCTATTAATATAATAAGCCATCGACAGGCGCAGCGATGCGACGTTGAGACCGGCATTAGGCAGCGAGGTATTACCGTTGCTGAAATGCGATGCCGAGAAGCCCAACGTGACATCCCACTGCGGTGAAAGCATCCAGCGGAAGTAGAAGTTGGCATCCATATAGGCCGTCAGCTTTGAGCCGATGACGCGGTTGTCGGGGCGCTCCCCGCCGGCATACGACTTCCAGCCGTAGGCCAAGCCGAAGTCCCACTCATAGTTGAACGACACACGCCGCGAAAGGGTGGCGATGGTGGCCCCTTGAAAGAGATATGCCGAGAAGGGATGGCCTATCTGAGGATTCAGATGGTGATAGGCCAGGCCTACCCCTTGATAGGAGCCTTTATAGATGCGGGCCTTCTCAGAAGCAGGGGGCGGCATGAAGGCATACTTCGCCTTCAGGGTGAAGTACTGGTTCATGGTGCGCACCTCTGGGTTGTAGCCCTTCAGATAGGGGTTGGTGTGGAACACAGCACCGTCCACCACCTCAGCCTCGAGGCGGTGGACTACCTTTGTAGTATCTGGAGGGGTCATGGGGACAGGCACTTGACCCTGGCCAGGGTCAAGTGCCTGTCCCCATGACCCAATTGTGACAGCAAGGGTCAGACAGACGGTCAGCAGACCTCGCTTACTCTGCATCAGGGGCCTTGTCAATCAGGTCCATAAACTGGTCGAGCTTCGGCGTAATGATGATCTGGGTGCGGCGGTTGCGCTGCTTGCCCACTTCCGTATCGTTGCTGGCAACGGGATTGTACTCACCCCGTCCACCGGCTGTCAGGCGCTTCGGGTCCACGCCATAGTCGTTCTGCAGAGCCTGAACCACGCTGGATGCACGAAGCGTGGAGAGGTCCCAGTTGTTGCGGATATTCTCGCGCTTGATGGGCACATTGTCAGTGTTACCCTCGATGAGCACATCGTACTCCTTATAATCCTTGATAATCTTAGCGATTTTCGAAAGGGTCTCGGCAGCACGGCTACTGATCTCGTAGGATCCGCTCTTATAGAGCATATTGTCGGCCAGCGAGATGTAGACCACGCCCTTGAGCACCTGCACGTCGACCTCCTTCATCTCCTCCTTGGAGAGCGAACGGGTCAGGTTGTTGGTGAGCACCATGTTCAGCGAGTCGCTCTTCGACTTCACCTCCACCAGATGGCGGATATACTGGTTCGACTCATTAATCTGGTCGACAAGCTTATCAATGGACACATTGTTCTGCGAGGCATTCGTCAGACTCTTGTCGAGGGCTCCCTGGAGGGCGACATAGGCTGCCTTCTGCGCTGCCAGCTGGTCTTCGAGGCTGGAGACGCGGGCATTCTTGGCGGCCAGGTCCTCCTTGGCCGACTGAAGCGACTCGGTGAGCGACTTGTTCTGTGTCTGGCATTCCACCAGGTCTTTCTTACTGGCGCAGCTGCTCATGAGCACTGCGGCTGAAACTGCTATCAAAAAAACACTCTTTTTCATACTCTTTCTTCGTTTAAATGAAATTATTCGAATGCAAATTTACATCAATGACGCAAAAAACAGAAATTATATTGCCCGAATTAGAATTATTTTAATTAAATTTGCACACAAAAACCAAAATACCGTCATTAAGATGAACAATTACAGAGTTATTCTTACATCAGTGCTATGCCTGATTGTCCTGGGCCTGAATGCGCAACAACTGCAAAAAGGCGTGACAAAGGAACTCGCCGAACAGCGCAAGGCGACCATCAGCAATGTTGCCTACGACCTCACCTTCAACATCCCTGCCGACATGAATACGCCTGTCACCGGAAAGGCTGTCATCACCTTCGACCTGCAGGACAAGGCCGACGTCATTCTGGATTTCCAGGGCGGGTTCTCCGGCAGTTGCCAGATTAACAACAAGAAGCGCTCTGTCAGCAAGCAAAAAGAACACATCGTACTGTCCGCCAAGTTCATGAAGCAAGGCACCAACAGCGTGGAGATCGACTTCGCCAGCCTCGACAAGGGGCTGAAGCGTGAGCAGGACTACATCTACACCACATTAGCCCCCGACCTGGCCTCCACGCTATACCCCTGCTTCAACCAGGCTGACCTGAAGGGACGGTACACCACCACCATCAACATGCCGGCAGGCTGGAAGGCCATCTATAGCGACGGCACGGGTTTTCTGCCCACCAACCTCTACTCGTTCGTAGCAGGCAACTTCCAGGAGAAGGCCAGCTCGTACAACGGCCACCCCGTCCGCATCCTTTACCGCGAGACAGCCCCCGAGAAGGTGAGACAGCTCGACAAGGTACTCAGCGAGTTCACCCAGTCGCTGAAATGGATGGAAGGCTATACGGGCATACGCCCGCCGTTCAAGGAGTACAACATGGCCATCCTGCCCGACTACCCCTACGGCGGCATGGAGAACCCAGGAGCCTTCCAGTTCAGCGACCGACGCATCTTCCTCGGCAGTGACGCCTCAATGGACGACGAGCTGAAACGCATGGAACTGATAGCCCACGAGACGTCGCACCTCTGGTTCGGCGACATCGTACACGTCAACTGGCAGGAGAGTCTCTGGATGAAGGAGGTGTTCGCCAACTTCATGGCATCGAAGATTACCCGCCGGCAGTTTGAGCGCACAGAGCATGAAATCAACTTCATCAACACCTACCAGACACGCGCCATCGCCATCGACCGCACAGAGGGCACCCACCCCATCGAGCAGAAGTCGGAACTCAGCCACTCCACAATGCTCTACGACAACATCATCTACAACAAGGCCACCGTCATGATGCGCATGCTGGAGCAGACCGTCGGAGCCGCCAACATGCAGAACGCACTGCGCCGCTTCATACAGGAGCACTACTTCAAGGATGCCACCTGGGACGACCTGCTCGACCTGCTCGACAAGGAGAGTCCAGCAGCGGGTGTCAGACAGTTCAGCGAGGTATGGGTCAAGCAGAAGGGCATGCCCGTCATCAACACCATCTACAAGGACGGGCAGATCATCGTCACACAGACCGACCCCTTCGGCCGCGGACTCTGCTGGCGACAGAAGTTCGTCATCCAGGCCGTCAACGACCTCAAGCCCAGCCGTACCCTCGTGGTAGACATGCAGCAGCCCACGATGACCTTCAAGGTGGCCGACAAGCCCAGCTACATCATCCCCAACTACACCGGAGCTGGCTATGGCCGCTTCACGATGGACGACGAGTACACAGAGCTGCTGCCCAAGCGCCTCATCACCACCCGCAACGACCTGGCCCGCTACTCGATGCTGCTCACCATCCACGACAACTACCTGATGGGCAAGGTGCCACCCTCACACTTCGGCGAGCTCTACCGCTTCATGATGAAGGAGAAGAACGCCATCGTGATGAAGACAGCCATCGACCACATGTTCAAGATTGCCTTCGACATGAAGTCGAACACCGAGCGCAATACCCTCGAACTCTGCATGATGGACCTGCTCGGCGAGAACCGTTCCAGCGAGTGCCGCCAGCTCATGTTCCGAAAGATGGCACGCCACGCCACGTCGCCCGACGTGCTGGCACAGATAGAGCGCGTATGGCGGACTCGTACCGACCCGATGTTCACCGACCGCGACTACATGGAGATGGCCTATCGGCTGGCCATCACCAACCCCACCCGCTGGCAGGAGATACTATCCGCAGAGCGCAGCCGCCTGCATAGTGAAGACCTGAGGAAGGAGTTCGACTTCGTCAGTCGCGCCTGCAATCCCGACGCCAACAAGCGCAACGCCCTCTTCAAGGAACTGCTGAAGAAGGAGAACCGCCAGCACGAGCGCTGGGCACTCCATGCCGTCAGACTGCTGAGCGCCGACGTGTTTGAGCCGCAGAACAACAGCCTCATCTCGCAGAGCCTGGCCAACCTGAAACACCTGGAGGAGACCTTCGGCATCCTGTTCGTCAACGAATGGATGAAGAATGTGCTGGCCAACCACCGCAGCCCAGAGGCCAGGCAGATCGTGGAGAAGTTCCTGCAGGACTACAAGTACCTGCCTGAAAGCCAGAAGGACGCCGTGCTCGAAGCATCGTGGATACTCACCGCCCAAAAGCCATACGTGGAGAAGCCAAAGCCCGCCATTGTCAGCAGGACCACGACGGCGGCTAAGATGAAAAAGACTTCTGCAAAAAGAAGAAAGTAACTTGCATAATTCATTTCTTTTTTGTACCTTTGCGGCCAAAATACGAAATATAATCAAATAAGGTATGATACGCTTCTTCCAGACCCCACAAAAGACCGTGATTGCAACAGAAGTAGATCACGCGCTCAGCGAACAGGAAATCAAGGAACTCAACTGGCTCTACGGTGAAGCCACACTGCTGGACGGCGACCGGCTCGACGGCCTTTTCGTAGGCCCGCGCCGAGAAATGGTGACACCCTGGTCCACCAATGCAGTGGAAATCACACAGAACATGGGCTTACAGGGCATCAGCCGCATCGAGGAATATTTCCCCGTGGAGAACAAGGACGCAGAGCACGACGAGATGCTGCAACGCATGTACAACGGCCTCAGTCAGGACATCTTTACCATCAATATCCAGCCGGAGCCCATCAAGCATGTGGAGAACCTCGAGGAATACAACGAGCAGGAGGGCCTGGCACTCTCGCCCGAAGAAATCGACTACCTGCACGGCCTGGAGAAACAGAACGGACGCCCGCTGACCGACTCCGAGATCTTCGGCTTCGCACAGATCAACTCAGAACACTGCCGCCACAAAATCTTCGGCGGTACGTTCATCATCGACGGCAAGGAGATGGAGTCGAGCCTCTTCCAGATGATCAAGAAGACCACCCAGGAGAATCCCAACAAGATCCTCTCTGCCTATAAGGACAACGTAGCCTTCGCACAGGGACCTGTCGTAGAGCAGTTTGCCCCGAAGGACCAGTCGACCAGCGACTGGTTCCAGGTGAAGGACATCGAGAGTGTCATCTCACTGAAGGCCGAGACCCACAATTTCCCCACGACGGTGGAGCCATTCAACGGAGCCGCCACAGGTACTGGCGGTGAGATTCGCGACCGTATGGGCGGTGGCACCGGCTCATGGCCCATCGCAGGCACGGCTGTCTACATGACTGCCTATCCCCGTCTGCACGACGACAACGATGAAGCCCGCGACTGGGAGGATATCCTGCCCGTACGCCAGTGGCTCTACCAGACCCCGCAACAGATTCTGACCAAGGCCTCCAATGGTGCCTCCGACTTCGGCAATAAGTTCGGCCAGCCGCTCATCTGCGGCTCCGTGCTCACCTTCGAGCACCAGGAACAGTTGCCCGTAGGTTGCGGCTCTGCCGCAACACCCCCCACCAAATACGCCTACGACAAGGTGATCATGCTCGCCGGAGGCGTGGGCTACGGCACCAAGCGCGACTGTCTGAAAAAAGAGCCCCAGAAGGGCAACAAGGTCGTCGTGGTGGGCGGTGACAACTATCGCATCGGCCTCGGCGGCGGCTCAGTGTCGAGTGTCGATACCGGCCGCTACTCGAACGGCATCGAGCTCAACGCCGTGCAGCGTGCCAACCCGGAGATGCAGAAGCGTGCCTACAACCTGGTGCGTGCCCTCTGCGAGGAGGACGTCAACCCCGTAGTCAGCATCCACGACCACGGTTCTGCCGGTCACCTGAACTGTCTCTCCGAACTCGTCGAGGAGTGCGGCGGCGAGATCGATATGACCAAGTTGCCCATCGGCGACAAGACACTATCCTCAAAGGAGATTATCGCCAACGAGAGTCAGGAGCGCATGGGCCTGCTCATCGACGAGAAGCACATCGAGCATGTGCGCCGTATCGCCGAGCGCGAGCGTGCCCCGCTGTATGTGGTCGGCGAGACCACTGGCGACGCCCATTTCTCATTCCGCCAGGGCGACGGCGTGAAGCCCTTCGACCTGGATGTGGCGCAGATGTTCGGCCATTCGCCCAAGACCATCATGCGCGATAATACGGTAGAACGCCACTACGCAGACGTTGACTATCCCGGAAAACCCGGAGAATCCGGAGAATCCGGAATATCCGCTGATCAACTCACCCAATATCTCGAGCGCGTGCTCCAGCTGGAGGCCGTGGCCTGCAAGGACTGGCTGACGAATAAGGTAGACCGCTCTGTGACAGGTAAAATCGCCCGCCAGCAGTGCCAGGGTGAGATACAGCTGCCGCTCAGCGACTGCGGTGTGGTGGCCCTCGACTACCGTGGCGAAAAAGGTATCGCCACAGCCATCGGGCATGCGCCTCAGGCTGGTCTGGCGAATCCCGCTGCCGGTTCTGTACTCTCTGTGGCCGAAGCACTTACTAACATCGTCTGGGCACCACTAGCCGACGGGATGGACTCACTGAGTCTCTCAGCCAACTGGATGTGGCCCTGCCGCTCACAGGAGGGCGAAGATGCCCGCCTCTATGCCGGCGTGAAGGCACTGAGCGACTTCTGCTGCGACCTGCATATCAATGTGCCGACGGGTAAGGACTCGCTGTCACTCTCACAGCAATATCCCAACGGTGAGAAAATCATCTCGCCGGGAACAGTCATCGTCTCTGCCGGCGGTGAGGTAAGCGACATCAAGAAGGTTGTCTCGCCTGTCATTGTCAACGACAAGCGCGCCTCTATCTATCATATCGACTTCAGCTTCGACGAACAGCGCCTCGGCGGATCGGCCTTTGCCCAGAGCCTGGGCAAGGTGGGCGACGACGTGCCAACAGTGAAGAATGCCGAATACTTCTGCGATGCCTTCAATGCCATCCAGGAACTCATCAAGCGCGGTTGGATCATGGCCGGTCACGACATCTCTGCCGGAGGTCTGATCACAACGCTACTGGAGATGTGCTTCGCCAACACCAAGGGCGGCCTACACATCAATCTGCACGACCTGCTCAAAGACGGCGACATCGTGAAGGCACTCTTTGCAGAGAACCCCGGCGTAGTTATCCAGCTGAGCGATGACCACAAGCAGGACTTCAAGGACCTGATGGAAGAGATGGGCGTAGGCTATGCCAAGATAGGCTATACCGTGGATGACAGCCGCGAAATCGTGGTGAAGGCGGATGACAAAGAGTTCACCTTCGACATCGACGCCCTCCGCGACGTATGGTACAAGACCTCCTATCTCCTTGACCGCAAGCAGAGCTTCAACGGGAAGGCCCGCGAGCGCTTTGAGAATTACAAGCAGCAGCCGCTGGAGATGAAGTTCCCCAAGGGCTTCACAGGCAAGCTCGCCCAGTACGGCCTCAATCCCCGCCGTCCGCTGGGTGTAGGCAACGGCTCTGCCGCTGCCCCCAAGGCCGCCATCATCCGCGAGAAAGGAACCAACGGCGAGCGCGAGATGGCCTACTGTCTCTACCTGGCAGGCTTCGACGTGAAGGACGTGATGATGACCGACCTTATCACAGGCCGTGAAACGCTTGACGACATCAACATGATTGTATTCTGTGGCGGATTCTCCAACAGCGACGTGCTCGGCTCCGCCAAAGGCTGGGCCGGTGCCTTCCTCTTCAACCCGAAGGCCAAGGAAGCTCTCGACAAGTTCTATACCCGCGAGGACACCCTGTCGCTCGGCATCTGCAACGGCTGCCAGCTGATGGTGGAACTCGGACTCACAGGAGCCAAAGGAGCCAAGATGCTGCACAACGACTCGCATAAGTTCGAGAGCGAGTTCATCAGCCTCAGCATTCCGCAGAACGATAGCGTGATGTTCGGAAGTCTGAGCGGCTCGAAGCTTGGTCTGTGGGTGGCCCACGGGGAGGGCAAGTTCCATCTGCCCGAGGCAGAGAGTGCCTACAACGTGATTGCAAAATACAATTACCACGGCTATCCCGCCAACCCCAACGGCTCCGACTACGACGTGGCAGGCATCTGCTCACAGGACGGCCGTCATCTGTGCATGATGCCCCATCTGGAGCGTGCCGTGTTCCCCTGGCAGAACGCCTGGTACCCCGCCAGCCGCCGTCAGGACGAGGTGACACCGTGGATAGAGGCTTTCGTCAATGCACGCAAGTGGGTGGAGGAAAAAGTGAAGAGTGAAAAGTGAAGGCAGACAGCTACTGGGAACTATTCCGCACATTCTTCCGCATTGGCATATTCACCCTCGGGGGTGGATATGCCATGATTCCGCTGATAGAGGAAGAGGTGGTCAACCGTCATAAGTGGGTGGAGCGCGAGGAGATGCTCGACCTGATAGCCATCGCCCAGAGCTGTCCGGGTGTGTTCGCCATCAACATTGCCATCTTCATCGGCTATAAGCTGCAGAAGATGCGCGGAGCGATTGCCACAGCCTTAGGCACCGCCCTGCCCTCGTTTCTCATCATCCTGACCATCGCCATCTTCTTCAAGCAGTTCGAGGACAACCGCGTGGTGGCAGCCATCTTCCGGGGCATCCGTCCGGCTGTAGTGGCACTCATAGCCGTGCCCACCTTCCGCCTTGGCCAGCGGGCACAGCTCAACCGCTACACCCTCTGGATTCCCATAGCCTGCGCACTGGCCATCTGGGCTCTCGGCGTATCACCTATTTATATTATTATCCTGGCTGCCGTCGGGGGCTACCTATACGGAAAGTTCCAACCACGGACAAATACGGATCAGATATGATTTTCCTGTCGCTATTCTATACTTTCTTTATGATTGGCCTCTTTGGCTTCGGCGGAGGCTACGGCATGCTGTCACTCATCCAGCACGAGACGGTGGAGACGCACCACTGGCTCTCTACGGCTGAATTTACCGACATCGTGGCCATCTCGCAGATGACGCCCGGCCCCATCGGCATCAACAGTGCCACCTACTGCGGCTATACCGCCATCCACAATGCAGGCTATGGACACCTGATGGCCATTCTGGGTTCTGCCACTGCCACCTTCGCACTGGTGCTGCCATCACTTATCCTAATGATACTCATCAGCCGGATGTTCATGAAGTATATGAACACCCATGCTGTGCAGTCTGTATTCCACGGACTGCGCCCAGCCGTCGTCGGACTGCTTGCTGCCGCCACGCTGCTTCTCTGCAATAGCGAGAACTTCTCAACACCGGCGGAGAATCCCTGGCAGTTCTTCATCAGCAGTGCCCTCTTCGCTGCCACTGCCTTCGGAACCGGCTACCTGAAGATCAACCCCATCCGAATGATTTGCTACGCCGGCGTGGCAGGGCTTCTCCTTCTCTACTGACCGGACTCGGGTTTCGCATGAGGCCACAGGCGTCACTTCACCTGACCTCCACCTTCAGCGGAGTCCTGATGGCCTGCAGCTTCTCTTCGGCCAGCAGTCGCCAGTGGGCCATCGTCGGCACGTCGTAGAGGCTCCAGGCAGAGCCGAAGTAGTAGGTATAGGGTTCTCCCCTGTAGTTGCTGACGATGCCAACGGCGTGGCTGGGCTTGCCGCTGAGCTCGATGGCCTCGTCGGCCCCGTTGGGGAAGAGCGTGCCTACGAAGATCTGCGACTGATGCACCTTCGGATTGTCCGTCGGGTCGGCATACAGCACATAGCTTGTGCTGACCGTCGGTTCCTCGCCGCCATGCAGCACCACGCCAGTGGCCAGTGCCGTCGGCTGCCGGATGCCGTCGTACCACACCGTCATCTTGTTATAGTGCGAGCCCTTGTCGAGGCTCACGAGGCGGTGCTCCGTCGTGCCCTCGGCGGTGGTGCAGTAGGTCAACTCGGCGGTGAAGCGCAGCGGCCCGTTGTCGAGTATCTTGCACTCCTGGAAGCAGTAGGGCATCAGCAGCTCGCCGTCGCGCATCAGTGCCGGTGCGCCGCAGCCGAGCGTGGGGCCTACGCTGTAGACGTCCATGCCCTGCCCGTGGTCGAGATGGAAGGAAGCTTCGCGAAACAGGGCATCGCCTTCCGCCTTCTTACCCGCCCGCCTTAGCTCCTCGCCCTGCCGCCAGCCGTCCATGTGTCGGCGGTAGCGCTGCTCGACCACCAGCTCGGGCGTGTTCTTCACCCATACGTCGGTGCCGAACGACCGCTCGCCCGTGCGCTGCAGGGCCGGGCCGTAGAAGCGGTAGATGCCGCGGTCGTTCTCCCACGTCAGGTCGTCGAGCCGCTCGGGGTAGATACGGCCATAAACCCACGACTTGGGAGCTGTCGGCGCCCCCCTGCTGACGACATATTCCACCCGGCTGTTCGGCTGCAGAGCCACGAAGAGCAGCAGCCGTCCGTCGTGGCTCTTCTGCCAGGTCATCTCCTGGCCCAGGGCGTTCGTCACGCTCAGCGGCTCGCTGCCGTCGGTACCCAGCAGGCGGTGGATGGCTTCGAGGTCGGCCTCCACCACCTCCTGCCGCTGCATGTCGGTAGGGTTGGTCACGGTGAGCTTCACCTGCTGTGCCGAGGCATTGCTGCCGAGCAGCAGCCCGGCAATCAGCAGGAGGCCTGAAAGCATTGTTCTTTTCATCTTATGGCTTTATTGGTTGTTACGCTTGATGCGTGCAAAGTTACGAATAATTCTCCAAATACCGCACACTTTGCGACCAATTTCTTCGTCTGCCATCCGTTCATTCGTAGAATCCGGTGTAACGCTGGCCGGAGAAACGGAAGGTACGCCTTACTACTTTTTCAGTGAAATCAGGCGGGTTTTCCCCAAAAAATTTTGTTTCCTTGCCATTTCATCGGTGATTGCCGAGGTTGAAAATCCGTGAATTTAGGTTGAAATTCCGTTAATAAGATGACCTGTAGGGGCGGGAAAACTCTCAGCTAATGCAAAAAAGTCTCAGCTAATGCAAAATCTTCGATTGCGGCGATTTTGGCCTTGTATGCTTCGTTTTTTTTGAGTACCTTTGCGGCAGAATACAAATTTAAGTTCAATATTAACTCAAACAATTGGAATTATGAGAAAAATGATGATGATTGCTGTAATGGCTATAGTAGCTATGACAGCCAGTGCGCAGAACACGTTGCGCGACAAAGGTACATTTACCCTGCAGCCTAAAGTAGGTCTTGGTTTAGGTTCATTCTCTGGAAGCTGGACCTCGACAGACGGTGAAAGTCATAAGACACGCGTAGGTCTCGTGGCAGGTGTGGAAGGTGAGTATTACATCAACGACTGGTTCAGTGCTGCCATTGGTGTCAGCTATGCCCAGCAAGGATGGAAGAACACATACAATTCATCTCCAAATACTACTACTAAACTTGACTATCTTAACATTCCCCTCGTAGGCGACTTCTATGTAGCTCGCGGTCTGGCTCTGAAGACAGGTGTACAGTTTGGCTTCCTGATGAGCGCCAAGGTTGAAGATGTTGATTGCAAGGACGCCTGCAAGAAAATGAATATTTCCATCCCCATCGGTGTTTCCTATGAGTTCAGCGACTTTGTCATCGACGCCCGTTACAACCTCGGCCTGACGAAGGTTAACAAAGAAGGTGGTCCTCATGACAACAAGAGCCGTAGCGACCTGATTCAGATCACTGTTGGTTACAAGTTCGCACTCTAATATCGACAAATCCGTTTAATTAAATAAAAGAAATGAAAAAGTTAATGAATTGGATACTCGCCACCATCCTGATCTGTGGCGCAAGTGTATTCACATCGTGTTCACAAGCCGACGAGCCGGTTACACCACCCGTCGATAATAAAAAATGTTCGCGCGTGGAGGTGATTTACAGAATCACAAGTCCGAAGACCAATTACGATTACTTCGAGGGCAAGTTTGCTCTCAAGAGCGGCAACGAGGTAAAAGAGATAAAAAAGCTGCTGACCTTTGTTGAGCAGCAGAACGAAGGCTATAACGTAAACGACATCGCTGCTTTCCCCGTAGAGGAGGCCATCTGCCTGCACTATGGCATAAAGGAACTGGAGTCTTACGCAGGCGAACTTTATAGTCTGAAATGGGAAATGTCTTATACTGTGACCTCCTATAATGCCCAGGGCGAAAAACTCGACACCCAGACCATCAGTGACGAATGGAATGAATCAGGCACTGTAAAAGAAAAGGCAGATCTTGAGGACGCAGTCAAGCTATCCTATAGCGAGCTGCATGCCAGCGTAGCCGAGGACGGAAAAATCACCCTTAGCAGGGTCAACAAGATGCATCCTGAAAGAAGTGGCATCGAGTGGTAATCGAAC
>CAMHUC010000062.1 GCA_946188155.1 uncultured bacterium | reverse complement strand
TCAATTCTAACGGAACGGCTTCCACTCGAATTTATGAATTAATAGATGTTACCTTAAGTTAATATACTCTAGGAATGAACATCGTGATTCGTTTTGCCGCAATTCGGCGGCAAAGGTAGGAAGAAAATCCGAAACGGCCAAGGTTTCGGTGAAAAATGTGACCATAAGGAATCTTTTCCCGCTAATTGTTTGGCGGTTTCAAAATTATTGCCTACCTTTGTGGACGAAATTATTTATTTTCATTAATCTATAAAACAAAAGCAAAAAAGAAAATGGCAAAGATTGTAACTTTAGGCGAGATTATGCTTCGCCTTTCCCCCCAGGGAAACGACCGTTTCATCCAGAGTGAATCATTCCGCATCATCCCCGGCGGTGGTGAGGCCAACGTTGCCATCTCGGTGGCCAACTACGGTCACGAGGCTTATTTCGTGAGCAAGCTCCCCAAGCATGAGATTGGCCAGATAGCCGTCAACGCCCTGCGTCGCTATGGTGTCAACACCGAGTTCATCGCCCGTGGCGGCGACCGCGTTGGTCTGTACTATGCTGAGACGGGAGCCTCGATGCGCCCCTCGAAGGTGATTTACGATCGTGCCCACTCGTCCATCGCCGAGGCCGACCCCTCAGACTTCGACTTCGACAAGATTATGGAAGGCGCAGCCTGGTTCCACTGGAGCGGCATCACGCCCGCCATCAGCGACAAGGCTGCCGAGCTGACTCGCCTGGCCTGCGAGGCTGCTAAGCGTCACGGTGTGACGGTATCGGTAGACCTGAACTTCCGCAAGAAGCTGTGGACCAGCGAGAAGGCCATCTCCATCATGCGCCCGCTGATGCAGTACGTAGATGTGTGCATCGGCAACGAGGAGGACGCTGAGCTCTGCCTGGGCTTCAAGCCCGATGCCGACGTTGAGGGCGGCAAGACCGACGCCAGCGGCTACGAGGGCATCTTCAAGCAGATGAAGCAGGAGTTCGGATTCAAGTATGTCGTATCGACGCTCCGTGAAAGTTTCAGCGCTACGTTCAACGGCTGGAAGGCCCTGATCTACGACGGCCAGGAGTTCTATCAGTCGAAGCGCTACGAGATCAACCCAATCATCGACCGCGTGGGTGGCGGCGACTCGTTCTCTGGCGGCTTGATCCACGGCCTGCTGACGAAGCAGACTCAGGGCGAGGCCCTCGAGTTCGCCGTAGCCGCCAGTGCCCTGAAGCACACCATCAACGGTGACTTCAACCTGGTTTCTGTAGATGAGGTTGAGAGTCTGGCAGGCGGTAATGCCAGCGGAAGAGTTCAAAGATAGAGTTTAACTGCCGTAGGCGATAAAAAATAAAAGAAATGGCAAAATTCGATAAACTGGCCGTTATGGCCAAGATTGGCGACACGGGCATGGTTCCCGTATTCTACAACAAGGATCTTGAGACCTGCAAGAACGTGGTGAAGGCCTGCTATGAGGGCGGCGTTCGCGCATTCGAGTTTACTAACCGCGGCGACTTCGCCCAGGAGGTGTTCGGCGAGCTGGTGAAGTGGGCCGACAAGGAGTGCCCGGAGCTGGCCCTCGGCATCGGCTCGGTGGTCGACGCTCCCACGGCAGCCATGTATATCCAGCTGGGAGCCTGCTTCGTGGTGGGGCCGCTGTTCAATCCCGACATCGCCCCCGTGTGCAACCGCCGCCTGGTGCCCTACTGCCCGGGCTGCATGACGGTCAGCGAGATTGGCAAGGCCCAGGAGCTGGGCTGCGACCTGACGAAGGTGTTCCCCGGCGACGTGGTTGGCCCGAATATGGTGAAGGGCCTGAAGGCCCCGATGCCCTGGTCGAAGATCATGGTGACGGGCGGCGTTGCCCCCGAGGAGGAGAACCTGAAGGCTTGGTTCAAGGCCGGTGTCTACTGTGTGGGCATGGGTTCGAAGCTGTTCCCCTCCGACAAGGTGAAGGCCGGCGACTGGCAGTACGTGACCGACAAGTGCAAGGAGGCACTGGGTTATGTGGCTAAGGCTCGCGCTTAACCTCACAATCGCACTTTTCATTTCAGCTTGTTCATCGCCAGACAGGTCGGCGGTGGACAAGCTGAATTCTCAATCATACGCCTACCACTACCGCAACATCGATTCTACCGAGGCCCTCGCCCGGAGGGCCTATCAGATGGCCGAAGACTACGACCGCGGCCGCGCCGAGGCCCTGAACAACCTGGCCTTCGTGAGCATCGTGCGTATGCGGTATGACGAGGCAGACAGCCTGTTGCGCCAGGTAGTGGCGACGACCGACAACCAGTACCAGCTGCTCACGGCCTACGTGCAGCAGATGCGCCTGTGCCAGCGGCGCTCCCGCAACCGTGAGTTCTACGAGTTCCGACAGCTGGCCGACCGTGCGCTGCAGCGCATCCGTGAAGAGAGGCTCTCGGAGCCTTGGCAGCAGAAACCGCGCGAGCTGCTTTACGCAGAGACGGAATACGCCATCGTCAACTCCACCTATTATTATTATGTAGGACTGGAACGGCAGTCAATCCAGGCGCTGCGGCAAATCGACCCTAACGAGGTGCAGCGCGACACGGCCCAGTATCTGAACTATCTCTATAACATCGGTGCCGGAGGCATACTCACCGACGGCAGCCAGGACGACATCAACCAGCGAGAGTTCGACCACCTGCTGCGCTGCTTCCTCCTGGCACGCGAAGGGGGCTTTCCCTACTTTGCGGCCAACGCCCTCGAGGCACTGTCGGAGCACCTCATGGACAGCGAATACCGCCGCAAGCTGATCGACGACAACCTGCCGGCCATGAAGTTCATCAATCCTGACGGCATCGGCGACGACCTGCTCGCCGGATGGCTCGCCGAGCAGGCCCTGTGGCTCTTTGCCGACTATGGCGACGTGTACCAGATAGCCGGGGCATACCGCACGCTGGCTTCCTGCTACCGGCAGATCGGCGACTATGAGGCAACCCTCTCCAATCTCGAAGAGGCACTCTCCGACTCGGCCATCTATCAGGCCCCTGACCTGGTGGCCAGCATCCGCGAGCAGCTCAGCGTGGCCTATTCGGCCATGAACGACAAGCCCCGCAGCGACGAGAACCGCAACATCTACATCGACCTGATGACCGACACACGCCAGGACCGCGAACTCGAAGCGCGGGCTAGCCGCTATGAGCACAGCGTCACCCAGCTCAACCTGATGCTCGGCGCCGTGGGCGCATCCATCGTGCTGCTGCTCTTCCTGCTGTGGCTCTTCAACCACCTGAACAAACAGCAGAAGAAGGACACCCGGATGGACGACCTGCTGGAACAGCGGCAGGACGAGGTGGCCATGAGCCGCCTGCGACTGGAGGACAGCGAGCGGCTGAACCTGGAGCAGCGTGCTAAGATCTCGCTGGTGAACACCGTCACGCCCTTCATCGACAGGATTAAGTACGCCATCGGACGGCCGTCGGACAGTCAGATAGAGTACGTGCGCGAGCTGACCGACCAGATCAATGATTATAACGACATACTGACCCACTGGATTCAGCTGCGACGGGGGGAGGTGAGCCTGAAGATAGAGAGCTTCCCGCTGCAGCAGCTGTTCGACATCCTGGCCAAGAGCCGCCGCAGCTTCGAGATGAAGGGCATCAGGCTGAATGTCGCACCCACGGAGGCCATCGTCAAGGCCGACCGCGTGCTGACCCTCTTCATGCTGAACACTCTGGCCGACAATGCCCGGAAGTTCACACCCGCCGACGGACGAATAGACATCGCCGCCGGGGAGACGGAACAATATGTGGAAATCAGCGTCAGCGACACCGGCAAGGGAATGAGCGAGGAACAGTTGGCCCACCTGTTCGACAACAAGCCTATCGTGGACGACGGCAATGTGGGCTCCCACGGCTTCGGCCTGCTCAACTGCAAGGGCATCATAGAGAAATACCGTAAGATGTCGCAGATATTCTCCGTGTGCGCCATCGGTGCCGACAGCAGGCAGGGCACCGGCTCACGACTCTGGTTCAGGCTACCCAAAGGTATCGTGCGCACCCTCCTGATACTACTCGCCGTCCATTGCCCGCTATCCACCACAGCAGCACCACAGACCGCCCTCGAACGCGCCAACGCCTTTGCCGACTCAGCCTATTACTCCAACATCAAAGGCACCTACGAGCGCACACTGGCCCATGCCGACTCCTGCCGCTACTGGCTCAACCGCCACTACAAGGAGCTACGCCCGCGAGGCAACTACTTGATGTTGAGAAAAGGAAACCCGTCGCTCGTGGCACCAGAGATTAAATGGCTCCACGACTCTATCAAAACCAACTATAACGTCATACTCGACATACGCAACGAAAGTGCCGTTGCCGCACTGGCCCTCCACCAGTGGCAGCTGTACAGCTACAACAACAAAATCTACACTCAGCTCTATAAGGAGTTGTCGGCCGATAACACGCTGGCCGACTACTGCCGGATGATGGAACAGTCGCAGACCAACAAGCGCATCGCCGTCATCCTGCTCATACTGGTCCTGCTGTCCATCATTCCCGCCTACTATCTGCTCTACTACCGCCACCGCCTCTACCAACGCTTCTATGTGGAAAGAGAACAGCAGTCGGCCCTGGAGATGATGGACGACGAACTGCGCAGAATAGAACTGGAACAGGCCAGCCTGCATGTGGCCAACGCGGTGCTCGACAACTGCCTCTCGACCCTGAAGCACGAGACGATGTACTACCCCTCGCGAATCCGACAGCTGGTGGACCAGGCCGACTACGAATCGCTGCGCGAAGTGACCGACTACTATCGCGAGCTCTACGGCATCCTCTCAGAGCAGGCAATGGCGCAGGTGGAGCGCATCAAACTGCACCTGAAGCCACTGGCCAACGGCATCCTCGGCGATGAGAATCTCGTAGGCTATCTCTTCAGCATCCTCCGCAAACAGGGTGGGGGAGAGAAAACCATACGCCGCAAGGACGACAAATACATGGAGGTCATCATCCCCATGCCCGGCAAGCAGCTATCGGAAACGGAGGCACAGAACCTCTTCAATCCCGCGACGGACCACATACCCTATCTGCTCTGCCGACAGATAGTGCGCGATCACGGCGAGGCCACCAATCGCCGACTGTGCGGCATCTGGGCAGAAAACAGCGACGGACAGACATGGGTGCGCATCATCCTGCCGGCCGTCAAGAGTTAAGAGTTAAGAGTTAAGAATTAAGATATGGAACATTTTAAGGTTGTCATCGTAGAAGACGTGCCACTGGAAATGAAGGGCACGCTGGGGATTATCAAGAACGACATCCCCGAGGCAGAGGTCATCGGCACAGCCGACTCCGAGCCTGCCTTCTGGAAAATACTCAAACAGCAGAAGCCCGACTTGGTGCTGCTTGACCTGGGGCTCGGTGGCTCTACTACCGTAGGGGTGGAGATTTGCCGCTCCACGAAGGAGGTGCACCCCGACATCAAGGTTCTCATCTTTACCGGAGAGATCCTGAACGAGAAGCTGTGGGTCGACGTGCTCGACGCAGGAGCCGACGGCATTATCCTCAAGACTGGTGAGCTGCTCACGCGCAGGGATGTGAATGCCGTCATGGAGGGTAAGCAGCTGGTGTTCAACGAGCCAATCCTGGAGAAGATTGTCGAGCGCTTCAAGCAGACCGTCAGCGGACAGCTGGCCAAGCAGGAGTCGGTGGTCAACTATGAGATTGACGAGTACGACGAGCGTTTCCTCCGCCATCTGGCACTTGGCTACACGAAAGAGCAGATCACCGGCCTGCGCGGCATGCCCTTCGGCGTGAAGAGTCTGGAGAAGCGGCAGAACGAGCTGATCCGTAAGCTCTTCCCTGATTCTGTGGGAACGGTCAACGCCACCCGCCTGGTGGTGCGCGCCTTAGAGCTACATATCCTCGACCTGGACAACCTCGTGGCCGATGAGGAATAGACTGGCCATCGTCGGCGCGGTGCTCCTCGTGGCAGAAGCAGCACTGGTTCTCATCTCGTGGATACTCTCCGCGACGATGACTGCCGGTGTGCGCTCGCTACTGTCGGCTGAAGGCATCCGCTGGTTCTTCGGCTGCTTCACCGACATGCTCGCATCGCCGCCGCTGGCTTGGCTCGTGCTGACACTCATGGCCGTCGGCTGCATGCAGCAGAGCGGCATCCTCTGTCGGCAGCACAGCTATCGCGACCGCATAGCCCTCCGTGTGGCAGCCGCTTTCCTAGCCATCTACGTCATCACGATACTGTTGCTGACCGTCATGCCGCATGCCGTACTTCTCTCGGCAACGGGCAGTCTGTTTCCATCGCCTTTCTCCAACAGTCTGGTGGCTGTAGTGGCGTTCGGCCTGGTTGTCGTCTCGCTGGCATTCGGACTCGTCTCCGGACGCCTGCAAACGCTGGCCGACATCATGGAGGCACTCTCTACCGGGATTCGCCGAGGGGCTCCGCTCTTCGTCGTCTTTATCCTGGCCATGCAGCTGCTGGAGTCGCTCAAATTCGTATTTTGGTTCAAGCAATGAGATATTTTATCACGTTCAGTTACGACGGCACGCGTTATCACGGCTGGCAGATCCAGCCCAACGGTGACTCCGTTCAGGCACGTCTACAGTGGGCGCTCTCCACCCTGCTCCGTGAGGACGTCAGCGTGACGGGAGCCGGGCGCACCGATGCCGGTGTACACGCCCGGATGATGGTGGCTCACTTCGACAGTGATGCCCGCTTCGAAGCTTCTGAGGGCATCAACTGCCAGCAACTGGCTTATAAGCTCAACCGCTTGCTTCCGCAGGACATTGCCGTCAGCAGGGTGGAGCGCGTCGCCCCTGACATGCACGCCCGCTTCTCAGCCACCAGCCGGATGTATCGCTACTATGTCCATACCGTGAAGAACCCTTTCATGAGGTCCTACAGCTGCGAGATGCACTACCCTCTGGACTTCGCTGCGATGAACGAGGCTGCCCAGAGGCTTCTTGGCTACGAGGACTTCGGGGCTTTCTGCAAGAGCGGTGCCGACGTGAAGACCACGCTATGCACGGTGACTCATGCCCAGTGGGTGCAGACCTCTCCCACCACGTGGTATTTCGAGATCCGTGCTAACCGGTTCCTGCGCAACATGGTTCGCGCCGTAGTAGGTACGCTTGTGGATGTGGGGCGGGGCCGGCTGTCGCTCAGCGAGTTCTGCAAGGTCATCGAGGGCAAGCGCCGAACGGAGGCTGGCGAGTCGATGCCCGGCCATGCACTCTTCCTCGAGGATATAGTGTATTAAGTAATGTTTAAATGAAGAGTGAAGAATGAAGAATTTCTTGCGTCCCGCTGGTAGCAAGCGTCGCAAAGCGCCGAGCGGCTACTGTCCTTCCGAATCGACCAATAATAAAATCGTAAATAAATAGTAAATAGTAAATCGTCAAATCGTAAATCAAGTTGTTGTGTGGTTAATATTAGCATTTATGTCGGCAGCCCTGCTTGGCTGCTATGACTCGTTTAAGAAACAGGCGTTGAAATCCAACGCCGTGATTCCCGTGCTCTTTCTCAATACGCTCTTTTCGTCGCTGATCTTCCTGCCTTGCATCGTGCTCAGCGGTACCTCCGACGTGCTCGACGGCACCATCTTCCAAACGGCTTCAGGGGGCTGGCAGATGCACAAGTACATCGTGCTCAAGTCCGTCATCGTGCTCTCCAGCTGGATTCTGGGCTACTTCGCCATGAAGCACCTGCCTCTGACCATCGTTGGCCCCATCAATGCCACGCGCCCCGTGATGGTGCTCGTGGGAGCCCTGCTGGTGTTTGGCGAACGACTTAACTTGTGGCAGTGGATAGGCGTGATGCTGGCCGTTGCCTCGTTCCTCATGCTCAGCCGAAGCGGCAAGAAGGAGGGCATCGACTTCAAGCACGACCACTGGATATACATGGTGGTAGGCTCTGCTGCACTCGGGGCCGTCAGCGGTCTTTACGACAAGTACCTGATGGCTCCCACAGAGAGTGGGGGCGTAGG
The DNA here is from genome assembly GCA_946188155.1 of uncultured bacterium. GTDB lineage: Bacteria > Bacteroidota > Bacteroidia > Bacteroidales > Bacteroidaceae > Prevotella. The sequence goes on along the minus strand of CAMHUC010000062.1, from coordinate 16,152 downwards.
TCTTGACCGTATGATGGTACAGTCGTGGTACAACATCTATCAGTGCTTGATGATGGGGGCTATGCTCTGCCTGCTGTGGTGGCCCAAGCACAAGGATACCACACCGTTTCACTGGTCGTGGTCCATCGTGGGGGTCAGTATCTTCCTGTCTGCTGCCGACTTTATGTATTTTTATTCGCTGAGCCTGCCCGATGCAATGATCTCCATCGTGTCGATGGTACGTCGAGGCAGCGTGGTGGTGAGCTTCATGTTCGGCGCCATGTTCTTCCACGAGAAGAATCTCAGGGCCAAGGTCGCCGACCTGGCCTTAGTGCTGCTGGGCATGGTGTGTCTCTACATCGGCTCGCATTAGTCGCGATAGATCCACGACAGCACAGCATTGATCCAGCGGATGGAGCAGCGGAACCACCTGAGCGTGCTCACAGGCTTGCCGCCGAAGCTGAGGATGAACTCGCGGAAGGAGTTCTTGCGAAATGGCAGGCCCACGTCCATGAAGATGATATGCTCATAGCCTTGGCTATGGGCATATTTGATACAGTGCCAGATGGTCAGCGTGTCGGGATGCAAGGGCAGATAGGTCTTACGGCGGAAGGCAGCATACCAGAGGTAGGCATTGTTCTGGCTGTAGACGCATGCCGCACAGCCGATGACGTGCTGACGGAATTTGGTGACGAACAGCCGACAGGCATCCGTCGTCATCGCCTCGCGAAAGAACTGGTCGTCGGGGATGTAGCGCTTCGGCTTCAGCCAGTGGTGCTTGCGCAGCAGCTTGGTGAAGTGCATGAAATCCTCCTTGCTGCCCACCTCGCCGGTCGTCACGCCCTTGGCGTAGGCATTGTCGATGCGCTGTTGCATTTTCTCGCTGATGCGTTCCTCGGGGGTGCGGCTGTGCAGCGAGTTATGGATGCTCATCCAGTGTACGGGGAAGTAGCTCTCCTGGCGGAAATGCCTGTAGCCGAACATCTTCTGCCCGAGGTTGCTCACCTCGATGTAGAGCGTCGTCTTGTTAAGCCTGCTGGTGATGGCCTGTAGCATCTCGCCGAAGAGGTCTTCGCGCCGGTAGCTGCTCTCGGCATAGTCGCCCTCGCCAAGTATTCGGCAGTGCATGAAGAAAAAGGGTGGAAGGAACGAGGTGCGATAGCGCACAATTGTCAGCAGCTGACTCAGCACCAGCCCGGAATCGTCGGTACATACGGTCATGTAGGGCTTCATCCGTGGTGTCTGCGCGCTGATGGCAAACAGCAGCCGACTGTGGAAGAAGTTGCGGTCGCTCACCTCCGGCAACTTCTCCAGCTTTGTGTAGATGGTTGTTTTGATTCCTTTCACGTGGCAAATATACAAAAAAAGCCACATATTATGCTTTTTTTCGTGGAAAAAATTATTAATCCATGTTAATCAGGCCTTTCTGTGGCCGAAAATCACTAACTTTGCAGCCATTATCAGAATCAAAAGCGTATGACAAGTTTCAAAGACCTGGCGCAGCAGCGCCGCAGTCACCGTAAGTTTACAAGTCAGGAAATCGATGGCGACGACCTGAAGTTGATACTCCGTGCAGCCCTGATGTCGCCTACGTCGAAGAGCCAGCGTGCCTGGCAGTTTGTCGTGGTCGACGACAAGCTCGACCTGGAGAAGCTCTCCGATGCCAAGAACATGGGGAGCCAGTTTCTCAAGGATGCACCCGTAGCCATCGCCGTCCTGGGCGACCCTCTTCAGAACGACTGTTGGGTAGAGGATGGTTCTATTGCCGCCGTGTCGATGCAGTATCAGGCTGAGGAGCTGGGCCTAGGTACTTGCTGGATTCAGATGCGGGGCCGTGGGCTCGACGACGGCACGCCTGCCGATACCGTCATCCGAGGCATTCTCGACATACCTGAAAATTACTCCTGCCTGTGTATCATTGCCGTTGGCCACTGGGCCGACGAGCGGAAGCCGCAGGCTGAAGACAGGCTGAAGTGGGAAAACGTCCACCTTAATAAGTTTTGATAATTGACAATTGATAATTGGCAATTGGCAAATGACAGTTGATAATTGATGATTAATTACGACTTGCAAAAGATTCGGGCAATCATCTTCGATGTCGACGGCGTGCTCAGTTCTGAGACCATCACGCTTTCTGCCGATGGCGAACCGCTGCGCACGGTCAATATCAAGGATGGCTACGCTATCCAGCTGGCCGTGAAACTCGGCTTGCGGATAGTCATCCTCACGGGAGCCAGGACCCGTAGTGTCCGTGTGCGCTACGAGGGTCTCGGTGTGGAGGACATCTATACAGGATGTGCCGTGAAGATAGAGACCTACGATGCCTTCCTCCGCAAATACGGGCTGAGTGATGAACAGGTGATGTATATGGGCGACGACATTCCCGACCTCGAGATCATGCGGCGCGTCGGCTGTCCCGTCTGCCCCAAGGATGCCTGCACGGAAATCAAGCAGGCGAGCCTCTACATAAGCGACCGGCCGGGAGGTCACGGCTGCGGGCGCGACGTGATTGAACAGACGTTGCGCGCGCAGGGCAAATGGGTTATGAATGCAAAGGCGTTCGGTTGGTAGATTGTAATAGACATTAGCTATGGACTATCATATTATATTGGCGAGCAATTCGCCCCGTCGGCGCGAGCTGCTCAGCGGACTGGATGTAAAATACGAAGTGAAGGTGCTGCCCGACATCGAGGAGAGCTATCCTGCCGACCTGCCGGTTGCTGAGGTTCCCCTCTACATCGCCCGGGAAAAGGCCGAGGCCTATCGGGGGCTGATTCAGCCCGAGGAGCTTGTCATCACTGCCGACACCGTTGTGGTGCTGGGCGACGAGGTGCTTGGTAAACCGGCCGACCTGGCAGAAGCCGGCTGTATGCTACGGAAGCTGAGCGGCCGAACGCACCAGGTGATTACGGGCGTCTGCCTGACCACCTGCCAGAAGCAGCGAGCCTTCACCGTCACTACCGATGTCACCTTCAAGCCTCTCACCGACGATGAGATCGACTATTACGTACAGCGCTACCGTCCGCTCGACAAAGCCGGGGCATACGGCATCCAGGAGTGGATAGGATACATCGGTGTGACAGGGCTCCGAGGCAGCTACTTCAATGTGATGGGACTCCCCGTTCAGCGTATATATAATGAGCTGAAAATGTTCTAATGTGACAAAAATCAATTTGCCAACGAAAAAAAGTTTCGAATTATTTGGTTAATTCACTGAATCTTAGTATCTTTGCAATCGATAACTAGTAATTTTAATCTATATTTATCATTTTCCATTTTTTGAAAAGGGGCTTGTCTGTGAAGATCGGTTCCTTTTTCTTTTCTGTCTTTTCTTACCAGCCGATGGCTTCATAGCCTGCAGCGTAGTACCACCCCATCTGGCTGATGGTCGTATTTTCGGTGTTCTGGAATCGCCACTGGGGAACGAACATGGTCACACCGCCGAACTTCTGCTCCGTCACCGTGAAGTCGCCGTAGTAAATGTTCCAATCCGACGAATAGTACACTCTGTTGGTCATCCACCTGGTGGCCATCTTCTTATAGACGACGGCACGGTCGAAAGCCTGCTTCCAGGCTGCGTAGTTGTCGCTGGAGGCAAACTTCAGTATGAAGTCGTTCATGTCGTAGTACATGTTGCCGTGCGATTTGTCATTATAGTAGTGGATGAGTCCACTCATATCAGGATATTCGCCACCGAATTTGTCGGCAAACGACTGTAGGACATTCTTGGTGGCACTGGCCAGAGTGGCTACCTCGCTGGTCTTGACGACGGCCAGTGGCACGTCCAGGCCCTCGGAACGCTGCTCATAGTAGCGGTCCACGATGGAGCGCCAGAAGGTGGACTTCTCCATCATGGCGGGTACAACGGTCTGGTAGGGTGCTCCCTCACCGGGAATCTCGGCGGCGGAGCCAATCAGGTAGTCGGTCACATTTCTCAGTTCGTATGCATTCTCGATACAGGCCATGTGGCAGCAGTCGCAGAAGATGAAGTCCAGGTGGGGCGCGTGCGAGAGGGCCTTCGCCATCGAAGGCAGGTTCATCCAGTATTTTCCTGTAGTGTTGTACGTGTTGTTGCCGGTGTCACCGCCGTAGGCTTTCTTGCGGGCCATCGATGTGTAGCTGACGGAGTCGCTTTTGATGTTCCAGCCCGTGCCGTGCCCCCACAGCACGAGGCCGTAGCTGCTTGCAGCGTTGTCCCTGAAAGCCCTGCCTGCCACCTGCTCCAGCGTGGCGGGGGCGCTGGTGTAGGTCTCTTCCATCGGGATGGAGTCGGTCAGCTCGCCGTTTCTGTAGTACAGCATGTAGGGTGGGGTGCTTTCTGCCTTGTCCACATACACGGCCAGACAGTTGTTGCCTATAATCTTCGCACCCTCCTTGATTTGCTTCAGGTCATCATCAGCGTAGTAATAACTATTGTTATTCCACTTTGTCAAGTTGTTCTCGGCCGCCATATATATTAATACGGTACGCTCGAGGGGAGTCTTTGTCTCCTCATTGTCTTTGTTACATGCTGTGACGGCTGTCATTGCGATTATTCCAATCAGAAACTTTCTCATATATCAAAAATTTGGTGCAAAGATACAAAAATATCCGCTTACTTGCATCGGAATCTGGAGTTTTTTGTATATTTGCAGCTCAAAAAGAGAAAAGGATAATGAAAAAGATATATATAATGTTGGCGATTGCCATTGCCGCCATGTGTGTAGGCGATGCTCTGGCCAAGAAACCTCGGCGGCCCCAGCGCCGCACCCGACAGAAAACGCACAAGGTAGTCAAGAAGAAGAAAACCGCAGCCAAGGCTAAGCGTCCCGTGGACCGCTTCGTACCCCTGCCCGCCGTGAGGAACATCGAGGAGGGCGACTACAACCCCTTCCTGCAGTGCGAGGACACCTGCAATCATGTTCACGGCATTGACCTGAGCCGCTATCAGGGCGATGTGTTCTGGGAGACGGTGGGTGAGAACACGAAGATGGCCTACGTCTACCTGAAGGCTACAGAGGGCGGCGACCGTATCGACCCGAAATTTGAGCGCAACATCGAGCTGGCCCATCGGCACGGGCTGAAGGTGGGGGCATATCACTTCTTCCGCCCTAAGACGCCACTGAAGAAACAGCTGGACAATTTCACGGCACAATGCCTGCCCGGCGAACAGGACCTCATACCTATGATTGACGTGGAGACCACCGGTGGACTGCCCAGCAACCAGTTCTGCGACTCGCTGATGCACTTCCTCTGGATGGTGGAGAAGCACTACAAGCAGAAGCCGCTGGTGTACACCTTCCGCAACTTCTACAACTGGCATCTCGTGGGGCGTATCAACGACTACAAGCTAATGGTGGCCATGTATCTCGACGAAGAGCCCGTGCTGGCCGACGAGCGCGACATCACCATGTGGCAGTACACCGCCAAGGGCCGTATCGTAGGCATCAATGGCTATGTGGACAAGTCGCGATTCCTGGGGCGTCACGGACTGCGCGAAATCCGATTCCGTCATTAAATAGTAAATTGTAAATAAATAGCTCAATAGCTAATCGTAAATAAATCGTAAATAGTAAATAGCTAAATCGTAAATATCAAAGATGATTATCAAGTGTCCCGAATGCGGTCATCAGGTTAGCGACCGCGCCAAGACGTGCCCCTCGTGCGGCATCGATATTGCGGGTAAGATTACCCGCTGTCCCGACTGTGGGGAATATATCTTCAAGGACGACCGAGAGTGCCCCAACTGCCATTGCTCCATCAATGCCTTTGCCGAGCCACAACCAGTGGCGCAGCCGCTTCCTGCCCTGCAGGAAAGGCCGGCAGCACAGCAGGAGCCGCAGCAGGATGCTCCACAGCCCAAGCCCAAGAAGAGCCGCAAGGCCATTTGGTCGGCCGTCATCGTGGCCCTCATCCTGGCCCTGACCACCGTTTTCCTCGGCATCTACTTCGTTCAGAAGACCCAGATGCAAAACGAGCTGCGCTCCTACGAGAACGCCATGATGAGCACCGAGCCTGCCGTACTGCAGAACTTCCTCGACATGTATATCGATGCCCCTATCGCCCATCGCGACTCCATCAAGGCCCACCTGGAGGTGCTCAAGAAGATTGACCGCGACTGGGATAATGCCCGCATCAGCGACTCGAAGAAGAAACTACAGCTCTTCATCGAGCGTAATCCGGAGAACATACATGTGCGCGAGGCCCAGTTGCTGATCGACTCTCTCGACTTTGTGGAAGCCAAGCGCCTCAACTCGATGAACTCCTTCCAGAAGTATATGGAAGAGCACGAGCAGGGTTACTACTACGATGAGGCAAGGAGTGAGTACGACCGCCTGGAGGATGAGGCCAGGCAGGCCCGCCTGAAGGCCGAACAGGACTCCATCGAGGCTGCCCGTGCTGCCGAGGCCGAGGCTCAAGAATGAAGAGTGAAGAATTTCCTACCAGTCTCCCAACTTCGGCGGCAGCCGCTCGGCGCTTTGCGACGCTTGCTACCAGCGGGACGCAAGAAATTCTTCACTCTTCACTCTTCATTCTTCACTTATTCTTCGATATGCGATAGTGAGTGGGCAAAGGAGGCGAAAAAGTTGGTGATAGTCTCCGAAGGCATATAGTGAAAGTATCGGGCGGAACGGCGTATGTGTCCCAGCATGGCCGTTCCGTTACTTGTATGCACGAACACACTATTGTTCTCTTGCGTGAAATAGAAGTCCTTGGCACGCGTGTTGGTGAACTCCGTCAGCTCCACGGCCACCTGCTCCACGCGCCGGTCACGTTTGCCTTCCAGGAAGGGCAGCTCCTCCTCCGTGAAGTTGAACATCTGCATCAGCAGCGTGCCCTCCAGCTGGAACAGCTGGCCCAGGCTCAGGCTCTTCAGCCATTTCCTGAGCGTGAAGAAGTCCACGCGGTGACCCTCCTGCCGAAGATAGGTTCCCATCTCCACCAACTGCCGGATGGGTATCCCTTCGTTGAGGATGTGGCGCCCGATGCGGATCACGATTAGGAGCAGCTGGCGGGTACTCACGTCCGAACCTTCGTCGTCGAGTATCGACTGTAGCTTCAGGTTCAGCACGGGGTTTGTCAGATGGTCGGCTCTGAGGAACTCGTCCTCCTCGTCGCCCGCTGACTTCTTCCGCCGTTCCTCCAAGGCCTTGGCCCATTGCTGCCATTGACACTCGCTGAGGTGCATGAAGAACTGGTCCTTGCATTGCAGAATGCCTTGATACACAGGCTCTGCCGTGTCGTGCATCAGGGCCAGCTGGTACAGATTGTTCCACTTACATACCGACATAGGCTCCACCTGTTCCTTCTGTCCGAAGGCTCCGCATCGGATGAGTCTGAAGAAATTGCGCTGAACGATGTTCATGGGATTTGAGATTTGAGATTTGTTCACTCTTCACTTTCAGGAGTATCGCCTGGGATATCGCAGCAGGATGGCCAGCGTGGCCATGATGCCCAGCGTGAAAGGGTAGTAGAGGTAGGGCATGATGCTGATGGGGTTCAGCTCGGCCAGTCCTGCTGCCATGAGCATCTGTGCGCCGTAGGGGATGAGTCCCTGTGCGAAGCAGGAGAAGGTGTCCAGAATGGAGGCGGCCTTGCGGCTGTCCACGCCGTAGCGGTCGCCTATCTGCTTGGCTATTCCTCCCACGGTGAGTATGGCCACCGTGTTGTTGGCCGTACACACGTCGGCCAGGCTAACCAGTGCCCCGATGCTGAGTTCCGCACCCCGCTTGCCGCTGACGTGGCGCGTGAGCCGGCTGATGATGAAGTCGATGCCTCCCTGCTGCTTGATGAGTCCGAGCATGCCTCCCGCCATCATCGTAATGATGATCAGCTCGCCCATTCCGAGAATGCCGTCACCCATGGCGCTGAGCCAGCCGAAGGTGTCGAAGCTGCCCGTCAGCAGGCCGATGATGCCCGTCAGGGCGATGCCCAGCGTCAGCACGCCCATCACGTTCATGCCGAAGAGTGCCGTCAGGAGCACCACCAGATAGGGTGCCACCTTGAGCCACTCCACAGGCCCCTCCTGATGGGCGCTGCGCACCGAGCTTCCCATCAGCAGGTAGACCCCGAAGATGATCAGGGCTGCGGGCACCACGATGAAGGCATTCACGCGGAACTTGTCCGACAGTCGGCAGCCCTGCGTCGAGGTGGCTACGATGGTCGTGTCGGAGATGAACGACAGGTTGTCGCCGAAGAAGGAACCGCCCACGATGACGGCCGTCATCAGGGCCACCTCCGTACCCGTCTGGCTGGCGATGCCTGCCGCGATGGGGGTCAGCGCCACGATGGTGCCCACGCTCGTGCCTATCGATAGTGAGATGAAGCAGGCTGCCAGGAACAGCCCGGCCAGCAGCATCTGCGGCGGAAGCAGCGAGAGTGTGGCCCCGACGGTGGCGTCGATGGCTCCCATCTGCTTGGCCGAGGCGGCAAAGGCCCCCGCCAGTACGAAGATCCACACCATCAGCATCATCTGCTCGCTGCTGGCCCCTTGGCTGTAGACGGTCAGCCGACGCTGTAGCGACTGGCCCCCGCTGATGGCGATGGCATAGATGCTCGACACCATGAAGGCCACCGTGATGGGCACCTTGTAGAAGTCACCAGCAATGATGCTGGTGACTAAATACAATAGGATGAACACCACGAGCGGTGACAGCGCTAATAATCCTCTCTTCATTCCTTCAAGGTGTTTTCTTAACTCTTACTCGCGCAGCGACAACTCTTAATTCTTAATTCTAAATTCTTAACTCTCAAAGCGTGACGCCGTTCTTGAAGATGGAGATCTCGCGGTAGTCGTTCTCCTCGTTACGGGCCTTCTGGCCGCTGGCCACGGCCAGCACCTTGTCGATGAACTCGGGCACCAGCTCCTGCATGGTGCGGCCCTCCACGAGCTGACCTGCCGAGAAGTCCACCCAGCCGGGCTTGTTCTTGGCCAGCGTCGGGTTGGTGGCAATCTTCATCGTGGGGACGAAGGTGCCGAAGGGCGTGCCGCGACCTGTGGTGAAGAGCACCAGGTGGCAGCCGCAGGAGGCCAGCGCGGTGGCGGCCACTAGGTCGTTGCCGGGGGCGGAGAGCAGGTTCAGCCCCTTGTTCTCCAGGCGGTCGCCGTATTCCATCACACCGCTCACGGGAGCCTTGCCGCACTTCTGCGTGCAGCCCAGGGCTTTGTCCTCGAGGGTGGAGATGCCGCCGGCCTTGTTACCTGGCGAGGGATTCTCGCCGACGGGCTCTCCGTGGGAGAGGAAGTAGTTCTTGAAGTTGTTGATCATCGACACCGTCTGGTTGAACAGCTCCTCCGTGCGGCAGCGGTTCATCAGGATGGTCTCTGCGCCGAACATCTCGGGCACCTCCGTCAGCACCGACGTACCGCCCTGGGCCACCAGCCAGTCGCTGAACTCGCCCACCAACGGGTTGGCGGTGATGCCAGAGAAGCCGTCGCTGCCGCCACACTTCAATCCGACGCGCAGCTCGCTGACGGGCACGTCCTCGCGGCGGTCCTCCTTGGCAATGTCGTACAGCTCGCGCAGCAGGCGCATGCCCTCTTCCTTCTCGTCGCCCACCACCTTCTGCGTCACCAGCAGGCGGATGCGCTGCTTGTCGTAGTCGCCAAGCAGCTCCATGAACTGGTCGGGCTGGTTGTTCTCGCAGCCCAGGCTCAGCACCAGCACGCCTCCGGCATTGGGGTGCAGGCAGATGTCGCGCAGCACCTTGCGCGTGTTCTCGTGGTCGCCAGAGAGCTGTGAGCAGCCGAAGTTGTGGTGCCAGGCATACACGGCATCGATGCCCTCGCAGCCCGTCTCGCGGCGCAGCTGCTCGGCCAGCTTCTCAGCGATGCCGTTCACGCAGCCCACCGTGGGCACTATCCATATCTCGTTCCTCACGCCCACGTCGCCGTTCTTCCGCCGGTAGCCCTTGAAGCTGCGGTTCTCTTTCTTGATGTCAAGTTCCTTGTTGACTGGCTTGTACGTGTATTCCAGCGTACCCGCCAGATTGGTCTTCAGGTTGTTCTCGTTCACCCAGTCGCCGGCCTTCAGGGCCTGGCGGGCGTGGCCGATGGGATAGCCGTACTTGATGATGTCCTCACCCTCGTTGGCATCCTTGATGAGCACCTTGTGACCGGCGGGCGTGTCCTGGTTGAGTACTATCGACTTGCCGTCGACCTCGATGATGTCCCCTTTCTGTTTCGGCTGCAGGCATACCACAACGCTGTCAGCCGGATTAATTTTCAAAAAAGTAGCTTGTTCCATATTATCAGTTCTCAATTGTCAATTCTTCTATTCTCATATCGCCGTTCTGCGGTAGAATTGCACGTTCTCCTTCGTCAGTATCTCGATGGGCATATAGTTCACCGGCGTCACCTCGCGCTTCATCACGATGGCGTTGAACAGCGCGTCGACCGAGGCATAGCCCTGCTGGTAGGCATGCTGCGCTATGAGGAACGAGATGCTCCCCTGGCGGATGCACTCCTCGTTCTTAGGCACCATGTCGTAGCCCATGATCTGGATGTTGCGGCGGTTGGTCTTCTGCAGGAACTCGCCCACCAGGTGGGCCTTCGAGTTGAACGTGATGCAGTGGTGTATCTTCGGATGGCTTTCGAAGAAGTCCTCCAGGATGCCGTCATACTCCACGTGCTCCTCGTCGAGCGGCAGGTCCACCTCGGTAATCTTCACGTCGGGGAAGTGGTCCATCATGTAGTGGCGGAAGCCCGTCTCGCGGTTCGCCTGCTGCTTCGAGCCTACCTTGCCGTCGCGCGTCTGCTTCACCAGTGCTATCTCCTTCTCCTTCGCGGCGATGAGCATCAGCATGCGGGCGGCAAAGTAGCCGCTGGCGAAGGAGTCCTGGCCGAAGAAGGCCAGCGGCTTCAGGTCGGGCATGTACGAGTCGAGCAGCACGTAGGGGATGCCCCTGTTGGTCAGCTTTTCCGTGAAGCGGGCCGTCTGCTCCAGGGTGGTAGGCACGATGATCACTCCGTCGATTTTCGCCGTGAAGAACTCGCGCACCATGCGTGTGAAGGCGGCGGCGTTGAAGCGCTCGTAGTAGATGAACTTCAGCGTGATGCCGAAGTCGCGGCGGAAGTCGGTACACGCCTGCGCACCTTCCTCTATCTCGTCCCAGTAGGCCTCCTGCTCGTGCTTGGGCAGCACGCAGTAGAAGGTGTAGCTCTTGTTGTAGGCCAGGGCCGAGGCATACATGTTGGGCTTGTAGTCCATCTCGGCCAGGGCCTTGTTCACCTTGTCAAGGGCTGTTTTCGACACGTTGGGCCGATTGTGCAGCACACGGTCTACCGTACCCACCGACACGCCTGCGCGCTCGGCGATATCCTTGATTCTGATCTTTTCGTTTGCCATTGGTGGTGATCTATACTTATTTTGCTGCAAAGGTACAAAGAAATTCGCATCCGTGCAAATATTTTGCCTGATAAATAATTATCGGCAGGCTATTTCATTTAGCAAGGTTTATGGAATCAAATTGCCACTAATTACCAAAAATTTTGCCCACAAATATTAATTCTACCAGACATTAGTTATCATTTGTGGATGAAATTTGTGGCAATTTGTAGTAATTTGTTTCAAAAGAACAGGGTATATTCCTATTTCGCCGTATTGTTACCGTGAAATCTCCGTGTTGACGAACTGCCAGGTAAGTGTCACTCGTGGTGGTAGGGCTCGCCGCGGATGATGGTGCAGGCGCGGTAGAGCTGCTCGGTGAAGATGAGCCGCACCATCTGGTGCGAGAAGGTCATCGGCGAGAGGCTCACCATGTCGTTGGCACGGCTGTAGACGGACGGGCTGAAGCCGTAAGCCCCCCCGATGACGAACACCAGCCTGCGGGCCGACTGCTGCTTCTGCTCCAGCCACCGGGCGAACTCCTGGCTGCGCTGCTGCCGCCCGCGCTCGTCGAGCAGCACCACCGTGTCTGACGGCTGCAGCTGGCGCAGTATCAGCTCTCCCTCGGCCGCCTTCTGCTGCTGCTCGGAGAGGCTCTTGGTGTTGCGAAGCTCGGGCAGCGTCACGATGTCGAAGGGCATGTAGTGGACGATGCGGCCGGCATAGTCGCTGATGCCCGCCTGGAAGTGCTTGTCGGCGGTCTTACCTACCAGTATCAGCAGCGTCTTCATCCTCGTCGATGGCGTAGATGCTGCGCCCGTGGCGAACGGGGCAGAGGGTTTCGTTCTTGTCGATGGGCTGGTACTCGTGCTTGCGCTTGGGGTTCATCGGAAACCAGCCTTTCTCCACGCGCTTCTTCTGCGAGAACAGCTCGCCGATGCCCCAGAGGGCCGAGGCGCCGAACACGCCGAGGAAGGAGGACACGTAGACGTTCTCGATGAACAGGGCAGCCGCGCAGCAGGCCAGGCCCACGAGCAGATATACCGTCCAGGGGCGAGTGCCCCAGTGGTATTCGGTCTTGATGACGATGGGATGCCAGAAGCCAATCGTCAGGAAGGTCATGATGGCGATAGTGATTCCTGTGAAATACATCTTTATTACGATTTAACTATGTTACTATTTATTTGCAAATTACTTAATTGTTTCGTTGGCGATGAACTCCTCGAACTGTTGTTCGTAGCCGTTGAACACGTTGATGTCCACCTCGCCGGTGATGCCACGCACGCGACCGTCGGGCGACAGCTGCCACACGACGAGCTTCACGTCGGGCTTGTACTCGCCGTAACGCGCTATCCACACCTTGTAGTCGCGCTTCAGGTCGGGGGCCTCGGGCAGATATTTGTTCACAAACCGCTGGTTCACGTACAGGATGGGCTTCGCCTGGCAGCGCTGCTCCACGGCCTGCACCCAGGCGCGGACGTGGCGGAAGAGTGCCTGCGCACCGCCCATCTTGCGGATGTCGCCGTCGCTCGGCTCGATGTCGAGCACGGGCGGCAGGTCGCCCCGCCTGAGCAGCGTGCTGTTGATGAAGTAGCTGGCCTGCGACGAGCCGCTCGTGCGGCACGAGAAGAAGTGGTAGGCCCCCGTGTGGATGCCCCGCTTCTTGGCGGCGGCATAGTCCTGCAGGAAGTACTTGTTGCGTATCGACGAACCCTCGGTCGACTTGATGTAGCAGAACCTCACGGGATAGTCCACCGCCCCCGATATCTGCTTCTTGCTCTTCGACCCTAAGTGGCTGATGCGCAGGCGGTCCCAGTAGATAGGCCACTTCTTGCGGCCCTTGCCGTGCTGGTAGCGCGAGATGTCGATGCCGTAGATGCGCTCGGTGGTGTAGTTCATCCGCTCGCCCTTGTAGTCGTCGTCCTGCCACTCGCCAACCTTCAGAGCCGTCAGCAGCCGCGAGTGCAGCAGCTGCAGCCCGAAGCCGTTGCGGCGGTCGCCCGCCCAGTGGCCCTCGAAGTAGCGGCCGTCGGCCGACGTGTACGAGCCGTGGCCCTCGGCCTTGGCGTCGACGATGGCCCCTGGCCGTCCGCCGCTGAAGGCCCCCTGGTAGATGCCCGCCGAGTCCAGGCGCAGGCCGCTGGCCAGCGTGTCGGCATGCCAGTGGCCGATGGTGATGCGCCCCAGCGAGTCGCGGCTGACGGCCCATCCCTGGCGCTTACGGCCCTTCCACCGCCCCACGTTGTAGATGCCGATGGTGTCCACCCGCTCCTGATGGCGCTGCCCGGCGGCGAAGGCTGCCACCATCTCGAAGCCCTCGTCGGCCACGTTGTGGCGCAGCAGATAGTAGTCCGTCTCTTCCTTCAGCTGCTGACGCGCAGCATGGCGCAGGGAGTCGGTGAGCAGGGTGGGCGAGAGGCGGGCGGCAGAGTCCAGACGGGCCGTCGGCAGGCTGCCGCGAGCACCGTCGGTGAGTCCGCGCCACACGCAGGCCCCGCCCGACAGCACCATCGTCGGGAGCAGCACCATGAGGATGTGTTCTACTGCCTTCTTCATAATTTCTGTGCAAATTTACAAAAAAATCTCAATTCTCAACTCTCAATTCTCAAATTCTTTGTATCTTTGCCCCATAGTATTGACTTAAAACATTATTTGGATATGAAAGACTTCAATTTCTACGCTCCTACGCGTATCGTCTTCGGACGCAGCGCCGAGCAGCAGTTGCCTGCCCTCATCCGCCAGTATGGCGGCAGCAAGGTGTTAATCCACTATGGCGGAGGGTCGGCCCGCCGCTACGGACTGCTCGACCGGGTGGAGCAGATGCTCCACGAGGCCGGCATCCCCTTTGTAGAACTGGGAGGCGTGGTGCCCAATCCCCTGCTCTCGAAGGTCAAGGAGGGAATCGGACTCTGCTGCCGCGAGCAGGTGGACTTCATCCTCGCCGTCGGCGGCGGAAGCGTCATCGACTCCTCGAAGGCCATCGCCTACGGCGTGCCCTACGAGGGCGACGTGTGGGACTTCTGGGATGGCAAGGCCTCCCCGAGCGAGTGCCTGCCCGTGGGCGTGGTGCTTACCATCCCCGCCGCAGGCTCCGAGATGTCGTCGAGCACCGTCATCACCCACGACGAGGGCATGCTCAAGCGTGGCTTCAACAGCGACCTCTGCCGCTGCCGATTCGCCATCATGAACCCCGAGCGCACCTACACCCTGCCGCCCTACCAGACGGCGGCCGGCGTCACCGACATCATGATGCACACCATGGAGCGCTACTTCTCCAACTACGAGGACGCCACCCTCACCGACGCCATCAGCGAGGCCCTGCTGCGCACGGTGAAGGATGCCGTGTTCGAGGTGCTGCGCAATCCCGAGGACTATCGCAACCGCGCACAGATCATGTGGGCATCGTCGCTGGCACACAACGACCTGACCGAGTGCGGCACCGAGAAGGACTTCGCCTGCCACAAGCTGGAGCACGAGCTGTCGGGACTATTCGGAGTGACCCACGGTGCCGGACTGGCCGCCCTCTGGCCCTCATGGGCACGTATGGTGATGGACCGCCACCAGAGCCGATTCGTGCAGTTCGCCGTCAACGTGATGGGCATCCGCAACGACTACGCCGACCCTCGCGCCACGGCCCTGCGCGGCATCGAGGCCCTGGAGCGCTTCTACCGCGCCATCGGCATGCCCACCACCATCCCCGAGCTGATAGGCCGAAAGGCTACCGACGACGAGATCAAGGAGATGGTGCGCAAGTGCTCGCGCGACGGCCGCATCACCATCGGAGCCATGGAGGTGCTCGGCGAGAAGGAGATGGAGCAGGTGTACCGCGCTGCCAACAAGTAGAGCGCCCCTGTTACCGCCAAACGAATTCCCATTTTTCAGGTTGGGGCCGCACTTGTCCTCATCAGCTAGGACCGTGCGGCTCCAACTTCGAGTTGTGTGGGAAATAATGCGTTGTTGACATAACCTTATCTTTGTCGTTATGACGCCCAAATGACTAAAGCTCTTCAGGGAAATATTTGGAAAGGAAATCTTGTGGCTCTAAGGTCTCAGTTGTGAAGGCGAAATCAAAATCCTTCAGATTACGAGTGACAACACATTCGGCGCCAGCTTGTTCAGCAGCATAATACTGTAGGGCATCCTTGAAATCCTTGGACTCGATTTGGTATGCCTTGTCTACGACAGGACTTCCTAAAGAGACAATGCGATAGTAAGGGCGCAGGCCTTTCATAACTGCATAAAACTGCTCCAGAGGAATATCCTTTCTGGTTATATAACGCATATTGGCTATGGTCAAGTCTGAAACCAATAGTTCGATATCTCCGTGGATAGCCAGAAAGAATATTACCTCTGCCTCTTTCCAACCCTCCGGCCACTGTTGTATATAGTCAAGAAAGACATTCGTGTCAATAAAAACTTTCATCATTTTGATGCGTATTTCTCGATGAGATAATCTTCCTTCACCTGTTTCCAGTCCTTCTCTGTCCTGCTTGCTGCAAAACTGCCAAGATAAGAATGGACCAGCTCCTTTGCCTTTGCGCGGCGAAGGGACTCTTGGGCCATTTCGCCTTTTAGTGGCAAAGCCGTCGTAAGGTAAAGCCAGACAGACTCGATTGTTTTCTCATCACTCTCATCTAAGAGGTTTATACGCCTTACGGCATCATTCTTCATTTCGCGTAAGTCATACTCACAACATTGTTGATTGATGCCGCAAAGTTACGAACTAGGGTGTAAAGTTCTTGGCAATTTCCAAACTGATAGTTAGTTGCTGTTTTGTAGACTTTTAGGCCACAAAACTATCACAGTTATGGTTTCATCTCAGAATTCTGTTGATTATCCCTTCCCGACAACCGATTTTGTACATTTT
>CAMHUC010000061.1 GCA_946188155.1 uncultured bacterium | reverse complement strand
GCGACGGACTGTCGTTCACCGAGTTCACCTATCAGCTGCTGCAGGGCTACGACTTCCTATACCTCTACCAGCACTATGGGGTGAAGCTGCAGTTAGGCGGCAACGACCAGTGGGGCAACATGACCACTGGTACGGAACTGATTCGCCGCACCCTGGGCAACGAGGTGGAGACCTTCGCCCTGACCTGCCCGCTCATCACCAAGAGCGACGGCAAGAAGTTCGGTAAGACGGAGAGCGGTAACATCTGGCTCGACCCGCAGCGCACCACACCGTATAAGTTCTACCAGTTCTGGCTTAACGTGAGCGACGAGGATGCAGAGCGCTATATCAAGATCTTTACCTCACTGGAGAAGGATGTCATCGACGGTCTCGTAGAGGAGCACAAGCAGGACCCCGGGCGCCGAGTCCTTCAGAAGCGACTGGCTGAGGAGGTAACCATCATGGTACACGGGCAGGAAGCCCTCAACATGGCCATCGAAGCCTCAAGCATCCTCTTCGGCAAGTCGACCAAGGAAGCCCTGGAGCGTCTCGACGAACAGACGTTCCTCGACGTGTTCGACGGTGTGGAGAAGCACGAGATCGGCCGCGACCAGCTCGGACAGCCCGCTATCGAGCTGCTGACGACAGCAGCTCCGGTGTTCCCCTCGAAGGGCGAGATGCGCAAGATGGTGCAGGGCGGCGGTGTCAGCCTGAACAAGGAGAAACTGACCGACCAGAACCGTGCCATCACGGCCGACGACCTCATCGACGGCAAGTATCTGCTGGCCCAGAAAGGCAAGAAGAACTATTATTTGCTCATCGTAAAATAAGATAAGGTAGTAAAAATTTGGCGGTATGCCAAATTTTTACTACCTTTGCACCCGCATACTGGACGATGGTGTAATGGTAACACTACAGGTTTTGGTTCTGTCATTCCCGGTTCGAATCCGAGTCGTCCAACTCTTAATCAAATTTAAATCGTATCACAAATCGCAGGTGATACGATTTTTTTTTGTATCTTTGCAGGCAACTAATCGAAAAGACAAGATGAAAACTAATTATGAGATAAGATATGCAGCCCATCCAGAGGACTTCAAGCGTTACGATACGGCGCGAATCCGCCGCGACTTCCTCATCGAAAGAGTCTTCGCACCCGATGAGGTGAACATGGTTTACTCCATGTACGACCGTATGGTGGTAGGCGGCGCCATGCCTGTCAGCGAAGAGCTCCGGCTGGAAGCCATCGACCCGCTGAAGGCCGACTACTTCACGCAGCGCCGCGAGATAGGCATCTATAACGTAGGCGGAACGGGCACCGTCAGGGTAGGCGAAGAAAGCTACGACCTGGACTTCAAGGAGGCACTCTACATCGGCCGCGGCGAGTGCCACGTATACTTCAGCAGCAAAGACCCGGAGCACCCAGCCAAGTTCTACTTCAACTCCACCACCGCCCACTGCGCCTATCCCTGCCGCAAGATTACCAAGCAGGATGCCGTAGTGGCCCACATGGGAGCACTGGAGACATCAAACGAACGTTCGATCAACAAGATGATTGTCAACCAGGTGCTGCCTACCTGCCAGCTGCAGATGGGCATGACGGAGCTGGCCGAGGGCTCTGTGTGGAACACCATGCCCGCACACGTTCACAGCCGGCGCATGGAGGCATACTTCTACTTCGAACTGCCCGACGACCAGGCTGCCTGTCACTTCATGGGCGAGCCACAGGAGACGCGCCACATCTGGATGCGAGGCGAACAGGCCGTGCTCTCGCCCGAATGGAGCATCCACTCGGCGGCTGCCACACACAACTACACCTTCATCTGGGGCATGGGCGGCGAGAACCTCGACTACGGCGACCAGGACTTTTCAAGAATCACTGATTTAAAATAAACTTCTAAAAACAAACAAATTATGGCAAATCTATTTTCACTTGAGGGGAAAAATGCCTGGATCACAGGCGCTTCCTACGGTATCGGTTTCAACATTGCCAAGGCATTCGTCAATGCAGGCATCAAGACCATCATCTTCAACGACATCAACGAGGCTGCCCTGGAGCGCGGCCTGGCCAACTATAAGGAGGCCGGCATCGAGAACGTGAAGGGCTACGTGTGCGACGTAACCGACGAGAACGCCGTGAAGGCCCTCGTGGAGCAAATCCACCAGGAGGTAGGTCAGATTGACATCCTGGTCAACAATGCCGGCATCATCAAGCGCATCCCCATGCACGAGATGAAGCGCGCCGAGTTCCAGCAGGTCATCGACATCGACCTCGTGGGTCCGTTCATCTGCTCTTCTGCCGTCATCCCCGAGATGATGGAGCGCAAGGAGGGTAAGATTATCAACATCTGCTCGATGATGTCGGAGCTGGGCCGCGAGACCGTCAGCGCCTACGCTGCCGCCAAGGGTGGCTTGAAGATGCTCACCCGCAACATCTGCTCCGAGTATGGCGGGTACAACATCCAGTGTAACGGCATCGGCCCGGGCTACATCGCCACGCCTCAGACCGCTCCCCTGCGCGAGCGCCAGCCAGACGGCAGCCGCCATCCCTTCGACTCGTTCATCTGCGCCAAGACACCGGCCGGGCGCTGGCTCGACCCCTCTGAACTCGGCGGCCCCGCAGTGTTCCTCGCCTCTCACGCTTCCGATGCCGTCAACGGCCACGTGCTCTACGTCGACGGAGGCATCCTCGCCTACATCGGCAAGCAGCCCAAGTAATCAACCAAGAAAAATGGGATTCCCGAAAAGGAATCCCATTTAAATTTTTATTTACAGATAACGATTAGAGAGCATCTGCAAGCTCAGCACCAGCCTTGAACTTGGCCACCTTCTTGGCAGCAATCTGGATCTTCTCCTTCGTAGCGGGATTGATACCCTCGCGAGCAGGGCGCTCGTTCACGCTGAATGTACCAAATCCTACGAGAGCTACCTTCTCGCCGTCAATGAGAGCTTGCTTAATAGCGTCGATTGTTGCGTCAAGAGCTTTCTTAGCGTCTACCTTTGAGAGACCAGCACCAGCTGCAATCTTCTCTACCAATTCTGTCTTGTTCATAATGCTTAATTTTAGTAATTTATTGTTGTTGAAACTGATAATGCCGTGAAATTCTTCGCAAATATAAGAGAAAGTTATTAAAAAAACAACAAAAAAACCGAAAAAATAACATTTTTATCGAAAAATAGTTGTTTAGCAGCAGCTTTTAGGCTAAAAAAGAGATATTTTTCGTAATTTTGCACCCGAATAGCGGATATGCGCTATCAAGCGTTGCCGCATAAACAGTAAATAGTAAATAGTAAAATAGTAAATAGCATCGTGTTTCGCATACCTACCATCACCAAGAATCTGTTGATTATCAACGGACTTGCATTTCTGGCCACTTTGGTACTCCAGATGAGGGGTGTCGACCTGGCCGACATCGGAGGCCTGCATTTCTTCATGGCCAACGACTTCCACCTATACCAGCTTGTCAGCTACCTGTTCCTGCATGCCAATTTTATGCACATCCTGAGCAATATGTTCGGACTGTGGATGTTCGGTTGTGTGATAGAGAACGTATGGGGTGCCAAGAAGTTCCTTTTTTATTACATTACATGCGGCATCGGGGCTGGCATCCTGCAGGAGCTGGCACAGTTCGGTTCGTTCTATTGGACAGTGGTGTCGCAGGTGCCGGGAGCCAGCCTCTCCACGGTTCTTGAGTACGGAGCCCAATACGGCAATGTACTTAACAGCTGGACCACCATCGGTGCCTCCGGAGCCGTCTATGCTGTCATCCTGGCCTTCGGCATGACATTCCCCAACGAGCGGCTGTTCATCATACCCTTCCCCTTCCCCATCAAGGCCAAGTGGTTCGTCATAGGGTATGTGGCCATCGAGTTCTTCTCATCCATCACCTCCGCAGGCGACGGCGTGGCCCACACGGCCCACCTGGGCGGCATGCTCTTCGGATTCCTGATGATACGCTACTGGAACAGCCACCCCAACGCCCGCTTCGACAAGAGCCGAGGGCAGCAGTTCTTCGAGAACCTCAAGCGCAACTTCGACCAGCGGCAGCAAGAGCGGCGCTCCAACCCGCACATGCACGCCGAGCGGGGCGGCTCAAAGGAGGCCGACATGGAATACAACGCCCGCAAGAAGGCCAACCAGGAGGAGATCGACGCCATCCTCGACAAGATACGCAAGAGCGGCTACGACAGCCTGTCGAAAGAGGAGAAGCAGAAACTCTTTGATGCCAGCAACCGATGATCAAGCAAGTCAAGGCATTCACGGTGAATCTGGTGGCAGGGGCTAACCTTGTCACCATCCTGCTGATGCTCCTGGCAGCCTATTCCGACCGCCTACACCCGGCCGACCATCCTGTACTGTCGTGCATGGGAATGGCGTTCCCCGTGTTCCTCGTCGCCAATCTGCTGTTCCTCTTCTTCTGGCTGACATTCAAGTGGCGCAAGGCATGGATTCCAGTGTGCGGATTCCTGGCAGTCTACATACCGCTGACGGCCTACATGCCGCTGAACATACGGCAGGAACTGCCCGACGGTACCATCAAGGTAGTATCATTCAACGTATGTACCTACAGCGGCAACGGTAATTACGATGACGGATTCGACACGATATACAACTACCTGAAGCGGCAAGACGCCGACATCGTGTGCCTGCAGGAGGACGTAGACTCCTGGCGACGGTTCGTGTTCCAGCGCTACGAGAAAACCTACCCCTACAACGACACCACCATCTTCTGCCACACCAACAGCAACTTCAACGGCGTGGGCATCCACACCCGCTTCCCCATCATCCGCAAGGAGCGCATACCATACACGTCGGCCACCAACGGCTCCGTGGCCTGGTTCCTCAAGGCAGGCAGCGACACGCTGCTCGTAATCAACAACCACCTCGAAGGAACCCACCTCTCCCACGAGGACCGCGACAGCTACAAGCGGCTCATCAAGGGCAAGATGGAGCACGACACGGCACGCCAGGAGTCGCTGATGCTACTGGAGAAGCTGGGCACCGCCGCCGCCAAGCGCGCACCCGAGGCAGAGGCCGTTCACAGCTACATTCAGGCCCACAGCCAGTACCCCACCATCGTGTGCGGCGACTTCAACGACAACCCCATCTCCTACTCCCGCCGCACCGTAGCACAGGGGCTCACCGACTGCTTCCAAGCATCGGGAAGAGGCATCGGAATGTCATATAATCAGAAAGGATTCTTCTTCAGAATCGACCATATCCTCTGCTCAGAGCACTTCCAGCCGTTCAATTGCCATATTGACGACGAAATCGATGCGAGCGACCATTATCCCATCGTCTGCTGGCTGAAAAAGAGGGATAATCCGTAAAAAATGAACGTTTTTTGGCAGGAAATTTTTCCCTTCCAAAAAAAAGGCGTATATTTGCACGCTAAAATGTACGCGAACAAGAATAATAACAAATAAATAACATCAAAAATCAAAATGCAAAACAAAGGAATTGTAAAAAGTATTGCACTTGCGCTG
Organism: uncultured bacterium; assembly: GCA_946188155.1. Taxonomy (GTDB): domain Bacteria; phylum Bacteroidota; class Bacteroidia; order Bacteroidales; family Bacteroidaceae; genus Prevotella. The sequence continues at coordinate 18,768 of CAMHUC010000061.1, read as the reverse complement.
ATTCTCGTGTGCTGCTTCTATCTTTCCTTCTCATTCGTGACGCGCCACTACGAGAGTAAGGCTGCCGCCATGGGCGAGAAGGCCGGTGCGGAGTACCTCGACTCAATCAAGAATGAGAAGGTGTATTTGGGCATCTATTCTCTCAAGCAGTGCCGTGAGATGGAAATTGGCCTGGGTCTTGACCTGAAAGGCGGTATGAACGTTATTCTCGAAGTGTCAGTGCCCGACGTGGTCGACGTGCTGGCAGACCACAAGACCGATGCCGCCTACAAGAAGGCTATGGAGCTGGCCAAGAAGGAAGAGGAGACCAGCCAGAACGACTTCATCTCCCTGTTTATCAAGTATTGGAAACAAGAAGGCAACGGCCGTCCCCTCGCCGCCATCTTTGCTACACAGCAGATGAAGGGCAAGGTGAGCACATCGTCGACGGACTCAGAGGTAGAGGCTGCCCTGCGCACCGAGGTGCAGGCTGCCGTCGACAACTCGTTCAACGTGGTTCGTAACCGTATCGACAAGTTCGGCGTCGTACAGCCCAACATCCAGAAACTCGAAGGCCAGAGCGGACGCATCATGGTAGAAATGCCGGGCATCAAGGAGCCCGAGCGCGTGCGCAAGCTCCTCCAGGGATCAGCCAACCTTGAGTTCTGGGAGACATACAACAGCCAGGAAATCACCCCCCTGCTGGCACAGCTGAACCAGCGCTACGCCGCCCAGGGCGGTTCTACAGTAGGCAGCGATTCCATCGCTGCTGCCGACACAACCGGAATATCCGGTAACGCCGGAATATCCGAAGAAGCAGCCGACACCGCCAAAGCCGCTACCGGCGACCTGGCCTCGAAGCTGGCCAAGAAGGAAAGCAAGAGCATCGACAAGCAGGCTGCCGAGCTGGCCAAGAAGGCTAACCCCCTCTTCTCCATCTTCCAGCCCGTGCAGGGCAACGCCCTCGCCGTGGTTGGCTATGCCAACGCCCGCGATACCGCCGAGATCGACAAGATTATCTACTCCGACCTGGCCCGCCAGATCTTCCCCGCCGAGCTGAAGCTCCGCTGGGGTGCCAAGGCTGAGACATTCGGCGGCGAGAACACCCGTGGCGACATCTTCGAACTCTACGCACTGAAGATCACCGAGCCCTCGGGACGCGCTCCGCTGGAGGGTGACGTCATCACCAACGGTAAGGACGACTTCGACCAGATGGGTCACCCCTGCGTGTCGATGCAGATGAACTCCGACGGTGCTCGCCGCTGGAGCCAGATCACCAAGCAGAACATCGGCCGCGCCGTGGCCATCGTGCTCGACGATGCCGTCTACTCTGCTCCCCGCATCCTGACACAGATTGACGGTGGCAACTCGCAGATCACAGGTAACTTCACCATCGAGGACACCAAGGACCTGGCCAACACGCTCAACTCCGGTAAGATGCCCGCTCCGACGCGTATCGTGCAGGAGGAGGTTGTAGGACCGTCGCTCGGTGCGCAGTCCATCCAGCAGGGTATCATCTCGTTCATCGTGGCATTCGTGCTGCTGATGATCTACATGATCATGCTCTACGGCTTCATCCCCGGTATCCTCTCGGATATCGCACTGCTGTTCAACCTGTTCTTCACGCTCGGTATCCTCACCTCATTCCAGGCAGCACTGACCATGCCGGGTATCGCCGGTATCGTGCTGACGCTCGGTACTGCCGTGGATGCCAACGTGCTCATCTACGAGCGTATCAAGGAGGAACTCCGCAGGGGCCTCAGCGTCAAGGAAGCCCTCAACAAGGGTTACTCGAACGCCTTCAGCGCCATCTTCGACTCTAACTTCACGTCGCTCATCACCGGTATCATCCTGCTCTACTTCGGTACAGGCCCCGTGAAGGGCTTCGCCACCACCTGGATCATCGGTATCGCCGTCAGCTTCTTCACTGCCGTGTTCATGACGCGCGTCGTCTACGACCACATGCTCGCGAAGGACAAGTGGACCGACCTGACCTTCGTGACAGGCTACTCTAAGAACCTCATGCAGAATGCCCACTACCACTTCATGGGCATGTACAAGAAGACGTTCACCATCTGGGGCGTGTTCGCCGTCATCTGCTGCATCTCGTTCGCCGTTCGCGGACTGAGCCAGAGCATCGACTTCACCGGTGGTCGCAACTACGTGGTGACGCTCGACAAGGAGACTCACGTAGAGGATGTACGCGCAGCACTCGCCGGAGCCTTCGTCAACACCATGGGCGAGAACCAGGGCAAGGAGGCCAACACCAGCGTCATCGCCCTCGGTACCGACGGCAAGACGGTGCGTATCTCTACCAACTGGGACATCGAGTCGAACAATCCCGACGTCGACGACCAGGCCGAGACCATCCTCTTCAACACGCTGAAGAAGGGCGGCTTCGTCAGCCAGGCCAGTGTTGAGGCCTTCAAGAACCCGGACATCCGCGAGGGTGGCTCCATCATCAGTTCTGCCAAGGTAGGCCCGTCGGTGGCTAAGGACATCACCTACGGTGCCATCATCTCGGTGATCATCGCCCTGATAGCCATCTTCCTCTACATCCTGCTCCGCTTCCGCAACCTCGCCTTCTCGGTGGGTGCCGTCGTAGCACTGGCACTCGACGCCCTGCTCGTCATCGGCATGTACTCCATCTGCTGGGGCTGGGTGCCCATGTCGCTGGAGATTGACCAGGTGTTCATCGGTGCCATCCTGACGGTGATTGGTTACTCCATCAACGATAAGGTGGTGGTGTTCGACCGTATCCGTGAGAACATCGGCCTCTATGGCAAGCGCGACCGTCAGCAGCTGTTCAACGACTCGCTGAACCAGACGCTGGCCCGTACCATCAACACCTCTGTGACGACGCTCATCGTGCTGCTCGCCATCTTCATCCTCGGCGGCGACTCGATACGTTCGTTCTCGTTCGCCATGATCCTGGGTGTCGTATTCGGTACGCTCAGCTCGCTCTTCATCGCTGCTCCCGTGGCCTACCTGACCATGGGACGCACCATCAAGGAAGAGGACGAAGCTCCCGCCATCGAGAAGAAATAAGGCTACACCTTATTATATATAGAATAGGCTGCATCCCTCAGGCGGATGCAGCCTATTCTAATTTTATTTTTCTCTTGCCACTGTTGCCACTTGCATCCTATCGACTGACAGTCAGCCACTTACAGACTTGCATCAAAGTGGCAACAGTGGCATCAAGCGAATCCAGCCACGCTAACGCCTGAACTACTGCTACGCCCCCACGGCTTCAAGAGCAGGCTGAACTCAACTGAATAAGCGGCACTCCTCCGATAAGCCCTACAGCCTGGCATTGCGTCCAGCATCTGGAACAACCGGTCCAGCACCTGGACGCCCAAACGAGCTGGCACCACCCGGAGCCTTTCTCTTGCCACTGTTGCCACCGCTGATGCCACTACGTAACCACCTGGCTATCAGCCGATAACGTCATAGTGGCAACAGTGGCAAGAGAAATTACAACTCCTGGAAAGCAAAAAAGAAGTTAAAATAGGTGACGGATTGTGAGTAAAACAACATTTTTCCACTACCTTTGTACTCATAAAGGCTACCATCTGGTATAAATGTTTCAACAATGAATAATACTTTCTGGCGATTTCTGGGGTCGTCAATTCTGATTACGCTCTCGGGCTGTCTCGGCAATGTGGTCGATGGCATCATCGTGGGCAATCTGATAGGGGCTGACGGCGTGAGTGCCGTCAACCTGTCAAGACCTGTAATCCAGTTTATGTTCACCATCAACATGCTGCTGGCTGCGGGAGGCAGTATGCTGGTGGGCATGAACCTGGGGCGTAAGGACTATCCGCGTGCTGCCTATATCTTCACGCTCTCCGTAGGCGGCTGTCTGGCCTTTGGACTGCTGATGACGCTGAGCGGACTGCTGATGCCCGACACCCTAACGGGGCTGATATGCCAGAACGAGCATCTGTGGCAACCCACACGCGACTATCTGCTCTGGGTACTCCTCGGAGCACCCACCTATATGCTGGTGTGGGCACTGGGCATTCATATCGGCGTCGATGGCAGTCCGCAGCTGTCGTCGCTGGCGGTTGTCATCGACAATGGCGTCAACCTGCTGCTCGACATCGTGTTCATCCAGTATCTCGACTGGGGCATTGCCGGTTCGTCGGTAGCTACTGCCGTGGGGCATCTGGGGGGCATAGCCATCATGATGCGCCATTTCCGCTACAAGAACAATCATCTGCGCCTCTCACCTCTCACCTCTCCCCTCTCACCACTAACCACTACATTCCGACAAATCGTTTCACAAGGGGCACCGCTGGCGGTGGCTTCCATCAGCCTGACCCTGCTGCTGATCTCGGCCAACAGCATCGTCGTGGCAACCCTGGGACGAACGGGAATCTTTGCCTTTGCCGTGTGCATGAACCTCCTACAGGTGTACAACCTCTTCCTCGCTGGCACAAGCCGCACCCTGCAGTCGCTCGGCTCCATCGAGGTGGGCAAAGGCTCCGACGATGGCTTCCGCCGCATCATGCGCCTCTCATTCCGCTTCATCACCTTCGCGATGATAGCCACTTGTGGCGTGGTGTGGATTTATCCGCAGGGCATCGCCGAACTCTTCGGTGCCGACACGCCCGAGCTTCTCAGCGAGACCGACCATGCCCTGCGCGTCTTCGCACTGAGCTTCGTACCCTTCTGTTATATCTACGTGCTGATGATAGTCTATAAGCTCTACGGCCATCACCGTATGGCGCTGTTCATCTCGTTCGCCCTCTCGCTGACGGTGATTCCCGTGCTATGGCTCGTAGCCCGGCTTGCACCCAGCCTGCTGTGGTACAGCTACCTCATCGCCTACGTCATCGAGGCGCTCGCCATCTTCGCATTGCACAGGGCGACGCATGTGAAGTTCGAACTACTATAGTTTCGGAAGCACTCTCTTCGCCTGCTGTAGGGCGTTTAGCTTGTCTAACGCCGATTAAGGGACGATGCAGCTGGCGGCGTTTGACAAGCAAACGCCCTACAGCAGGCAGGGGAAGTTCCTTTACATAAAGGGATTTCGGAATTTCAGAAACTTGAGTGAACTAAAGTAACCGTTCAGAATTATTACGGCAGAACAGCAAGAAGAGGGCGGAAACCTGCTTTCGCCGCAAGCCCCCGCCCACTACAGTCTATACTATCATCTTGAATCTGTGCGCTAATAGTCGTCTGTGCCTGGCGTCCACGTGGTCTTCTTGCTCACTCCGTCGCCATCGGTAATGATGATATGCTTGCCAGGCTCATCCAGGGTGACAGAACTCCAGTAGATGTTTTCTATCTGCCCATCAACCAGCTTGCCAGAGATGACGATAGCCCCGCCGTATTTATCAGGCACACAGACCGTAAACTGATTGCCGCTGCCCCGGATGAGGCCCTGCAGTTCGCCGTCGGGACTGGTGACCTCGCCATCGAGGTTGAAGTAGACGTCGAACGTCACCTGCCCGCCCTGCTGGGAGCTGAACTTGATGACCATGTTGTCCATGCCTTCCATATCCCCGGCAGCACCCATCTTGTCGCTCACCAGTGTGGGGGCGTCCAGCACGTAGGTGCCGTTTATCGTAGGCGGCGTGCTGCCCTCGTAGACGGGAAGCCCGTCGTCCTTCAGGGCTGTCATAACCTCTGCCGACGGCCACTCTATTTCGTAGGGTTCGCCCTGCCCGTCCTTATAGACTACGAGGATTTCAACCTTGTTCGCAGGCGAGTCGCAGAGCTGCATGATGATGGGGTCTCCGCTCACAGATGGGATGCCGTCGGGGTACAGCTCACGGCCCAGGTCGTTGACGACGACATAGTCAGCCCGCGAGGTCGATACAGAATGGAACTGGTCTATCCTCAGCCCCTCGGCCGCAGTCCACTTGCCGGCCTTATAGCCGCTGCTGTTGGTCTGTAGCGGCAACTCACCGATGCTGAACGATGTAGAACCGCTGATATACGTATAGGTGTCTACGCCCCAGAGATGCATCGTCATCACCGAGTTGCCGTTCAGTGCGAACTTCAGGTTGGTCACCTTGCCCGTCTTCCTCATCACGTCGAACGACAGCGAGGCTCTCGACTTAATATCATTGGCACTCCACTCCTCATAACCCTCGCAGGTGTAGTGGCTCACCTCCTTGTCGTGTCTCACGGTGAAGTGGCTGTTTTTAGGCGTGAAGGCAAACGACGGCACAATCTGTACAATGGTGTCGCGCAGGCCGTCTTCCGACTTATAGGTGTACTTAGCCTTCAAGTCGGTAATGAGGCTGATGTAACTAAACGGACTATTGTCGCCGTCGGGCGTCACGGGCACCAGCTGCTTGCCCGTCTGCAACACCTTGACGGGCAGCTTTATCATCTGCTCCTCAGCAGGATTCTTCACACCAGAGACATAGCAGGTGACGACGCATTCGCGCTGCTGCGAGCTGGCATTAGGCTGAGTGGTGATAGTCACAGTGCCGTCGCTGGCAATGTCGGCCTCGGTCCAGCCCTTGCCGTCGCTGCTGATGCTGAGTATGCCGCAGTAGGGATAGGTGCTGGTGCTCAGCTTGGCCGTCTGGGAACCGCCCTCGGGCCCGAAGTGCAGCTCGGCGGGCTCAACAGAGGCTTCGCCGAATTTCTGCGTCACCTCGACAGGCAGCTGCAGACGGTTGACGGTGCCGTCGGGACGGGTGCTGGTGACGTTCACTTCGACCGTCGTCCTGCGCTCCACCGTCTCTGTGTTGGGCATGGCGGTCAGGTTGAAGTAGCCGTTGCGCTTCTCCACGATGAGCCAATCCTTGTCGGCCTTGCTCACCTCAACACCGTCGAAGGTAGTGCCCTGCCCCACCTTGACATCTACGCGCTGTGTGCCGCCATTGGCCTCGAAGCTGACATCGGTGGGAGAGATGGTGACATCGACGAGTCCCTTCTGGGTGACGGTCAGCATCACGGTGTTGATGCCGTTATACTTGGCACTCCAGGCCGAGACGATAATCCTGGCCGTACGCTGGGCACCGTTGTTCGGTTTCACCCAGAGTGTCAGCTGGCGGTCGTCGAGCGAGTGGTCAATCCAGTCCTCGGCACCGTTCAGATCGATGGTGATGGGCTTCATCGACGTGAGAACCTCAATGACACTGGTGCCGCCCTCCTGCTCAACGTCGAGCTTGCTGACCGAGAGCTGCAAACCGCCGAACTGCCGCACCTCGAGATGCTTCTCTACCAGCCGTCCGTCGCTGAGTACCTGCGTCACGGTGACGCTGCCTGTACGCATGGCGTCAGTATCGTTGGGCTTCACCGTCACATCCATGATAGTGGCTTTGGTGCTGCCTACATCGTAGCGTATGTTGGCCTCTATCCAGTCCTCCACGGGCGATGCCTTGAGCTGCTCGTTGAAGCTAGTAAGCAGTTCCACCTCATACGTGCCGCCCTCCTCGTCGGCAGTGATGAGTGAGGGCTTCAGCTCCACTTCCTGCCGGGCGATGGTGATGGTCTGCTCCTCGGCCAGGACAGGCACCACGCCAAAGGGTGTGCGCACTATGGGATATGCCTTGTAGATGCCCGGTGCCACGTCGGTCATTTCCAGGTCCACGCTGTTGAAGGTGTTGATGAAATACATCTCCGGCCGCGTGACAATACGGTAGAGCAGGCTGAAGTCTTCGTCGTCCTCATTCTCCTTTGTGTACAGGCCGAAGCCGACAGATTCGGGCATGCAGGTCTCGCCACTGACCTTGCAGCGCCCCTTCACGGTGTTCAGCAGTTCACCGGTGACATCGCACTCAAAGTCGGAGATGGCGGGGAAGAGCTTCAGTGTGTAGTTGCCGAAGGAGAGACTGGAGGTACGCTTGAACTCTGTGCCAAGTCCGCCAATGACTTCCGCCTTTGCCCCCAGCTCGGCATCGATGCTCAGCAGAGAGAGGTCTAACTTCGACTCGCCCATCGTCTCGTAGATGCCTTTCGCAGCCTTGGCAGAGAGTAGGCCGTCGTCGCCTTTCTTCAGCAGAGTAAAGTCAAGGGCACCGGAGACTTTCGGGCCGGCACTGATCTCGGCTCCCATGCGGAGCGTCAGCAACTTGTTGATCCAGCCCTCATTCTCGGTAACGATAGGGAACTTGATGCCCGACTGTATCGAGCCGTTCAGCTGGGCGTTGATGCTCCACCCGCCCTGAGTATTCCACGTGCCCGGCAGAGGCAAGAATGGCTGAATGGGGCATGTGCGGACATCCAGCCATGGCCACTCGCCACGCTTCCACGAGAACTCAAAGGTGTAATTATTAGCCGACACCTGCACACCGCTCGAGAAGCTGAGATTCAGGTGGGCCTCTATTTTAGTAAAAGGCTTCGGCAACACATCGATGGTGAACAGCGGCAGCTGTACGGGCACATGAATCTTGGTGAACCGACTCACCAGTGCCCCAATCCCCGGCAGTGCGTCCAGGTTGGGGTTGGCATACAGCTCGCCGTCCAACTGCACTCCCGCGTTAATGGCCAGTTGCTCCTTCATCTCAAACTTGGTGTACCACTCCTCTGACACGAACTTATACTCTGCCTTACACGACAGTCCGAAGCCGATGCCGAATGTGAGGCCCAGCTTCAGCTTTTTGTAAGTGAGGTTGCCCTCGAGCGTGGTGGACACATTAAACAGCGTCAAGTCGTCCCAATTGCCCTCGCTGCGCGTCGGCACTTGCAGGCCTGCCAGGCGGCGGTGCAGCCTGGCACCATTGGGGCCGGGTTCCTGGCGCACCTGCTCCACGGCCACCAACTGCTCTATCACGTCGCTCAGGTTGTCGATATAGGTACAGGTAACGGCTAAAACGCCATTACGCTCGGCCACCTCGGCCACTTTATAGACGAAGGCCCCGTCGTAGCCCTCCACCTGCCGGCAGGAGAGCACCTCGCCCACCTTGGGGCGCAGCGATGCCGGCAGCGATGCCGAGAACTCCAGCACATGGCGCTCGCCAGCCGCTGCAGTATAGCGCACGAAGTAGTCCATCAGCCCCTCTTCGCGTATGAAGCGTACACCTGGGGCATACTTTATTTCTGGCTGAACGAACGACACGGAGTCGATGGCCGTCAGCATGAAGCGGTAGATGCTGTCCTCGGTCACTATCTCCTGACTGACATAGTGGTCGTGCTCGTTGTTGAGGGTGTCGAGCCGCGAGTAGCGTATCTGCTTCACCTCGTCGTAGAAGAAACCGTCGAAGTGGCCGTCGTTCTGGTAGATGTAGAACGCCTCGCCGCCCTCCAACACCTCGTCTTGTGCCACTACGTCATAAGTGCAGGTCAGCGTGACAAGCATCATGGCCGCACGCAGCAGCCAATTTATAATATGTACGCGCATGTTCATTGTTTCAAAACTTTAATGGTTTCTGTTCCGGCTTTTACTATATACACACCATTGGGCAGGTGGCGGAGTGAGATGGTCAGTGGCTGGCCGTCGGTGGCTTTCGCCTGCGACACCAGCATCCCGTTAACGCTGTAGACAGTGGCGGCTGCACCGACAGGAAGGCCGCGGAAGGTGACCTCGTCGCCATCATGGTTGATCTGCACGCGACGCTCACCGGGCTGCAGGTCTATGCCACTTGGCACCACGTCCTCATAAGTGTAGCGCAGTACTGACTTACGCTCGTACTGGGCACTGACCTTATTGCTGCGGATGATAAGCTGCGAACCAGAGAACGTGGTGACAGGCGCATCAGCCAGTTCGTAGACCACCTTCTCCCCCGACTTCAGCCACACCACGAGGCGCGGGCCGTCGCCCGGTGGAGTAGGCGTGTCGGTGTCGCCCTGTCCGGCCACCGGCGGGGTGATGACATAAGCCATGCGCTGGGCATCGGTGTTGTCACGGATACCGCCACCGGTGCAGACCAGCCGACCGTCGGCCAGCAATGTCCATGAGGCCGAGAGCAGATTGTGGGTGAAACCGGTTGCCGAAGCAATGGTCCACGCATTGGTGAGGTAGTTCAGGCTGATGACGTGCAGTGTCTGACTACTGGCAGGACCGCTGGCACCAATGATATAAAGCTCCTCACGCGACTCGTTCACCAGCACGCCGCCACGCCATGCAATAGCCTTGCCGGCAGCATCGGTTGTGGGGATGGTCATACTGCTGCTGTTGTCGTAAAGCTGCAGGGCGTCTATATCAAGCAAACGTAGCTTGTAGCCGCCGGGCGTCTTTGTCATGAAGGCATAGAAGTTGTTTCCACCGTAAGTGAAGTGATAGTCAGACGGGCGTGCATCATCACTCAGCATCACAGGCACTTCCTGAGGGGTGAACGGCAGTGACAGGTACTGCGTCTTGCCAGTGGCAGCTATGTATTCGTCGGCCAGCAGCACCTGGCTACCGTCATCGAGGGTGTAGAAGCCAAAGCTCTCGCCCTGAGTGCCGTAGGCCGAGAACACGATTAAGTTGCCCTCGCGGTCGGCCAGCATGTAGGGGTTAGAGCGTCCGTCAGTCTGCCCCACTGTGCTGAACGACGAACCGTCGTAGCAGTCCATCGCGCCATCGGCGGCATACCAGTTACCGCTGACGTAGACCTTGCCGCCGGCTATGGTAGCCATCGCCTGCGCACGTGCCGTGGTCAACTGCGGCCCGGCGGTAAACGAGCGGGTCTGCGGGTCATAGATGTCGGTAGACTGGCTCTGACCGACGCCACCCGCCGACGCAAAGCCGCCGCCCACCATGTAACGGCCATCTGGCAGGCGGACAGAGAAAGCTCCGTCGTGGGCATGAGCCATGTTCACACTCTGCCAGCCGCCATTCTGGTAAATCTCGGCTGTCGGCGCCAGCTGGAAGCCTGTGGTGCGCCCGCCAACTACTACCAAGCCGTCGCCAGTAGGGAAGGTCTGGTGACCTATGCGCGGTGTCAACATGCTGGCTATTGACTCGTACTTGAGCGTAGCCGTCACTCCCTGCGTGTCGTCGGCACGGGTGACGCTATACGCCCGGAAGCTCTTTACGCCAGCCTCTTTGACCTGCGTCAGGACCTCTTTGGACTTCTGTGCCGCCACCGCTATCGGCAACGCCAGCACGAATAATAAAAGTAGAAGTTTTCTCATAATGATTAATTCAGATGTTGTTTTCAGATATTGAGGGCAAAGATAAGCATAATCCCCCAAAGTGAGGCTTCATATTCATAAAATCTGTCGTGCATATCCGCAAATGCAGCGTGCAAATCCACAAAATCTTAATTGCGAATCTGCAACCTATTCCAAAAAGTACCGATGAAATGGGAGTTTTTTGAAATAAAGTATACCATAACAATACATCAATCCCCGCAGGCACTCCCCGCACCTATTAGGGGAGGGAATTCTTGCAGACCAGAAAAAGGAACAGGCTTCTTGGTACCCCGACCGAGAATCGAACTCGGAACTAAGCTTTAGGAGAGCCTTGTTATATCCATTTAACTATCAGGGCGTGCGGTTTTCGGGTGCAAAGATACTGCTTTTTTGTCAGACTGCCAAACTATTCGAGAACTTTTTGCTCAAAATAGTCAAACTGGGCCTTGCCGTCATCACTGCCGTAGCAGAAGAGTCCCACGCGGATGCCCTTCCAGTAGCCGGAACGCATGGGGAAGGCCTCACCGAGGGCGACAAAGCGTTTGCCATCGGTGCTGTAGGAGAACTGATGCTGGTTTTCACGGCAGTCGTTAGCTATGCGAAGCCAGAGACACTTAAATTTGCCCTTGCGCAGAATCTGCTTCACGCCTCCCGCCTCGACAAAGACACCCTCCGGGCAGAGGCCGATGCCACGGAACTGCTTGCCAGAGCAGAAAAGGCCAGCATAGCACTGGCCTTGGGCAGACAGGAGGGTGGTACTCTCACTGCGATAGCCTACCACCTTCTGCGTGAGCATGTTGCGGCAGAGTTTCAAACTGTCGGCAGGCTGGGCGTGGATGGTGAGGAAGCCAGGTCGCTCGGTGAGGCTCCAGTGAGTGTCGTCAGGGTTGTGGTTCCACTGCCATACGGGGTGTAATTCCGGGGAAGGAGGAAAGAGAAGGGAGGAATGAGAATTGTTTCGCGAAGAGGAATGCGAGTCAAAGTTGTCTTGCCAACCGTCTGCAACGTAAGCACCTTCCAGCTTCAGCCTGCCACTCGCTGCTGAGGGCTTCTGCCACACGCGGACAGGCTCACCGATACCATTGCCGTCGATGTCGACACCGATGAGCGGCCAGTCGTCGCGCCAGCGAGCAGGCTGCAGATGGACCACACGGCCCAGCACGGGCGTCTCCTGGAAATGATAGAACCACCACTGACCGTCGGGCGTATCAACAAGGGCACCCTGATGGGGGCCATTGACATTGGTGGAACCCTGTTCGAGCACCACGCGCTTCTCGTAAGGGCCGTAGATGCTGCGCGAGCGTAGCACCGTCTGCCACCCCTGCCCTACTCCCCCCTCTGGGATGACGAGGTAGTACCAGCCGTTACGTTTCAGAAACTTCGTTCCCTCGGCCACAGGGCCTGTATAGACCGTTACGCCGTCGTCGAGCAGCTCGCGCCCGTCGGGCGACATGCGATGCACGATAATAGGTCCCGCCCGGTGACGGCTCCGGCCGAGATAGGCCTGCCCGTCGTTGTCCCACAGCGGGCAGGGATCCTCCCACTTCTCCACCCGCCGCACCAGATGGAGCGGAGCCCACGGGCCGTGAGGGTCGCTGGCGGTAGACATATAGAGGCCCTCGTCGGGAGTGCAGAAATAGACGTAGAAGAGTCCTTGGTGGTAGCGGATGGCCGGAGCCCATGAGCCACCGGCATAGTGCTGATTGGCATTCCACCCCGGCTCATCGAAACGGCTGTATATCTGGCTGACGTATCGCCAGTTGACCATATCGTCGCTTTCGAGCACCTGCATGCCGAGGAAGTGGAAGTCGGAGGCCACCATGTAATATTTCTCACCCACGCGGACGACATCGGGGTCGGAGAAGTCGGCGTTCAGAATGGGGTTGATATAGGTGCCGTTGCCCTGGTCGCCCCAGGACAATTGACAGTTCTTGCGTCCCTCTGGTAGCAAGCGAGCAGAGTTCGAGCGGGCAATTGACAATTGACATTTTGCTGCCGCAACCGTGAGGGCGAAGAGTGCGAGGAGGAAGAAACGTTTCATAGGCTCACTCTGCATCGATACGGACGAAGTCGGGACGGGCATCGGGTTGGTCGGTCTCTATCGTCACATTATTAAATATAATATTCCTTGCATGGCGAATGAAGAAGCCCTTGGCGGGCAGGGGACCCCACATGGTGGCCTCAGGATACTCCTTCTCCTTCTCGTCTCTGACGGTCTGCTCTATCTCCGGCAGGCGAGAAGCAGCGATGCCTCCTTTGTGGCGAATGCTGATATCCGACAGCCACACGTTCTCCACCGGGTGGCCAGGCAGTCCTGTTATCGAGCAGCCCATCGCCCCGGCGTTGCGTATCTGTATATTGCTCAGGCGGATGCCGTCGATACGGCCCACATGGTCAACAGGGATGATTTTCTCCATGTTGGCCCCGTCGGAAAGATAGCCTCGGGCGCGATTACCCAGCCGGATGAAGATGGGAGCCTCGGTGCCCTCGACGGTGATGTCCGACACATTGACATTCTCCAGCACGCCGCCGTCGACAATCTCGAGCGAGATGGCCGATGAGCCGATCCACTGTCCGAAGAATTTCTCCCGCTGGTCGTAGCTGGGTTTGACTACGATGCCCGCTATGCTGATGTTGCGGAATCCGCCATTGGTCTCGGTACCCAGCTTGACGGCGTTGCAATGGCTCGACACCACACAGTCCGCGATGCGGATGTTCTCGCACAGCCGGGGGGAGGTGCTCTTCAGCGTGATGCCGTCGTCGTCGGAGTCGGCCGTCATTCCGGTCACAATCACCTCGTGGCAGCCGTCGAGGTCGAGGGCATCGTTGTTGTAGTTGTTGCGGTTCTCCACCTTGATGCCGTCGATGCGCAGGCGGTCGCATGCCAGATAATGCTGCATCCAGCAGCCCGAGTTCTTCAGGGTGATGTCGCGCACGGTGATGTCCCGGCTCTGGATGAATCGCAGCAGGTGTGGGCGTGTGATGCCCTCGTCGTTCCACGACAGCTTCTTGAAGGCGCGGCCACGTCCGTCGATAGTGCCAAAGCCGTCGATGGTGACGTCCTCCACCCTGTCGGCATAGATGAGCTGGATGGTGGGTGCCTTCGTACGCAGCGACACGTAGCCGGTCGTCATCGGGCGGTAGTCCTTCAGGTCAGTCGAGCCGTAGAGCGTCGCTCCCTGTTCCAGATGGAGGTTGACGTGGCTACGAAGCTCCACCGTACCTATCTTATATATACCCGTCGGCACCACCACGCGACCTCCGCCGGACTGTGAGCAGTCGTCGATGGCGCGCTGCAGGGCTTCGGTGCTGAGTACCGTCGTGTCGGCCTTCGCCCCATAGGCCACGATGTTATAGTCGGCGGCCCGCGCCGTCAGCACAGAGAACGCCAGGAGTGTAAGTGTAATTATCTTCATACGCTGCTATCTTTCAGATTGGCTACAAAGGTACAAAAAAATTATGAATTATGAATTATGAATTATGAATTATTTCGTATCTTTGCACCCGAATGGCAATCAGGTACACAAAGAAGGAAGAGATATGGAATGCGTCGTCGCACGGCGGCGGCATCCTGCTGGGAGTGGTGTTCGGCATCATCTTCCTGGTGTGGGTGTTCCGCAGCGACAGCGACTGGGCCCGGGTGGGCGTCATCCTCTACCTCTTCGGTATGCTCGGCTCCTACATCGCCTCCACACTCTACCACGCCCTGCCCATCTACCACCGCTCCACGACGGGCGGAATGGTGGGGCCACGCTCCAAGTGGAAGGAGCGGCTCCGCCGCTGGGACCACGCCGCCATCTACTGGCACATCGCCGGCAGCTACTCGCCGCTGACACTGGTGGCGCTGCGCACCCAGGGCTACTGGGGCTGGAGTCTCTTTGCCTTCGTCTGGACGTGCGCCATAGCGGGCACCATCGTCAGCTTCGTCCGACTGAAGGAGCACTCGAACCTGGAAACGGTCTGCTTCGTGGGCATGGGTCTGTCAATACTTGTAGCCTTCAAGCCGCTGATAGACTCGGTGTCGACGGCAGCCGTCATCTGGATTATCGCCGAGGGCGTCTGCTATATCACGGGGGCCGTGTTCTACTCGCTGAACAAGAAGAAATACATGCACTCCGTGTTCCACTTCTTCGTGCTGGCGGGCAGCATCTGTCACATCATCGCCGTCTGGGACGTGCTGATGGAATACCTATAATAATTCATAATTCACGATTCATAATTCATAATTTGTTTGGTCGTTTGGGCGAAAAGATGTAATTTTGCACGCTAAATAGTAAATAGTAAATAGCTAAATAGTAAATTATGTACACGCGCATGACTGCCGCAGAGGCTGCGGCACTGATTAAGAACGGCGACCAGATCGCCATGAGTGGCTTCACACCGGCCGGTGTGGCCAAGGCAACAACGAAGGAGCTGGCCCGTCTGGCCGTGGCTGAGCACGAGGCCGGCCGCGAGTTCAAGGTGGCCATCTTCACCGGTGCTTCCACCGGACAGTCTACCGACGGCGACCTGGCCAACGCCCAGGCCATCAAGTACCGTGCCCCCTACACCACCAACCCCGACTTCCGCAAGCATGTCAACGCTGGGGAGATTCCCTACAACGACCTGCACCTGAGCCACATGGCACAGGAGCTGCGCTATGGTTTCTACGGCGACCTCGACTGGGCCATCCTCGAGGTGTGCGACATTGAGGAGGTGGGCAACGACTATCATGTCTACCTGACCGCCGCCGGCGGCATCTCGCCCACAGCAGCCCGTCTGGCCAAGAAGGTCATTCTGGAGCTCAACTCGTTCCACAGCCCCAACGCCAAGTTCATCCACGACGTGTATGAGCCTGCCGACCCCCCTTATCGCAAGCCCATCCCCATCTTCAACGTCAGCGACCGCATCGGCGTGCCCTACGTGTCGATTCCTAAGGAGAAGGTGGTCGGCGTGGTGGAGTGCAACATCCCCGACGAGGCCCGTGCCTTCAAGGACAGCGACCCCGTGACGGAGAAGATTGGCTACCTGACGGCTGAGTTCCTCGTCGACGAGCTCCACAAGGGCCGCATCCCCAAGGAGTTCCTGCCCCTGCAGAGCGGTGTGGGTTCTACGGCCAACGCCATCCTCGGCGCACTGGGTGCCGACAAGCACGTTCCCGACTTCAACATCTACACCGAGGTAATCCAGAACGCCGTGATCGAGATGATGCTCACCGGCCGCGTGAAGGATGCCTCGGCCTGCTCACTGACCGTCTCCAACGACTGTCTGATGCAGGTCTACGACAACATGGACTACATGAAGAACCACCTGACGCTGCGTCAGAGTGAGATTTCGAACCACCCGGCCATCATCCGCCGTCTCGGCGTGATTGCCATCAACACCGCCATCGAGGTGGACATCTACGGCAATGCCAACTCCACCCATATCAGCGGAACGAAGATGATGAACGGCATCGGCGGCTCGGGCGACTTCATCCGCAACGCCTACCTCTCCATCTTCACCTGTCCTTCAGTGGCCAAGGGCGGCCTGATCTCATCGGTCGTGCCCTTCGTGACCCACCAGGACTCTTCGGAGCACGACGTGAACATCATCGTCACCGAACAGGGTATCGCCGACCTGCGCGGCAAGAGCCCCATGCAGCGCGCTCAGACCATCATCGAGAACTGTGCTCACCCCGACTACAAGCAGCTGCTCTGGGACTACCTGAAGCTGGGCACCGGCGGGCACACGCGCCACTGCCTGACAGCAGCCTTCGCCATGCACGACACGCTGGCCCGCAAGGGTGACATGCGACTGACCGACTTCTCGGAGTACGTGAAGAAGTGATCTACCGGGTAGCAGATAATATCCTCTCGCCCTTAGGCGAAACCACAGAGCAGAACTACCAGGCTGTCGTGTCTGGTGGTTCTGCTCTCAGGTTTGAGGACGCGAAGCTCATCAGCGGCCTTACGCGCTTCGAGTCGCTGGTGGTAAGGTCGGTGCGGGAGGCCACCCATGACCTGCCATTCAACCTCAGCACCCCACGGATAGCGTTCATACTCAGCACTACGAAGGCAAACGTGGAGCTACTTGAAGATGCCGGCGCAGAGCCGGCTATGCTCTACCCCGGGGAGAGCGCCCAGCGGATAGCCCACTACTTGGGCATATCGACTACGCCCGTCGTCGTATGCAATGCCTGCATCTCCGGCCTGTCGGCCATCATCCTGGCTTCGAGGCTGATAGAGAGCGGTGCCTACGACCATGCCATCGTCTGCGGAGCCGACGTGCTGTGCCCCTTCGTCACCTCGGGCTTCGAGGCGCTGAAGACGGTGTCGTCAGAGCCGTGCCGACCCTTCGACATGGAGCGCACAGGCATGAACCTCGGCGAGGCGGCAGCCACCATCGTGCTCTCAACCGACAGCATGGGGCAGGCGCATCCGTGGACCATCCGTTCGGGAGCCATCCGCAACGATGCCTTCGACATCAGCGCACCATCCAGAACGGCCGAGGGAGCTGTCAGAGCACTACAATCGGCCATAGCCGACTTCCCTATTGATGGGCTGGCACAAATCAACGCCCACGGCACGGCTACGATGTTCATGGACCAGATGGAATCAGTGGCCATCGCCAAGGCCGGCCTCGGCAGCATACCCGTGAACAGCGTGAAAGGCTACTACGGCCATACGCTCGGAGCCGCCGGCGTGCTGGAGACGGTACTGACCATGCGGGCCCTCGATGACCATACCATCATCGGCACCCGTGGCTTTGAGGAACTTGGCGTATCGGGGCGGATACAGGTCGCGCCAACCCATCAGCCAACAGACAAGACGGCCTTCGTGAAGCTCATCTCAGGCTTCGGCGGCGGCAACGCAGCCCTGCTCCTTGGGCAGGCCCGCAAATCCCTCACCTCTCCCCCCTCACCTCTTACCTCTCACCCCTCACCTCTCACCACTTTAATTCACCGTGTGCGGATAACGCCGACGAGCGCGATGGTGGATGGCAAGCCGCTGGACTGTGAGGGCACAGGCAAGACGCTGCTGACAAACATCTATAAGCAATACATCGGCAACTATCCCCGCTTCTACAAGATGGACCTGCTGAGCCGCCTGGGCTTCATCGCCTCGGAACTGCTGCTGGCAAGCGAGGGCAAAGAGCGGTTCACGGAGTGCGACGACCGTGCCGTCATCCTGTTCAACCACTCCTCGTCGATACATGCCGACAGGGCCTATCTGGAGTCGATTAGCGACGCTGATGACTACTACCCCAGCCCCTCCCTCTTCGTCTATACCCTGCCGAACATCGTGGCGGGCGAGATAGCCATCCGCAACCACTATCACGGCGAGACATCCTTCTACATCCTGCCCCGTCGCGACGAGGCCGTCATCAGCCAGGTGCAGCAGGCCGCCTTCCGCGATGCCGACACCAAGAGTTTGCTGACAGGCTGGCTCGACTGCGAAGACGGCAACCACTTTGAGGCCGACCTTGCCATCATTAAATAAGACCTTCCCCGTAATCATTATAACGCGGTTCCGTTCTTACCCGTATTCCCACAGGGAGAAAGGCGTAGCGTTCGCACTCGTCAAATCGGTTGCCCATGCCGTCTGTGCGGTCATGGTGAGCAGGAGCGTGGCGAGCAGCATCCTGGCTGCCGCCAGCGGAATGGTTAAGAGTCTACTTCGTTTCATAAGCGATTCTTGTTTTTATTGTTGTTTTATTTTGATGATTCAATAATTATTATTAATTTTGGGTTCTACTGGATTTAGTGTGAGTTAACTTAACGAATTTAACAAAAAGCAACTT
>CAMHUC010000060.1 GCA_946188155.1 uncultured bacterium | reverse complement strand
ATATATTATAATATATAATAAATTAAAAATCCGTTGTCGCTGAAATTCAAAATTACTAAATGTAGTTTGTAGTTTGTAGTTTGTAGTTGGGGCGTATGTTAGTCTGATTCGTTAAGCCGTTTGATACTCAATGAATTATGCATAAATATGCTTGATAAGAGGCTCTTGCAGGAAACAGAAGCTTCCAGCTGCCGACAAGAGCCTCCTAATCCGGATTAAGAGGCTCCTGCCGAGGGATAATATATTGGTATGGCGCACGCGGAGGCTTCGGTGATTGTTAATAATTTATAAAGTAAACGCCTATCCCCCCTCAACTCACCCCTATGAATTAAAAAATGACTACCTTTGCACGCTTGAATGACGGCGGGAACCAAGTTTTTGCCGCCTGGCACAATAAAAACGTATATAATACGTTTAGATAAAAACGACAAAGGATGGCTATCAAGTTAATGTATATAACGAATGAGCCCCGCGTGGCCCATATCGCAGAGGAAAGTGGAGTGGACAGGATTTTCGTAGACCTGGAGGTACGCGGAAAGGAGGAGCGGCAGGGACACCTTGATTCGGTGAAGTCGCACCACTCGCTGGCCGACATCAGCAGGGTCAGGGAAACGCTGACATCGGCAGAGCTGCTGGTACGCTGCAATGCGCTCTATGAGGGCAGCCGGGCAGAGATTGACGAGATTATCAGCCGTGGTGCCGACATCGTGATGCTGCCCATGTGGGGCTCGGTGGACGATGCACGGCGGTTCCGCGACTACGTGGGCGGCAGGACCCGGGTGCTGCTGCTGCTGGAGACCATTGCTGCCGAGCAGGCCCTCGACGAGGTGCTGCTGCTGGAGGGTATCGACGAGGTGCTCATCGGCCTGAACGACCTGCACCTGCAGTACCGTCAGAAATTCATGTTCGAGCTGCTTGCCAACGGCAAGATTGACGAGCTGATGGGCAAGCTGAAGGGCGCGGGCAAGACGTGCGGCTTCGGCGGCATCGCCGGTCTCAACCAGGGGCTGATTTCGGGCCGTAACATCCTGACAGAGCACTACCGCCTGAAGTCGGACATGGCCATCCTCTCGCGCAGTTTCTGCGACAGGGCGAAGGTGGCCGACCTGGACGAGGTGAGGCAGATCTTCACCCGGGGAATGAAGGAGATACGCGACTACGAAGGGCTGCTGGCCGCACAAACGAAGGACTTCTTCGATGCCAACCACCAGGAGGTGGTGGAGAAGGTGAGGAGGATTGTTGAGAATTGACAATTGAGAATTGATGGAACTGGACATTGAAATACTGAGGAGGATAGAGAAGGAGCAGGGCGGTGCCTACTATCTGCTCGACACGGAGCAGTTCGCCACTAATTTCAACGAGCTGCTGGCAGCATTCCGCAGGTACTATGCCGACACGCAGATAGCCTACTCCTACAAGACCAACTATACGCCGCGGCTCTGCCGGCTGGTTGACGAGCTGGGGGGAGCGGCCGAGGTGGTGTCGGACATGGAGTACGAAATCACCCGGCGGCTGGGCATCGCTACCGAGCGGGTACACCTGAACGGCCCCTATAAGGACACGGCCACCGTCAGGGAAATCATACTGGGCGGCGGCACGGTCAATCTGGACGACTACGGCGAGGCCGACACCGTCTGCCAGCTGGCTGCGGAGCATCCGGAAAGGACCATCCGTATCGGCTTGCGCTGCAACTTCAAGATCAACGACGGGGTGACTTCGCGCTTCGGCCTGGACACGACGAAGGCCGAGTTCCGACAGCTCATTGACCGTCTGCAACAGCAAGGCAACATCGTGATCAGCGGCCTGCAGTGCCACTTCGCATCGAGGGCGCTGCCGACGTGGAAGCCCCGTGCCGAGGGCATCGCCCGCCTGGCAGAGGAAATCGGCGGCGGCACCCTGGGGCACATCGACCTGGGCGGCGGGCTCTTCGGCAAGATGAAGGACTCGCTGAAGGCGCAGTTCGACACGCCGATACCCACCTACGAGGAGTATGCCCGGGAGGCGGCAGCCTGCATCGCCACCCACTTTGAGGACTGTGCGCAGAAACCCACGCTCTTCATAGAGCCGGGCAGTGCGCTGGTGGGCGACGCCATGCGCTTCGTGGCCCCCGTGACGGGCATCAAGGACATCAGGGGCAAGGCCATCGCCACGCTGCTGGGGAGCATGTACAACATCAACCCCACGCTGAACCGCAAGAACCCACCCGTCACCGTCTACAGCGACGCGGAGTTCGAACGCCCTACATACCGCGACCTGGACTTCGCAGGCTATACCTGCATCGAGAGCGACTATCTGTACAGGGGCTACGACGGGCCGCTGGCCGTGGGCGACCTGGTGGTGTTCGAGAACGTGGGATCCTATTCCGTGGTGCTCAAGCCTCCCTTCATTCTGCCTAACTTCCCCATCGTGGAGCTGTGCGACGGGCAGGCGAGGGTGGTGAAGCGGAAGGAGACGTTCGACGACCTGTTCTGCACGTACGAGTTTTAAGAGTGAAGAATTCTTAACGTGAAGAGTGAAGAGTGAAGAGTGAAGAACTTGCTGCCGCCGAAGTTGGATTCGCTGCCGCTGGATGGCGGGCAGTGAACGACTTGGTGAAGCGAGGATTCGACATCCTGGCATCGGCCATTGCGCTGGTGGCGCTCTCGCCCGTGCTGCTGGTCTGTGCCATCTGGATTAAGCACGACTCCGAGGGGCCTGTCATCTTCCGCCAGGACCGTCTGACGAAGAACGGCCGCGTTTTCCAGATGCTCAAGTTCCGCTCGATGGTGCAGGATGCCGAGAAGCAGGGCGCGGGGCTCTTCAACTATGAGGGCGACCCCCGTGTGACGCGCAGCGGGCGCTTTCTGCGAGACCACAGCCTCGACGAGCTGCCCCAGCTGCTGAACATCCTCAGGGGCGACATGAGCGTGGTGGGGCCGAGGCCGTGCGTGGTGTACGAGCTGGGTGACTATGCCACGCTGAACCGCCGTTTCAAGAAGCGCTTCGAGGTGACTGCCGGGCTGACGGGCTATGCACAGGTGCAGGGCCGCAACGAGCTGCCCTGGGACGAGAAGGCCGACCTGGACGCTCGCTATATCGACCTGTACAGACGGTGGGGCGTGGCGCTGGATGCCTACATCATCCTGAAAACGGTTGTCGGCGTGTTCCGCCACAAGGACATCTACGAGAACAAGGCCGACGACACTCTGAGCGACGCCGAGGCAGCCGAGCAGGAGCAGAGACGTATCATCGAGATGGCGCACGAGTAGGAATCAGAGATGAGAGGTAATATAATAGAAAGAATTATGAATAGAAATGAACGACTGATATGGCTTGGAGGCGAGATGATGCCGGTGACGGAAGCAAAGGTCAACGTGCTCTCGCCGACATCACAATTTGGCGCCAACGTGTTCGAGGGCATCCGCTGCTACTGGTCGGAACGCGAGCAGCAGCTGTTTGCCTTCCGACTGGCCGACCACTATAAGCGGCTGCACCACAGCATCAAGCTGCTGCGGCTGAAGAGCCCCTACACGACGGAGGACTTCGAGCAGGGCCTGAAGGACATCGTCAGAGCCAACAACTACCGTGAGGACATCGCCGTGAGGCAGACGGTGTTCGTCGACGGACTGGGAGGCACGTGGAACTCGTGCGAGCCCGTCAACATGTTTATAGCCCCTATTGCCAAGGCCTACCAGTCCATCAGCGGCAAGAGCGGGCTGCGCTGCCAGGTGAGCTCGTGGGAGCGCATCAGCGACCGCAACCTGTCGCCCCGTGCCAAGGTGGGCGCCAACTACATCAACAGCCGTATGGCCTATCTGGAAGCCCGGCAGAACGGCTACGACACGGCCCTGATACTCAACTGCCAGGGCAAGATGTCGGAAGGCCCCGGGGCCTGCTTCTTCATGGTGAGGGACAACACGCTGCTGACCCCGCCCCCCACGGCATCGGTGCTGGAGAGCATCACCCGCGACACCATCATCCGGCTGGCCAAGGACCTGCTGGGCATCGATACCGTGGAGCGCGACATCGACCGCACGGAGCTTTACATCTGCGATGAGGCCTTCCTCTGCGGCTCGGCCATGGAGATTACCCATATCACCGAGGTGGACGGCTACACCGTGGGCAACGGCGAGGCAGGGACCATCACCCGGCAGCTCAGCGATGCCTACTATCAGGCCATCACCGGGCAGCTGCAGCAGTATCGGGGCTGGCTGACGGGAATCTATGATTAATAACGGCATAACGAGATAACGACATAACGAGATAACGACATAACGAGATAACGAGATAACGACATAACGAGATAACGAGATAACGACATAACGACATAACGAGATAACGGCATATAATAATGAATGAGGGCGAACAGGAATATCAGCAGGGACTCGTATCGATCATAACACCGGTATATAAGTCGGAGCGTTACATCGAACAGACCATCCGCTCCGTGCAGGCACAGACCTACAGGGAGTGGGAACTGCTGCTCGTTGACGACTGCTCGCCCGACCACTCCCGAGAGCTCATAGAGCGGCTGGCTGCCAAGGACAGCCGCATCAGATACCGCAGGCTGGAGAAGAACAGCGGTGCCGCCGTGGCCCGCAATACGGCCATCGCAATGGCCCGGGGGCAGTATCTGGCCTTCCTCGACAGCGACGACCTCTGGGAGCCGGAGAAGCTGAGCCGACAGCTGCAGTTCATGGCTGAGAAGGGCTGCGCCTTCAGCTACTCGCGCATCAGAATGACTGACAGCGAGGGCAATACCATCAAGGACAATATCAGCGTGCCCCAGAGCATCAGCTATCATGGACTGCTGCGGCGGACGGTCATCGCTACGTCGACCGTGATGCTCGACCGCGAGCAGACAGGCGACTTCAGGATGCCCCTCCGACGGGGCGGGCAGGACTATGCCACCTGGCTGCAGCTGCTGCGCCGCACGGGCCGTGCCTACGGCATCAACGAGAGCCTGACGGCCTATCGCAACAGCGGCGGCTCGCTGTCGTCGAACAAGCTCGACAGCATCCGTCAGGTGTACCAGATACAGACGCACGACGAGCACATCAGCCGCCCCCGGGCAGTGCTCAACACGCTCTGCTTCTGTATGTATGCCTTCAAGAAACATTACCTGTAACCCCGAAACCATACTGCGTATGATGAATGCTCTACTCGACAAGATAGCCCACTGGTACTTCTCAAAGGATGCGCTGCCATACTGGTGCATCTTCATCTTCGACTGCATCGTGGTGCTCACCACGGGCATCTTCTGCTATATACTGCAGAACGGCATCGTGGAGACCAGCAACAACTTCGGGCAGCTGTGCCTCACGCTGGGGGCATACATGGTGTTCTACTTCATCGGGTTCCGGATATTCCACACCTATTCCGGCGTGATACGCTTCACCTCCTTCTCCGACATACAGCGCATAGCCCTGGCCAACCTCGTGGGCGTCACGCTGACAGCCGTGGCCACGCGATTCCTGAACTGGGGCTTCTATTTCGTGCCCCTGGGGCTGAAGACGCTGGGCGTGTCGTTCCTGCTCTCTACGGTCATCATGTGGAGCACCAGGATGCTGGTGAAGTACGTGTACGAGTACTACAAGGACGACCACGACGCCCAGCATGCCTTCATCTACGGCGTGAAGAACGGCGGCCTGAACATCGCCAGGGCCATCACCTCGGGCGAGTCGCCCAAATATAAGCTGAAGGGATTCTTCAGCGATGCCGAGGACATGCCTGGCAAGATACTGATGGGCGTGAAGGTGTTCAAGTTCGACAGTCATGCCATTGAGAAAATGAAGGAGTATGAGGCCGACGTACTGTTCGTATCGCCGCTGAAGCAGAGCTCATTCGTCAAGAAGCCGGAGCAGGTGGACGAGCTGATGGATGCCGGCATCAAGATCTTCACCATGAGCACTTCCGTGCCGTGGGACGGCAAGAGCAACATCCAGGCTTCGCAGCTCAAGGAGGTGAGCATCGAGGACCTGCTGCCCCGCGACGAGATACAGGTGGACATGCAGTCGATAGGCTACCAGATTGCCGACAACACAATCATGATCACGGGGTCGGCAGGCAGCATAGGCAGCGAGATCGTCAGGCAGATAGCCGGGCTCCATCCCAAAGAGCTGGTGCTCGTGGACCAGGCAGAGACACCCCAGCACGACCTGCAGCTGATGCTCCGCAGCAGATTCCCCGAGCTGAAGGCCCATGTCATCGTCGGCAGCATCTGCAACCAGAAGCGCATGGAGAACATCTTCAGACAGTACAAGCCCGACTACGTGTTCCACGCCGCTGCCTACAAGCATGTGCCGATGATGGAGGACAATCCCAGCGAGAGTGTTCACAACAATGTGTACGGCACGAAGGTGGTGGCCGACTTGTCCGTGAAGTATCACGTGGGCAAGTTCGTCATGATCTCCACCGACAAGGCCGTCAACCCCACCAACGTGATGGGATGCTCGAAGCGCATCTGCGAGATTTACGTGCAGAGCCTCGACAAGGCTATCAAGGACGGCAATGTGCTGGGCATCACGCAGTTTGTCACTACTCGCTTTGGCAATGTGCTGGGGTCGAGCGGGAGTGTAATCCCTCTCTTCAAGGAGCAGATCAAGCATGGAGGCCCGGTGACGGTGACCGACCCCGGCATCATACGCTACTTCATGCTCATTCCCGAGGCCTGCAAGCTGGTGCTCGAGGCAGGAACCAAGGGCAGGGGCGGTGAGATATTCATCTTCGACATGGGCAATCCCGTCAAGATTGCCGACCTGGCCAAGCGCATGATCAGACTCAGCGGGGCCAGCAACGTGGACATCAAGTACACGGGCCTGCGTCCGGGAGAGAAGCTCTACGAGGAGTTGCTCAACGTGGCCGAGACCACCAAGCCCTCCTTCCATGAGAAAATCCGCATTGCCACGGTCAGGGAATATGACTATAACGACGTATGCGTGGAAATCGCCAGGCTGATCAGCGTCAGTGAGCGCTTCGACGACATGAACACGGTGAGGGTGATGAAGGAGATAGTGCCGGAATACAAGAGCAAGAACTCCGTTTACGAAAAACTGGACGAGCCGGCATGAAAAGGATTCTCGACATCGGCATAGCCATCGTGAGCCTGGTGGTGTTCTCGCCGCTCATGCTGCTCTGCTATGTTGCCATCAAGGTGAGCGGAGGCCCCGCCATCTACAAGCAGGAACGCATCGGACTGGGCGGCAAACCCTTCGACATCTATAAGTTCCGCAGTATGGTGGTGGATGCAGAGAAGGAAGGCGAGGAACTGCTGCAGCAGGACAACGACCCGAGGCTGACGCGCATAGGGCGATTCCTGCGTGTGCATCATCTCGACGAGCTGCCGCAGCTGTGGAATGTGCTTAGGGGCGACATGGCTTTCGTGGGTCCTCGCCCTGAGCGCCAGTACTACATCGACCAGATCATGCAGCGCGACAGTCGCTACGAGCGTCTGTACGCCATACGCCCCGGCGTGACCAGCTATGCCACGCTGCACAACGGCTATACCGACACGATGGAGAAGATGCTGCGACGGCTGGAGATGGACCTCTACTATCTGGAGCACCAGTCGCTGTGGCTCGATGCCAAAATACTGATGCAGACGTTTGTCAGTATCGCCTTTGGGAAGAAATTCTAATACTTCCGGAAACGGAGCCTCAGCACGGAGGACTCCAGCACCAGCCAGTCGGGCTCAAGAGTGACAATGCGCAACTGCTCCTGTAGGGCATTGACGCCGAACGGTTGCAGGACGGCAGCATCGCTGACAGGCGTGTCACCCTCGGAGCGGTCGAACAGGCACGGGGTGTCGAGTGTCAGCACTTGGTTGTCCTCCGTCAGACGGCAGATGATGTTGGTGCCGTGCAAATCGCTCAGCTGTAATAGCTTGTGCTGGAAACTCCAGTAGACGTCGCGCTCTGCATAGTCCACCGTCACGCCGTTGCCGAGGGAGTCGACCTGTCGTAGCTGCCAGTATCCGTCGAGGCGGCCATTGCCTGATGTCTCGATGTGGCAGGCCGTCAGTGCCGTCAGGCATACGGCTGCCCATATAAATACCCATTTTTTCATTTTGCCAGGATTCCTGATTTGACTATTGATACTTGAACGCCGAAGTTGTCGCCTAACAGACGGCCGCGGTCGAGGGCGATGGATCCCCGCACTTGCCAGCCAAGCGGGAAGCGCCACGAGGCCTCGGCCAGCAGGCTCAGATTGTGCTGTCGTTCAGGCAGAGGCTCGGCATAGGTGCCAAGAGCTGACTGCCAGGTGGCCAGCAGGCGGTAGTGGAGGGGGCGGGCAGGCTGTCCGCTGATGCCTAAGTGCCAGGCCACGAAGCGGTTGTTGGTCACGCGGATGTTGCCGTCGGCATTGTAGAGCGGCGAACGGTAGAGCGGATTTCCCATCACCTGCCCCCAGTGATGCCAGCCGGTAAAGAGGTGATGGTTGTAGTAGTCGTCCTGACCTCCCAGATGGTTGCTGATGTGGGGCGAACGGTCGTGATACACAGGGCCGCTCTGATACTTCGTATAGAGATACTCCACCACGACGTTGCTGAGCCATCCCACCTGTTTCAGCCGCAGCTCGGCTCCCAGCATGATGTCCTTCAGGTCGTAGAGAAAGAAGCGGCTCTCCTTCTTCTGGTTCCACTCGGCTCCCTCGCCGTAGCCGTTGTAGTCGAGCATGAACATCGAGGAGTGGTCTTCAAAGTAGTGGTCGGCATAGAGCCCCAGGTTCCACGCCGGCTGGTCAATGTTCAGGCGCATCACCCACGAGCCCAGCTGGTTGCCGTCGGCATTCTGGTAGTTGCTGCCCGACTCGTCGGCACCGCTGCCGCCCGGTACGAAGGCATGCCAGAGGGCCTTGAGGCCTCCCTCGTTGTCGATGACGTCGCGCCGTCCGTCGCCGTCCTTGTCATAGTGTGACTTGCCCCCAAACTGTGCGGCCATCTCCAGCCCTAACTCCAGCGTGACGCGCTTCGGGCCTATCTTCAGGTAGCCGGCCTTGGTATGCAGGAGCGTGCCCTCGGTGAAACGTGCCGTGGGGCCGACGAAGTCTTTCTGCCAGCCGTCGTCGGTAGTCCTGCCGTAGGCGATGTGCCCCTTGAGTGCCAGCCAGCCACGTGTGTGCGGAATCGTCCAGTAGTCGGGCAGCGCGAGGCGCACCTGCGGCACTGGGCGGGCATTGATGCCCAGGGTCTGCGAGCCAGAGCTCAGCTCGGGGTTCTTCAGCTCCATCGCCTGTTCCTTGGCTCCCAGGGTGAGGACACCCTTCAGCCAGCGACCCTCGACGTAGGCCTGCTGAACGACCAGTGTGCTCGTGAAGCCGGCAGCCACGGCCACGTCGGCACCATAGCCTATGCCCCATCGCCTGCGGTCGTCGAGCGCGAGAGGGCGGCAGAGGGCGGCACGCACAAAGCCGTTGGCCGTCTTGAGCGAGCTCATACCGTGTCTGTTGGCATTGAGCCATAGGGGGCTGTGGTCGCCTGTGGCTACTGTGGCCTGAAGCTCCGTTCGGTAGTGCAGGCTGTCGAGGAGTGAGCGCTCCTGGGCCAGGGTAGGGGTGACGTGCGCCCAGCAAGCTATACCTATTATATAGTGAATAAGTCTTTTCATCGGTGCAAAGGTACTTCTTTTATTCGAGATTTGAGATTTGAGATTTGAGATTTTTTCTTTTTCTGAGGAAAAAAGTCTGTTATAGGGAAAATCCCCGGCCCTTTTAGGGAATTTCCTTTGCAGAGGTGGCCGAAAAGTCGTTACTTTGCAACGTGAAAGAATCCAAAATGTATAACGATTAAAATATTTACGGCAATGAAAAAGATGATGATAACCCTGATGGCAATGCTGACGATAGCCATATCGGCACACGGCATGAGTTACGAGCAGGCACGCCAGGAGGCCCTGTTCCTGACTGACAAGATGGCCTATGAGCTCAATCTGACTGACGAGCAATATGAGGCAGCGTATGAAATCAACCTCGACTATCTGATGGGAGTGACGGGGCGCCACGACGTGTTCGGCACCTACTGGGAGCGTCGCAATCTGGACATGAGCTACATCCTGCTCGACTGGCAGTGGAACGCCTACATGGCAGCCAACTATTTCTATCGTCCCCTCTATTGGGATGCAGGCTACTGGCACTTCGGCATCTATGCCCGTTATCCCCACCGTGACTACTTCTACTTCGGGCGTCCTCACTTCTACGTCACCTATCGTGGCGGCCACGCCTGGCATCTGCATGGCACTCACGGCTACTACTATGGCCACCGCACTCATTTCCGTGCTCCGGGCCGTACCCATGTTGGCCTGCACGACCGCTGGACTCGTGGCGACTTCCGTGGTTCTTATCGCAGCTCCACCCGCGTCACAGGGCGTTCGTATGAAGGTGGCCGCATTGGCTCAATCCGTGGAGTGGAAAGCAACCGTAGGATTGGAAGCGGCAGTGGCGGTCGCCAGGTGGAAGGCCATCGTTCCTATGAGGGTAGGGGCACGGTAGGCTCCGGCAGCAATAGGGGAACGCTGGAGCGCGGCAGCGGCTCCGTGGATCGTGGCAATAACAGGGGTTCGTTGGATCGTGGCAGCAGTAGCGGTTCTTTTAATCGCGGCAATTCCAGCACTCCCAGCCGTAGCTTTGGCGGCAACAGCACCAGCCGCTCTTCGATGGGCAGCTCTCACGGCTCCTACAGCAGTTCGCGTGGTTCCTATAGCGGTGGCTCTCGTAGCAGCTCGTCATTCGGCAGCTCGCGCAGCAGCTCGTCGTTCGGCGGCTCTCACAGCAGCTCGTCATTCGGCGGCTCACGTGCCAGTTCATCCTTCGGGGGTGGCCATAGCAGCGCATCCTTCGGGGGTGGCAGTCGTAGCGGCGGTTCCTTCAGCGGTGGCTCCAACGGCGGTGGCTCCAACGGCGGCGGTTCCCATGGTGGCGGCGGGCACGTAGGCGGGCGTCGCTAAGTGTCAAATCTCGAGCATCCTCACCTCAGCGTTCATCATCCGCGGAACCTCGTTCATTGACTTACCATAATAGACAGCCTGGACGGCTTTGTTGATGATGCCGTGTCCAACGGCCAGCACCTTCTTTCCCGGGAACGTATTCCTGACGTAGGCGATGAACTCGCCAGCCCTGGAAAGAAGGTTTTCCTGTGTCTCTATGTCGTCGGGCCACACCTCTCCCTTCAGCTCCGGGATATATCTGCCGGTGAACCCTCCCCAGTCGCGTTCTCGCAGCAGTGGTGTCTGAACGACGCTGAGCCCGTGTGGCTCGGCGATGATGCGTGCCGTGTCCACAGCTCGCTTCAGGTCGCTGGCGATGATGGCGTCGAGGCGGGTGTGACTCATCTCGTCGCGCACCCGCTCTGCCTGCAGTATGCCGTTGCCTGTCAGTAGGCCCTGAGTCTGGCCCTGCATAATTTGTCGCACGTTGTCCACGGTCTCACCGTGTCTTACCAGATAAAGTATAGTTGTCATTCGCAGAAAAAAAGTAATTGTCTGCAAAAATAGTAATAATTCTCTGATAAGTCGTAGCTTCACATCTTGACTTATCTTAACTTAACATAGATTAACGGGGATTTTTGAATGAAAGATAGGCGTTAATCCGATGATTTTTCGTAATTTTGCAGCCTGATTCGAATAGTTATAACGTTATAATAGGTATAAGAATGGCAGAAACAAAGAAGATTAAGACCGCATTGGTGTCGGTATTCCACAAGGACGGGCTTGAGGAGTTGCTCAAGAAGTTGAATGAAGAGGGCGTTAAGTTCCTGTCTACCGGTGGTACGCAGCAGTTTATTGAGTCGCTCGGCTATGAGTGTCAGAAGGTGGAGGACGTTACCACGTACCCCTCGATTCTTGGTGGGCGCGTGAAGACGCTCCATCCGAAGGTGTTCGGAGGCATCCTGGGCCGTCGCGACAATGAGGGCGACCAGAAGCAGATGGCCGAATATGAGATACCAGAGATTGACCTGGTGATAGTAGACCTCTATCCCTTCGAGCAGACCGTTGCCAGTGGTGCCTCTGAGGGGGATATCATCGAGAAGATTGACATTGGCGGCATTTCGCTGATCCGTGCCGGAGCCAAGAACTTCAACGACGTGGTGATTGTGCCAAGCAAGGCAGAATACGGTGTGCTGCTCGACATACTGAAGAAGCAGGGTGCCGAGACCACGCGCGAGCAGCGCCGCATGCTGGCCACCCGTGCCTTTGGCGTGAGCTCGCATTACGACACTGCCATCAACGAGTGGTTTAAGAAGTGAAAGAGTGAAGAGTGAAGAATTTCTTGCGTCCCGTTGGCAGCAAGCCTCGCAAAGTGCCGAGCGGCTGCCGCTGAAGAACTCACTACGCGCTTGGATTATCCAAGAAATCGCTAAATAATCAAAACGGAAGTAAATCGTAAATAGTCAAATAGTAAATAGTTATGGGCTTTTTTAGTTTTGTCCAAGAGATAGCCATGGACTTGGGTACGGCAAACACGATTATTATCAGTGATGACAAGATCGTTGTCGACGAGCCGTCGGTGGTGGCTCTCGACCGCCGAACAGATAAGATGATCGCCGTGGGCTCTCAGGCGAAGATGATGTATGAGAAGACGCACGACAGCATACGCACCATCCGTCCGCTACGTGACGGTGTGATAGCCGACTTCTCTGCCTGTGAGCAGATGATGCGCGGACTGATCAAGATGGTGCATTCAGGCTCACGCCTGTTCTCCCCATCGCTGCGCATGGTGATTGGTGTGCCGTCGGGTTCTACCGAGGTGGAGCTGCGAGCAGTGCGCGACTCTGCCGAGCATGCCGACGGTCGCGACGTGTACCTGATTTTCGAGCCGATGGCAGCAGCTATCGGTATTGGTATCGACGTGGAAGCCCCCGAGGGCAATATGATAGTAGACATCGGTGGCGGCACGACGGAGATTGCCGTGATCTCGCTGGGTGGCATTGTGGCCAATACGAGCATCAAGGTGGCCGGCGACGACTTGAACTCCGACATTCAGGAGTATATGTCGCGCCAGCACAATGTGAAAGTGTCGGAGCGTATGGCCGAGCGCATCAAGATAGCCGTGGGCTCCGCCCTGACAGACCTGGGTGACGATGCCCCCGAGGATTTCCTGGTGCATGGCCCGAACCGCATCACGGCCCTGCCGATGGAGGTGCCCGTATGCTATCAGGAGATAGCCCACTGTATCGACAAGACAGTGGCACGTATCGAGAGCGCCGTTCTTTCTGCTCTGGAGAATACACCGCCCGAGCTGTATGCCGACATTGTGCAGAACGGTATCTACCTGTCGGGAGGCGGCGCACTGCTTCGTGGGCTGGACCGCCGTCTGGAGGAGAAGATCAATATCCCCTTCCACGTGCCTGAGGACCCCCTGCATAGCGTGGCCAAGGGTGCCGGGGTGGCATTGAAGAATATTGACCGGTTCACATTCCTGATGAGATAGTGCGCAACCTGCTGGATTTCCTGAAGGACTATTACCACTGGCTGCTCTTCATCGTGTTGGAGGTTGTCAGTGGTGTACTGCTGTTCAGATATAACAGTTATCAGAACAGTGCGTGGCTCTCTTCGGCTAATGCAGCAGTAGGAAAGGTGTACGAAATGGAGAGTGGCATCACCACTTTCTTCTCCATGTCGAGGGCCAACGAGGAGCTGACACTTCGCAATTTCTATCTGGAACGGCAGGTGAACCAGCTCAGGCGGCTCTATATGGATGCTACTCAGGATACGACGGTCAAGATGCGGCAGGAACTGCATCTGCTGAGCAAGTATCGGCTGATACCTGCCAAGGTGGTGTCAAACTCGCTGAGCCAGCCCGACAATCTGATAACCATTGACAAGGGCAGCAGCGACGGCGTGGAGGTGGACATGGGCGTGGCCTGCGGCAATGGTGTCGTGGGGGTGGTCTATCTGGTGGGCGACCACTATTCGGTGGTCATCCCCGTGCTGAACCGCTCCATGTCGCGCATCAGTTGTGCCATCCGCAATCGCGGCTATTTTGGCTACCTGACGTGGGACGGGCGCGACCCTTCCGTAGCTTTTGTCGAGGATATTCCCCGGCATGCCCATTTTAAGCGCGGCGAATGGATTGAGACGAGTGGCTACTCCACAATCTTTCCTCCGGGAGTGCTGGTGGGCAAGATAGAGAAGGTGTTCAACTCGGCCGACGGCCTGTCGTATAAGCTGCAAGTGAGGCTGAGCACCGACTTTGGCTGTCTGCGCGATGTGTGTGTGATCAGTGACAAGAGCATCGCCGAGCGGGTGAAGCTGATGGAGGCTGCTCGCGACTCGATGAATGTCTACGGGAAATAAGTGAACAGTTAAGAGAAAAAATCGTCAGTTGCTTTGTCAGTAGAATTATTCAAACGTCTGGGATGGTTTGTCCTGCTGTGGGTGGCTCAGGTATTGTTCCTGAACCACATCCACCTGTTTGGCATGGCCATGCCACTGCTTTATGTCTATTTCCCCATCACCTTCCACAGGGGAACACCTAAGTGGGAGACACTGCTGTGGAGCTTCGTCATGGGGCTGGCTATCGACGTGGCATCGAACACGCCGGGCCTGGCTGCCGCCTCGCTCACGCTGGTGGGCATGCTGCAGTCCTATCTTCTGGAACTGTTTGTGCCGCGTGACTCGGCAGAGAACCTGGAGGTGTCAGTGTCTACCTTGGGCACAGGCAAGTTCGTGGTGCTCGCTGCGGTGCTTTTGCTGATCTTCTGCCTGGTATTCTTTGCCCTTGAGTCCTTCAACTTCTTCGACTGGCTCTACTGGTTGGAGTGTGCCGGGACAAGCACGCTGCTAACGTTGGTGTTGATTCTTGCAATCGAAAGCGTCAGGAGAACGTGAAGGAACATAATAGTTTGGAGCAGCGCAAGTATGTGGTAGGGGCGGTGGCTACATTGATAGTGGTCGTCTATATCATCCGTCTGTTCACGCTCCAGATAACGAGCGACGACTATAAGAAGAGTGCCGACTCCAATGCTTTCCTGAAGAAGGTGGAATTTCCCTCGCGCGGGGTCATCACCGACCGCAATGGCAAGCTGATGGTCTACAACCAGCCCTCGTACGACATCATGGTGGTGATGAATGAGGCCACGGGCCATCTGGACACCTTGGAATTCTGCCAGGCCCTCAATATCACCAAGGAGGAGTTCGACCGCAGGATGGAGACCATCAAGGACCGTAACCGCAATCCGGGCTACTCGCGCTTCACCCAGCAGCTCTTCCTGAGTCAGCTGACCGACAAGGACTTCAGCATGTTCCGCGAGAAGATGTTCCGTTTTCCTGGATTCTATGTGCAGAAGCGCAGTGTGCGCTGTTACCAGAGCGGGATGGCAGCCCATGTGCTGGGCGACGTGGCAGAGGTGTCGCCGGCAGACATCGAGGAGGATGACTACTACCAGCCTGGCGACTACATCGGCAAGCAAGGCGTGGAGCGCAGCTACGAGCGCCAGCTTCGCGGTGAGAAGGGCATCCAGATACTGCTGCGCGATGCCCATGGCCGTATTCAGGGCCGTTATCAGAACGGTGCGCTCGACAGAAAGCCGAAGCCCGGAAAGAACCTGACACTGAGCATCGACTACGAGCTGCAGGCCCTCGGCGAGCGGCTCATGGAAGGGAAAATCGGCAGTATTGTGGCCATCGAGCCATCCACAGGCGAGATACTCTGCATGGTGTCGTCGCCCTCGTATGATGCCCGTATGATGGTGGGACGCGAGCGCAGCAAGAATCACCGGCTGCTGAGCCGAGACCCCTGGCGACCGTTGCTCAACCGCAGCATCATGGGCCTCTATCCCCCTGGCTCTACCTTCAAGACGTCACAGGGACTCACCTTCATGTCGGAGGGTGTCATCGACGAGCGGACTCCTTATCCTTGCGGCCACGGCTTCAATTTCAAGGGCCTCCACGTGGGGTGTCACGGACATGCGTCGCCGCTGCCCCTGGTGCCGGCCCTGTCGACATCGTGCAATGGCTTCTTCTGCTGGGGACTCTACCACATGCTTAATACGAACATATCCAAATACGGCAGCGTTCAGAATGCCATGAACACCTGGCGTGACTATATGGTGTCGATGGGCTTCGGCTATAAGCTTGGTGTCGATCTGCCTGGCGAGAAGAGGGGGCTGATTCCCAATGCCGACTTCTACGACCGTGCCTATAAAGGCTCGTGGAACGGCTTGACCATCATTTCCATCTCCATCGGACAGGGCGAGGTGCTCTTGACACCGTTGCAGATAGCCAACCTGGGGGCCACCATCGCCAATCGGGGATATTATTATGTGCCTCACGTGGTGCGCAAGGTGCAGGGCGAGGCTCTCGATACAACATTCACCCGTCGGCATTTCACTAAGGCCAACCGCCGGGCTTACGACTTCGTGGTGCAGGGAATGCGAGCGTCGGCACTCGGCGGCACCTGCCATGCTCTGGCGCACTACGACTTCCAGGCCTGCGGCAAGACGGGTACGGCTCAGAACCGCGGCCACGACCATTCCGTATTCATGGGCTTTGCCCCTATGGACAAGCCCAAGATAGCGGTGGCAGTATATGTGGAAAATGGCGGATGGGGAGCCACCTATGGAGTGCCGCTCGGCGGCCTGATTATGGAACAGTATATTAACGGAAAGCTCTCTGAGGCCTCGATGAAGAAAGCCGAGTCTTTCCAAAACCGACATATCGCCTATGGCTCAGAAGACAGATAAGAAACCCGGCGTACTGCGCAGCATCGACTGGTGGACCATCCTCATTTATCTTGCCCTGCTCACTTTCGGGTGGGTCAGCGTCTGTGGAGCCAGCTACACTTATGGCGAGACGGACATCTTCAGTCTGGAGAGCCGCTCGGGTATGCAGATCGTCTGGATCGGTACTTCCATCGTACTCGGTTTGTTCCTGCTGTTACTCGACGACCGTTTCTATGACACTTTCGCATACGCCATCTTCGCCGTGCTGCTACTGTTGCTGATAGCCACCATCTTTAATCCGCATACCATCAAGGGTTCCCGATCGTGGCTCGTGCTGGGACCGCTCAGGCTCCAGCCGGCGGAGTTCGCTAAGTTTGCCACGGCCTTGGCGTTGGCGAAGTTTATGAGTACATACGGCTACGACATACAAAAGTGGAAGGACTTCGCCATGACACTGGCCTTCATCTTCCTGCCGATGATTTGTATCGTGCTACAGCGCGAGACAGGGTCGGCACTGGTCTATCTGGCATTCTTCCTGATGCTCTATCGCGAGGGCATGTCGGGTAGCCTCTTGTTCACGGGTGTTGCCATGGTCATCTATTTCGTGGTGGGCATTCGTTTTGCCGATACGATGATGTTCTATACGCCTACGTCGGTAGGCAGGTTCGTGGTGCTCTTCCTGATACATCTGTTTTCCGGACTATTGGTGCTGAGCTATTGTCCCAACAAGAGGGAGGCATGGGCCATACTGCTGGCCTGTTTCGGCCTGACGGCCATCTTCCTGGCTTTCTCGCTTTTTGTCATCCCCTTCGATATTGTCTATGTGCAGCTGGTGATGACAGCCTTGCTGATAGGCTATCTGCTGTGGCAGGCGTTGGCCACTCGCCTGCGTAACTATCTGTGGATAGCCTTGTTCGCACTGGGTTCGGTGGTGTTCTTCAATCTGGCCGACTATGTGCTCAACAATGTGATGGAACCTCACCAGCGGGTACGCATCAACGTGCTTCTGGGCCTCGAGGAGGATTTGAAGGGTGCAGGCTACAACGTGCATCAGAGTCAGATAGCCATCGGATCGGGCGGTATTGAGGGCAAGGGTTTCCTCAATGGCACCCAGACCAAGCTGAAATATGTGCCAGAGCAGGATACCGACTTCATATTCTGTACCGTCGGCGAGGAAGAGGGGTTCATCGGCTCTGCCACAGTCCTGCTGCTGTTCCTCTTCCTGGTCCTTCGCCTGATTCATCTGGCAGAGCGGCAGCCTTATCGCTTCGGGCGGGTCTATGGCTATTCGGTGTTAAGCATCTTCCTCTTCCATGTATTCATCAATGTGGGCATGGTGCTGGGGCTGACGCCAGTCATCGGAATCCCGCTGCCGTTCTTCAGCTATGGAGGCTCTTCACTGTGGGGCTTCACCCTGCTGCTGTTCATCTTCCTGCGAATAGACGCCAGCCGTAACCTCGTGCGGAGGTGATCAACTATAAACTTTAAACTTTAAACTATAAACCAAACAAAACTACCGCTTCTCCACCCTGATGCCAATGTCGGTGATGCCGGGCATGATTTCGCGCTTCATGTTGTGCTTCACCAGGATGTGCAGGGAGTCACCTTCGGAAAGACGGATGGTGTTGACGTGGAAATTGTATTGGTAGTGCTTGATGCCGGAGCCTTTCACCCGTCCGTCCTTGTCGATGAGGGTGCAGTTGAGCGTGTCGCTGTGATGGTAGCCAGAGGGCAGAACCGTCTGGTGTACTACCAGACAAAGCCCTTGGAAGGGGAAGTCATCGTTGATGCGTAGTCCCAGCTCTTCTAGGTAGTGGCCGGCCTCCTTCACAGGGCTTATCCCGAAGCTGATAGTGTCGTTCTTCTCCCAGCCGTTAGCAGGCGTGTGCCTGTAGTGGCTGTATACGGGCAAGTCGCCGCATGCCGTAAGCGACGGCACTGCCCCCGTCAGCAGGAGGCATGCCAAGAGAGCATGCTTAGCCTTTCGCATCGCCTTTCTTCGTTTCTGCCTTTGCGCCGTCAGCGGGCTTGCTGTTGGCAGGTTTCTTCTTTTTCTTCTTTTTCTTGGCCTTGTCGAATCGGCTGATGTCGCCGCCGGCCAGGTCGACGTGTTGCTTGACGGGTTTCACGTGGCCGTCCTCCTGCAGTGTGAGGGGCTTTTCTCCCCGGCGGTTCATCTCGATGATCTCCTTAGCCCGGCGGGCGGAAATCGTTTCAAGGTTGGCAGCGATGTTCTTGTCTGTAGAATAGGTGATGAGCCCTGCCAGGATGTCGCTCTTGAAGTAGTAGAAGTCGGCATCCTGAGTCTGGAGGATGATGTCCTTGCCAGGCAGCCGGCGCCCGGCCTCCACATAGTCGTCCACTTCATAGTTCAGGCAGCACTTCAGCTTGGCGCACATGCCGGCGAGTTTCTGCGGGTTGAGCGAGATGTCCTGGAACCGTGCGGCATTGGTCGATACGCTGATGAAGTTCTTCATCCAGGTGGCACAGCACAGCTCCCGGCCGCAGGGGCCTGTGCCGCCGATGCGCCCGGCTTCCTGGCGTGCTCCGATCTGCTTCATCTCGATGCGCACATGGAAGGCGGCTGCCAGGTCCTTGATCAGCTGGCGGAAGTCCACGCGCTCGTCGGCGATGTAGTAGAAGATGGCCTTGTTGCCGTCGCCCTGGTACTCCACGTCGCCTATCTTCATGTCCAGTCCCAGTCCCTTGGCAATCATACGGCTCTCTATCATTGTGGCGTGCTCGCGTGCCTTTGCCTCATGGAATTTCTGAATGTCGGCTTCGCGCGCTATGCGGTAGATGCGCTTGATGTCGTCGGCCGATTTCAGGTTCGCCTTCTTAATCTGGAGCTTCACCAGACGTCCTGTCAGTGTTACCACGCCGATGTCGTGGCCAGGACTGGCCTCCACGGCAACGATGTCACCTTTCTTCAGCTCCAGGTTGTTCACGTTGTGGTAGTAGCCTTTGCGGGTATGCTTGAACTGTACTTCCACCAGGTCGGTGTCGTCGGCATTGCCTGGCACGTCGGCCAGCCAGTCGTAGGTGTTCAGCTGGCGGTCCTGGCGGCCTACTGCCTGGTGGCAGAAGCCACGGTCGCAGCCAGTGCGTATCGGATATTCTTTTGTATTCTCTTCCACCATATGTGTATTTACTATTTACGGATTTACTATTTTACGGATTAACTATAAACTCTCTTTCTATTTTTGCAGCAGCAACACAATCATCTGCAGAGCGAAGTCGAAGAACACTATCTTAGCATTGGCGTTCTGCCCGATGTCGCGGATGGCACGATTGGCCAGGTCGCTGATGGACAGGATGTTGCCCTCATTGATGAAGCGGGCGAAGTTGCGCGCAAAGTCCTCTTCCTTCTGTGTCATATAGTTCAGCTCTTCCCGGCCGAAGTTGTACATGAAATTCTCACGGGCCATCTTGAGAAAGTAGCTCAGCCAGCGCTTCTGCTTCTCACGCCCGAAGGCAGCCGTCACCTCGCTCCACTTCCTCAGGTCCTTGATCTTGCGCTGGTAGGCCAGGCGCATGAGTGAGATGTACATGTCGAGAAACTGCTCATTCTCCGAACCCACCTGCAGCTCGTCCAAGGCCTTCAGCCAGTTGCCGTTGGCAAGTCGGGCAATGCGGTGGGCGGCTTCCTGGCTGATGCCCCTTTGCTGGATGAGAGCCTGCCTGAGGCTCTCGTCATCGATTTTCTTTACGTCGATGCGCTGCACGCGGCTGCGGATGGTCTCCAGCAGCTTGTCGGGCTCCTCGCATACCATGATGAATACCGTCTGCTGTGGAGGCTCCTCGATAAGCTTTAGCAGCTTGTTGGCGCATTCGGTGTTCATGCGCTCCGGCAGCCAGATGATGCTCACCTTATAGCCGCCCTGGCTCGACTTGAGCGACAGCTTGCGCACCAGGTCGTCGCTCTCACCGGCGGTGATGATGGCCTGCTGGTTCTCGCCGCCCATGGCCTGCATCCACTGGTCCATAGTGAAGTAGGGTCCCTGCATGATCAGCTCATGCCACTCGCGGGCGAAGTCGTCGCTCACGGGCTTGTGCTCAGTGCTCATCGACGGCAGCTTGATGGTGGGGTAGGTGAAGTGCAGGTCGGGGTGCTCCATCTTCTCAAGCATCGCACGGGCCGACGGCGTGCCGTTGTCGAGCAGCCAGCAGCCGAAGGCCATCGCCAGGGCCGCCTTGCCGGCTCCCTGAGGCCCGCAGAGCATCAGTGCGTGGGGCAGCCGGTTTTCCTCTACCAGCTGCTGAAGGCGCTCCTTGGCCTCCTGTTGTCCTATCACCTCATTCCAGTACACCTTCGTTATTTACTATTTACGGGATTTACGATTTACTATTTTCTTATAGCAGCCGCCTTGCTACTTCTACGACGGAGTCGACGGCCGACACTGTGTAGAAGTGGATATTGTTCACGCCGTGCTGGTACAGCTCCTTGCACTGCTCGGTGGTCCACTCGATGCCCAGCAGGCGGGCATCCTCGTCGGTCTTGCACTTCACAATCTCACGGGCCAGCGGCTCGGGTATGTCGCAGTGGAAAGTCTTAGGCACCACCGTCAGCTGTGCCAGCTTGGCCAGTGGTTTGATGCCGGGGATGATGGGGATGGTGATGCCCATCCCTCGCGCCTTCTCCACAAAGTCGAAGTACTTCTGGTTGTCGTAGAACAGCTGGGTGACGGCATACTGTGCCCCAAGGTCCTGCTTCTCCTTCAGGTATTGCATGTCCATTTCCATGTTGGGGGCCTCCTCGTGCTTCTCGGGATAGCAGGCCACGCCGAAGTCGAAGCTCTGGCCCGGATTCTTGATGGGCGTGCCGTCGGCAAAGAAGCCTTCGTTGAAGCGCTGCACCTGCCGGATGAGGTCGGTGGTGTGGGCATGCCCGCCTGCTGTCGGTATGAAGCGGCTGTCCTCCCTGGCCTTGTCGCCTCGCAGCAGCAGCAGGTCGCTGATGCCAAGGAACTGCAGGTCGAGCAGCTCGTACTCGATGTCCTCGATGGTGGCCCCGCTGCAGATGACGTGGGGCTGCACGGGTATGTTATAGCGCTGCTGTATGGCAGCGGCTATGGCCACGGTGCCCGGACGGCGGCGGATGCGCTGCCGCTCGTACTGCCCGTTCGCCAGTTCGCGGTACACAAACTCGGAGTGGTGGGTAGTGATGTTGATATAGGCGGGGTCGAAGGCCCGCAGCTTGTCGATGTCGGCAAACAGCTTGCCAGTGCCTGTTCCCTTTAGGGGGGGCAGCACTTCGAACGAGAATCGCCTGTGGGTAGTATCTAAGTTTAATATACTCATAATTTCGCTGCAAAGTTACGAAAATTATGCGAACCAGCCAAAAATGCGGACGTAATTCTGTAGATTACGGTGAAGATGCTTGCCTTTTTTCCTGACTTCGGCGGTTTTAACACATCGTTGTAGCCCAATCTCCCCAAACCCTGACAAACAGGCCATTTCCGATTGTTAAAAGTGGTGATTTGGGTGACGCATCGCTGAAGTCAGGAAATGAGTACCACTGAGACTTCCCGTACTCTTGTTGTACTTGCCCCTGCCCTATCTCCCGCCCTCACCAAGAACTGGCGGCAAGGGATAAGCCCATACTTTTCAGGAAGGACAGCTGTGATGCGTCAGGGTTTGCCACACAGCGGATCATCCAGTTGGCCTTATCAACGCACAGACCTGCCGGTGCCAGCAGACGGTCGTAGTCAGGCTCCTCAGTCGTATCTACGAGCCTGCGTATCTCCGACAGCGGGGTGCCGGCTACCTCAGTCACGGCCTGCCAGAATTCTTCCTCCGTAAAGCCTCGCTTCAGTTCGTGATAGTACCGCCGGTAAAGCAGGCGCATCACGTCGTCGAGCGACTGCCGCTGTGCAGTCCTTTCACGGATAGCCACATCCATAATCAGGCCGATGACTGGCCCTTTGAAGTAGTAATTGATACGCACGTCACGGTAGTTGTCGTCCTGGTTAGTGGCGCTCAGCCAGATGTCGTAACTGCTCTGGCGCAGGCTCATGTGGTGCTGGCCCTGATAGGGGGCATAGAGCCCGAAGTAGGTGGAGATCAGTTCGAGCGCCTCGTCGGTAGTAGTGATACCCGCCTCCTGAAGCAGCCGGAACTCATAGTAGCATGTCAGGCCCTCGCTCACCCAGAGCATCGGAGTGACGGCCTCACGGTCATAGTCGATGGGCCACAGTTCGGCGGGCCTGATGCACTTCACATTATAGAGGTGAAAGTACTCGTGGGCCACGAGAGCCAAGAATTTCACGTGCTCGCGGCGAGATGCGAAATGATATGTGCCGTCGGTATAACAGGCCTGCGAGTTCTGATGCTCCAGGCCGCCGGCGCCCTTGCCCATGTGTATCAGGCAGTAGTTGTCGTAGGGTACGTCGCCCATCATCCGCGTGGCAGCACTGACGATGCGCCTGAAGTCACGCTCCAGTCCTATCTCGGTTGCGCCGTCGGGTGTCTCCAGGGCGAACTCATAGTCGTGCCCCTCATGGCTGAAACGGCTCACCTCATGATTGCCCAGCAGGAAGGGGGAGTCGTAGAGCGTGTCGAAGTCGGGAGCGGCGAAGGTTGCCGCATCGCCTGGCCTCGGCCTTAGTCCCGTGGAGATGTGCGGCCATTCGGAGGGCATACGGAAGGTGACGGTGACAGGATGCCGCAGGTCGCCGTCAACGTGCATGAACACCCCCGGCGGCGACACGAAGGCCACCTGACCGCTCACCCTGCTGGAGGCCACGTCGCGCTCGTTAGCATAGACACGGTAGGTAACCGTAGCCCGGCGGCTGTCGGGCAACGAGATGCGCCAGCGGTTCATGCCGTCCTTCCGCCAGGTGAGGTTGCGGCCTGCACCATCGACAGCACTGAAGTCACAGAGGTGCTTGGCGAAGTCAAGTATCTGGTAGTAGCCCGGTGCCCAGCGCGGCATGTTCAGCACCAGTTCCGCATTCTCCGTTTCCCTCCCTTCATAGTCGAGCCTTACGTTCAGATAGTGGCTGGCCGTGTCGGGCGTCACCGTGTAGTGCATCTCGTAGGATGTAGATTCACTCCCTTGAGCACAAACTGTCAGCCAGCAGGCTGTACAGATCAAGATAAATAGTCTCTTCATATTGTCGTTTTGTCTTGAAGTTGCTATGCTTTTGAAATTCGGCGGCTATACACTTTCTTGATTCTCAGCCGTGATGGTGAACCAGGGCTTGATGTAGAGATGCTGGCGCCACGACGGGATTGTCAGGATTGTCTTCGCCACTACACGCTGTCGTCATTGTAGCTGTGCTGACGGCCGTCATGGCTGCCATCCACAGAATCAACTTTTTTTCATTGTGTCATTCAATATTGGGCGCTCCCTTTGCGGGAGATTTCTTAGACGGTGCAAAGATAAGCCTTTTCCACCGACTATGCAAGAATATCGTTCAAAAAGTGACGCATTCAAGGTCTATTTCCCGCCTTCAAACTTTAGTTGTGACCTGAAAGACAACCTTACGCATCATAGCAGCAAACCAGTTCTTATGTATAAGAATGAACGCCGTTTCCGCGATGCCATTATGCCAGATGTGGTGACGGATGGCACCAAGCGTTACGAAGTGCCAGAGAAATGGCGACCAGCAAATATCGTGAGGTAATATCTTCAAACACTTCCCTCTCTACTGAAAATTCTTATTCAGCATTTGTATCTACTCATCTATTGATGTCTTTGCTGTTTTCAGTTCTTCCAACTTCTGCTATGCCAGCGTCATCACCTGTTTGGTATATTTCCTTAATTCCGCAGCACTTTAGTTTAACTATTTTTATAAGTTTCTGAGCAACAAAAAGTTCTTCGACGCGCGAAGCGGCAAAGCCGAGCGGCTCAGGATTTTGCCATGTCAGATTTTTCACTTACCTTAGTGCTGCAAATCAAGACAAGCAAAATCA